>JAQXTF010000110.1 GCA_029219345.1 Eggerthellales bacterium
GAGCAGTTCGCCAAGGAGATTGACACCTTCTCCAAGACTATCGACAAGGGCACCAAGCTGGCCAACAAAATCATGGACGGCATCCCCGAGGGCGGTCAGGTAGACGGCGAGAACGCCTTCCACCTGTACGACACCTACGGCTTCCCCCTGGAGCTCACCATCGAGCTGGCTGCCGAGCGCGGCCTGACCGTCGACACCGCCGACTACGAGGTGCGTTTCGCCAAGCACCAGGAGCTTTCCCGCGCCGGCGCCGAGAAGCGCTTCAAGGGCGGCCTGTCCGACAGCTCCGAGGAAACCGCTCGCCTGCACACCGCCACCCACCTGCTCCACGGCGCTCTGCGCAAGGTGCTGGGCGACACCGTGTTCCAGCGCGGCTCCAACATCACCCCCGAGCGCCTGCGCTTCGACTTCAACTTCGAGCGCAAGATGACCCCCGAGGAAATCGCCGAAGTTGAGGCCATCGTGAACAAGGCCATCGCCGAAGAGGTGGAGGTTGTGTGCCAGGAGATGCCCATCGAAGAAGCTCGCGCCATGGGCGCCGTCGGCATCTTCGACGACAAATACGGCGACCGCGTGAAGGTGTACAGCATGGGCGAGTACGACACCGAGCTGTGCGGCGGCCCCCACGCTTCCAACACCCGCGAGCTGGAGTGCTTCAAGATCCAGAAGGAGAAGAGCTCTTCCGCCGGCGTGCGCCGCATCGTTGCCGTCATCGGCGACTACGCCAAGCAGTAAGCTTTACGGCAATCTTTCAAGGCCCCCGCGCTGCGGGGGCCTTTTTGTGCCCCAAATCCTGAAATCGCCTTCAAAGTGGCAGAAAATCTCAGTTTTTCTAGTACATTCATCCCTCGAGACGCTGTTTTGGGACTTAAAACACTCATTTCGACCTCAAAACAACCCCTAATCCCCGGACAATCGCGCGCTCGACTAGAAAAACTGAGATTTTCTGCCATTTTCTGACCTATTTTTGGATTTCGCCTTCGCATCTATATTTTTTTGGTTGCCAAGGGGTGTTGTACAACACCAAATCTATTGACTTTGCTCCCCAGGATGGGCAACGTATCCTGCATGAACATTTTCATCGGACATACCACTGCCTGCACCTTTTGGCGCACGGCCAGCCAGGACCAGATCGATCGCCTAACTCCAACGAAGGCTCTGCCATCGGCGAACACTATCCACACGCCCGCAGCAGCACGCGTTGCCGTCGAGGGAACCCTTTTTGGCTCATGGCCAATCCATTCACACGTTTCGGGCACCAAGCGCTCCTACAACAGCAACACCGAGCGATTCCACACTTGCAAAAACCACGTACGCACAGGCGCGTTCCTGAAATACGCCCAAAATATCTACATTGCCTCGCCCGAGCAGACCTTCTTGGATATGGCTGAAATTTTGTCAATAGGCCAGCTAGCGGCGTTTGGCTGCGAGCTCTGCGGCAGCTATTACCTCGATGGCAACGACCTCATGGGGCAAAACACGCGCAAGCCGGTAACCTCCGTTCAAAAGCTTACCCGCGCCATGGAAACCGCCAGCTACCACAAAGGCAGAGGCAAAGCATTGCAAGCGCTATGCTATGTCTCCGACGGCACCCATTCGCCCATCGAAAGCCTATTCGCAGCGGAGTTCCTGCTCAGAAAGCAGTTTGGCGGCTGCGCTTTCAGGCCGTTCTTGTGCAACCACGAGCTCGTAGTACCCGCCCACCTGCGCGACCTCGCTGGCCAAAGCACCATCACCCCCGACTTCTACTGGCCCGATTACAACCTGGTAGTCGAATACGACGGAGGGCCATCCCATTCAGGCGAGGCACGCACCAACAAAGATCGAAGCCGCGGAAACGGGTTGGAAGCACTAGGATTCACGGTAATTCGCATTGACAAGGAGCACCTGATGAGTCCCCATCGGCTCGAAGGCATTTACGCCAGCATCTACCAGGCGCTGGGCCAGCGGCAACGCGACGCATCCATGGGCGTCAGCTTCCAGCGGCAAAGCCTGCACCAACAGCTTCTTTGGTGGGCCTTCGCCGATCCGCGCCAAATGCTGGAAGAAACCTTCAACTGCACTACGCGGGTCGCCTTTCTCGCCTGCTCCGGATTCACTCAGGCGCGGTAAAAGTTTCAACTTGCAGAAAACTCGCGCGATAGCACGATGAGTGCACTATGATAGGGACCTGCAATTTATCAATTACCAAAAAAGAGGCGTTCTCATGACTCAAGAAATTCCTGAAATCCAGCAGCGTTGGAGCTGGCTGGAAATCGACCTATCCGCCATCCGCCACAACGTGGAAGACGCCCGCGCCCAGCTGCAGCCCGGCACCAAGCTGCTGGCCGTGGTAAAGGCCGACGGCTACGGCCATGGCGCCGTAGAGTGCGCCCGCGCCTCCCTGGAAGCTGGCGCCGACTACCTGGGCGTCGCCACCGCTCCCGAAGCCTTCAAGCTGCGCGAGGCAGGCATCACCGATGTACCCCTGATGATTATCTCCCAGCCTCCGGCGGAAACCGCTCCGCTGCTGGTAAAGCACCAGGTCATGCCCGCTGTTTACGATCCGAAATTCGCTCTGGCCTACGGCGCTGCCGCCGAAGCCGCCGGCGTGAAGGCTCCCTACCACATGGCCGTGAACACCGGCATGAACCGCATTGGCGTGCGCTGGACCGACGTGGTAGATTTCCAGAAGGCTGTGGCCGGCTGCGATGCCCTGCAGCTGGTGGGCACCTTCACCCACTTCGCTACTGCCGATTGCCCCGCCACCGCTGAGTTCGAAACCCAGGTTGCTCGCTTCCAGCAGGCCATCGCCGCTCTGCGCGAGGCCGGCGTGAACCCTGGCATCGTCCATGCCGCTAACAGCGCCTCCATCTGGCGTTATCCGCAGGTGCACTTCGACATGGTGCGCCTGGGCATCTCCCTGTACGGCTTCATGGCCTGCCCGGAAATTGCCGACATCGCCGACCTGCAGCTTGCCATGACGGTGCATGCCCGCATCACCGACACCCGCATGGTGGAGCCCGGCGACGGCGTGAGCTACGGCCTGCACTACAACCCCACCGAATACGAGCGCGTATGCACCGTGCCCCTGGGCTACGCTGATGGCCTGCGCCGCGGCCTGTCCAGCAACACCAGCTTCATCTGGAATGGCCGCCTGTGCCGCCAGGTGGGCAACATCTGCATGGACCAGTGCATGTTCGTGGTTGACATTCGTCCTGACGAAAACGGCGAAGTGGCCAACCCCCAGGTGGGCGATGAGGTGCTCATCGTGGGCAAGCAGGGCGATGCCGAAGTGACCATCACCGAGATGGCCCAGAAACTGGGCTCCAACGACCACGAAATTGCCATTGGCTTTGCCCAGCGCATGCCGCGCGTGTTTGTGTAGTGCCACGCAACCGAGATAATTTGTCCAAAGGCCGAGGTTTTTCCTTGGCCTTTTCGGGCTTATCCTACCATACGGCTGGTATTTGTAGCGTAAATACTTATTGTTCACCATATGTTTGGTGACGCGTCTATACTGGTTTTTGCGAAAATATTTCTATCAAAAGGGACATCCATGGAGCAGCACATCGAAATCACCAACTCTCGTGGCCAGGCGCTGCGCGGTGTTTTGCACACCCCCAACGGCTGCGAAGGAAAGCTGCCCTTCGTGGTGCTTTTCCACGGTTTTTGCGACGACCGCGACGAGATCAACTTCGTGCACGTGGAGCTGTCACGCCGTCTGGCGGAAGCCGGCATTGCCAGCGCCCGCTTTGACTTCGCCGGCAGCGGCGAATCCGACGGCAACTTCCAGGACATGACCATCTCCGGCGAAGTGGCCGACGGCCTGGACATTTTGGATTGGGCTCGCAGCCTTGACTTCGTGGACCCCGCCCGCGTGGCTATTCATGGCTTGTCCATGGGCGGTTGCGTGGCATCTATGGTGGCCGGTATGCGTCCCGACCAGGTGAAATGCCTGAGCATGTTCTGCCCCGCCCCCGATGTTGTCTACAATCTGCGCGACCATATGACCCTGTGCGGCATTGACGCCAGCGACGTGCGCGAAAAGGGCTACATTGACGTGGAGGGCCTCAAGGTGGGCCTGGACTTCTACGAAGACTGCCTGACCCTGGACCCCTTCGCCGTGGCCGCCAACTACACCGGCCCGGTGAACACCGTCCACGGCGACATGGACACCACCGCCAGCTGCAAGTGCTCTGAGCGCTACAAGGAGATTTTCGGCGATCGCTGCAACTACCTGGTGGTTCACGGCGCCGAGCATCGCTTCAAGTCAGTGGAATTCCGCGCCGCTCGCATGAATTCGGCGCTGGCGTTCTTGCAAGAGCATCTTGCCTAACCTTGGTTTTACAGGCGGTAAAGGGCCGTCTGCAACGATATAAAAAAGAAAGGAGAGCGTGATGACCGAAGAGACCAAATCTGAACGCAAGCAGATTTCTGCCGGCGTTGCTGTTGTCGCCTTCTTGGCTATCATTGCCGTTCTGGTGATTCTCATCAACTTGGATGTCGACACCACCATGTCACTGTTTGTGGCAACCATTATGGCGACCATCGTAACTTTCGCGTTGCACATTTCTTGGGATGAAACCCAGAGCGTTCTGCTGAAGACCATCGCTGACTGCATCCCCACCTTCGTGATTGTAATTATGGTTGGCATGCTGGTTGGCATATGGATTGCCGGCGGTACCGTCCCCGCTCTGATGTACTACGGCATGATGATTGTGAGCCCCACCATCTTGGTGCCCCTGGCTTTCATCGCCTGCTTCCTGACCTCCGAGTTCACCGGCACTTCCTTTGGCTCCATCGCCACCATGGGCGTTGCCTTCGTGGGCATTGGCGCTACCACCAACATCCCCATGCCCCTGATCATCGGCGCCATCGTATGCGGCGCCTGGTTCGGCGACCGCATGTCCCCTATGTCCGACACCACCAACCTGGCATCCGGCGTTTCTCGCGTGCCTCTGTACACCCACATCAACTCCATGCTGTACACCGCCGTGCCTGCTGCCGTCATCGCCTTCGTGCTGTACTTCATTGCTGGCCTGGTTATGGGCGGCGGCACCGCTGACCCCACCACCCAGAAGATGATCATGGCCGCCCTGGACGCCAACTACAACATGGGCCCCTGGCTGATTCTGCCCGCCCTGCTGGTTCTGGTTGTTTCCGCCCTGCGCGTGCCCGCATTCCTGGGCTTCGGCATCACCATCGTGGTTTCTGCCATCTTCGCTATGCTCACTCAGGGCATCAGCTTCGTTGACATCATGAACTTCGCTGCTAACGGCGGCTTCTCCGGTTCCGAGTACTTCGTGCACACCGATGCCGACGACCTGGTCATCAACATGCTGCGCCGTGGCGGCATCATGTCCATGATGGGCCTGCTGGTCACCTTCATGGTTGCCTCCCTCATGGGTGGCGTTATCAAGGCAACTGGCATTCTGGAGGTTATCGCTCAGCAGGTTCTGCTTAAGGTTATCAAGGGCCGCGTTGCTCTGGTTATTGTTACCCTGATCTACAGCTACGTAGTGAACTTCCTGGCTGCTGGTGGCCAGACCGTTTCCATCATCGTTACCCAGCAGACCTTCGAAGAGGCATACGATCGCCTGGGCGTTGATCGCCGCATTCTGTCCCGTTGCTTGGAAGACGCCGCAACCCTTTCCGCACCTGTCGTGCCTTGGGGCGTTGCAACCCTGTTCGTTATGGCAACCCTGGGCTGCGGCTTGGAGTACATTGCTTACTGCTGGTTCATCTTCCTGGTTCCCGTATTCGCCATTGTGTGCGCAGTCACCGGCATTGGCATGTGGGACGGCGAAGGCAACCGCATGTGGGGCAAGTACAAGGGCATGAAGGGCGCTCCCGGCAAGGAGCCCGAGCAGCCTGTTCGCGACTAGATTCTCGCAACATATTGCATTCCCAAGGAGGGCGGCCTGCGGCCACCCTCCTTTTTGCATCAAAGTAGCGGCTCGATCCAAAAATCGGGCTTGAATTGGCAGAAAATCTCAGTTTTTCTAGTCGCAAGCATGAATTTCTGCGAATTTGGCACGATATTTTGCGCAAAACGGGCTCCCAAGCTGCCAAATTGCAGCTATTGGCACCAATACGACTAGAAAAACTGAGATTTTCTGCCACAAACAGACCATTTTCAGGATTTACCCATCCAATAAAACACGCGCAACGCAATACAGCGGGGGCATTTCTC
The DNA here is from genome assembly GCA_029219345.1 of Eggerthellales bacterium. Classification (GTDB taxonomy): domain Bacteria; phylum Actinomycetota; class Coriobacteriia; order Coriobacteriales; family Eggerthellaceae; genus CAKUOV01. The sequence continues at coordinate 6,176 of JAQXTF010000110.1, forward strand.
GCGCTATAATAGATAAGTTAATTTTTTGCACATTTGGTCCGTGGGGGCATCCATGAAAATCGGTTTCGACAATCAAAAGTACATTAATCTGCAGTCTGAAAACATCCGCAAGCGCATTGACCAGTTCGGCGGCAAGCTGTATCTGGAATTTGGCGGCAAGCTGCGCGACGACTACCATGCCTCTCGCGTGCTTCCCGGCTTCCAGCCCGACGTGAAGGTGCGCATGCTGCAGAAGATCAAGGACGAAGCCGAAATTGTCATCGTGGTTTCCGCCGACGCCATCGAGAAAAACAAGGTGCGCGGCGACTACGGCATCACCTACGACGAAGACGTTCTGCGCTTGATGGACGAATTTGAGAGCCTGGGCCTGTACGTGGGCAGCATCTGCATCACCCAGTACACCGGCCAGCCCAAGGCCGACGTCTTTGCCCGCCGCCTGAAGGCCCTGGGTGTCAAAACCTACCGCCATTACTTCATCGAAGGCTACCCCAACGACATGGCAAAGATTGTCAGCGAAGAGGGCTACGGCAAGAACGACTACATTGAGACCAGCCGGCCGCTGGTTGTCATCACCGCTCCTGGCCCTGGCTCCGGCAAGATGGCCACCTGCCTGTCCCAGCTGTACCACGAGCACCAGCGCGGCAATGTGGCCGGCTACGCCAAGTGGGAAACTTTCCCCATTTGGAACCTGCCCCTGAGCCATCCGGTAAACATTGCCTACGAGGCCGCCACCGCCGACCTGGACGACAAGAACATGATCGACCACTTCCATCTGGAAGCCTACGGCGAAACCACCGTGAACTACAACCGCGACATTGAGATTTTCCCCGTGCTGCGCGAAATGATGACCCGCATTGTGGGCGAAAGCCCCTACAAGAGCCCCACGGACATGGGCGTCAACATGGCCGGCTTTGCCATCTGCGACGATGACGCCTGCCGCGAGGCCAGCCGCATGGAAATCTTCCGCCGCTTCTACGCCGCCGCCGTCCAGGCCAAAAAGAGCGGCCAGGAAAGCGAGGTTGTGGAACGCCTGGAGAACATCATGGCATCCGCTGGCGTGACCACCGACCTTTCCCGCGGCCGTATGGCTGCTCTGGTAAAGGAAGAGGCCACCGGCAAGCCCGCCGCCGCCATCACCCTGCCCGACGGCCGCGTTATCACCGGCAAGACCAGCGACCTGATGGGCTGCGCCTCAAGCGTGCTGATGAACGCCCTGAAGGCACTGGCGGAAATCCCCGACGAAGACGACATCCTTTCCGACACGGCTCTGAAGCCCATCTGCGACCTGAAGCTGCAGAAGCTGGGCTCCAAGAACCCCCGCCTGCACTCCGACGAGACCCTCATTGCCCTGTCCATCAGCTCCGCCACCAACGAGCGCGCCAAGGCCGCCATTGAGAAGCTGCCCGAGCTGCAGGGTTGCGACGCCTTCTTCAGCGTCATCCCCGCAGGCAATGACGAAAAGCTGTACAAGAAGCTGGGCCTGAACCTGTGCTGCGAGCCCAAGTACGAAAAGCACAGCTTCTTCCACAAGTAGTCTGACCAGGGCAAATCATGGGAAGCCGCAAGGGATCAGCAAAAGCCAAAAAGCAAGCAGAATTCAAAGCGTCGCTTAGCGGCGCCTCCTATGGTGATTTGTTTGATGCCGAATCGCGCCGCCGCGAGCAAGGCGCCCGCGAGCGCGAAGCCGCCCTGCGCTACAAAGCCTGCGGACGCAAGAATCGCTACAACAGCCGCCTGGAGGCCGAAGCGGCCATTGCCGCCTGCGAAGATTACGGCACCCGCGGCCTGCACTGCTACAAGTGCGAATACTGCAAAGGCTGGCACTTAACCTCCCACTCCTACGATAACTAGGAGCACCTCATGGCATACGAAATGCGCCGAACCAAGCAAGCCCTGAACGAAAAAGAGATTGCGAAAATCCTGAAGCATGCTTCCAATGGCGTGTTCGCCCTGGCTCCTCAAAACGCCGACGATTATCCCTACGCCGTGCCCGTGAGCTTCGTATATATGAACGACGCCATCTATTTCCACTGCGCTATGACGGGCCACAAGGTAGACGCCATCACAGCCAACCCTCGCGCTAGTTTCTGCGTGGTTGCCCAAGACAACGTGGTACCCGACTTGTTTTCCACCGACTATCGCAGCGTTATTGCTTTTGGCACATTACGCCTGATAGAAGACGCCGAAGAGCGCCTTGCAGCTTTCCGCGCTCTAGGCCACAAATACGCTCGCGGCCTGAAAGAGCAGGCTGAGCACGAAATCAAATCGGATGGACCGCGGGCTCTGATTTACCGCCTGGACATCGAGCACATCACCGGCAAGATGGCCAGCGACCCCGTACGCAAGCGCGGCCAAGAGTTGCAAGTGACCCCCGCCGTGCGCAAGAGCATGCAGGGTAACAAGCGCGCCAACACCAAGCCCGAGCTGCTGGTACGCCAGCGCATCAACGACGCGGGCCTTTCCGGCTACCGCCTGCAGTGGAAGGTGCCTGGCCGCCCCGACATCGCCTGGCCCGGCAAGAAGGTAGCCCTGTTCGTCAACGGCTGCTTTTGGCACCGCTGCCCCCATTGCAAGCCCAGCATGCCCAGCAAGAACGTGGAGTACTGGACCATCAAATTCGAGAAGAACCAAGAGCGTGACGAGCAAAGCAAAGCCCAGCTGGAAGAGATGGGCTGGACGGTGCATGTCATTTGGGAATGCCAGCTGAAGAAGAAGACCATCGATGA
>JAQXTF010000111.1 GCA_029219345.1 Eggerthellales bacterium
ATGGATTTTGAAACCACGTTTTTGCTGATGGAGGCCATGGGAAAGGGAATGGGCGATACAACGCAGGTGTGTGGCGCCGTGTCCGCAGCTTGCGCCATAGTGGGTGCATCTATGAGCAACGGCTCTGAGCTATGCAACACCAAGGCGCGCGTGTATGTTGAAACGTCGCAGATGCGCTTGGCTTTTACCGATAGGTTTGTCTCATCGACTTGTGAAGATATTCGCCCGGGCGAAAACAATCACGTTCCGCATACCTGCAATGACTATATTGCCGCTATGACTGAGATGGTTTGTCGGAAAATCGGGTAGCAAAAAGTCCCAAAAACAAGAAACCCACTGGCCCATTGCGGACCGGCGGGTTTTCGCGTTATAGGGGGGGGGAGAGACTACTCGGCGTTGCCGTTCAGGCGCTGAGAACCTTCAAAGGTGAAGCGGCCCAGTTTGACGCCACCCAAAATGTGAACGTGCAGGTGGGGCTGGGTTGCTGCGCTGTCGGGGCCAGTGTTGATGACGGAGCGATAACCGCTTTCATAAACGCCCTTGAGTTTGGCAACTTCGGGAACAACCTTCCACAGCTTGCCCAGCAGCTCTTCGGGAACATCGTCCTGCAGGTTGGTGTAGTGCTTCTTGGGGATGACCAGAGTGTGAATGGGGCATTCGGGCTCGATGTCATCAAAAGCAAAGAAATCGTCGTCTTCATAAATGATGTTGGTGGGAATTTCGCGGGCAACAAGTTTGCAGAACAGGCAATCGTCCATGGGGGATCCTTTCGTCTTTTTTGATACAGGTGCATATTACTTCAAATTTTTAAAAAAGTACTTGCAAGCGCTTAACGGAATCGGTATTATGTCCAATGTTAGCTAAGACTAACATATAAACGTGCTAACCGGGCAGTGGAAAGAGCCTCTTTGCTACACCTCCTCTCCTCTCCTCTTATCCACTGCAAAAGTCACGCGGAGGCCCTTCCCCCTGGGCCTCCGTATTTTTTGCGCGAGAGTGGTAGAATGTTCACGGCGCTGAACATTTCTGCGCATTTATGACAAGGACACCTGAGTTGGGGAGGGCAGCTATGGAAAAAATGTCCATGTCTATTGAGGACTACCTTGAGGCTATTGTTATGCTGGGCGGTACCACGCAAAGCGCGGTGCGTTCGGTGGACATTGCACGTGAATTAAACGTATCTAAGGCTTCGGTAAACAAAGCCATTAACACGTTGAAGGACCGCGGCCTTGCTGAGCAGCCTTTTTACGGTGACATAACTTTGACCGAAGAGGGCTATTCCTATGGCCAGTCGGTGCTGGAGCGTCATCGTCTGCTTACGCGCTTTTTGGTGGAAGTGCTGGGCATTCCCGCCGACTGCGCCGAGGAAGAGGCTTGCGAGATGGAGCATGCCATCAGCGACGAGTCTTTCGAAAACTGGAAGGCCTACATTCAGAAGGTAACCCAGTAGTCTGCAGTTTATGCGTCGACTCGAACACATTATTGAACCGTGTGACGAAGGCCGTCAGGTGCAGGCGGTGCTGCGTGAGCGTCTGCATATGGGCCGCCAAGGCATTCGGGCGGCAAAGTTTCGTGAGGGCGGCATTACGCTCGATGGGCAGAAAGCCCTTTCGATTGATCGCGTTCGCGCAGGTCAGACCCTTGCTATCTTGGTGGGAGACACTGAAGACGCCCTGGCTGATTCAGGGGTTATTCCTGTGCCGGGGCCGCTGGACATTGTCTTTGAAGACGACGACCTTATTGTATTGAATAAGCCTGCGGGAGTATCCACGCATCCTGGCCCCAAACACGTTGATGACACGCTGGGCAACTTTCTTATGCATTATTTCCAGGCCACGGGGCAGCGCTGCTTGCTGCATCCGGTGCAGCGCTTAGACTGGGGCACCAGCGGTCTTATTGTTTTTGCGAAAAACGCCCATGCGCAGGATTTTCTGCAGAAGCGCCTGCATACAGGGGTTTTTTGCCGACAGTATTTGGCCTTTTGCCAGGGGCGTTTTGACCAGTTGAAGGGCACGGTTGACGCACCTATTGGATGTGTGGGCCATACGTGGCAGACGGCGGCGGTGCGTGAAGGCGGCAAAGAGGCTCGCACTCATTACCGGCTGGAAGCCCAGGGCGTTTTAGATGGCGCGCCTGTTGCTCGCGTTCGCTTGCAGCTGGAGACGGGCCGCACTCATCAGATTCGCATCCATATGGCGCATATTGGGCACGCGCTCTTGGGCGATCCTGATCACGGCGGCGATACGCAATTTATTGAGCGCCCGGCTCTTCATTCTGCGTTTTTGCAGGTAGAACACCCTGTTTCGGGGCAGATGCTCACTTTTGAGGCGCCGCTTCCTGCTGATTTGCAGGAGCTGAACCAGCGCTTGTAGAGATTAGGCGCGGGCGGCGGTAAGGATGATGCCCTGCAAAATGTCGCTTTCGCTGGCTACAAAAGCATCGCACTGAGCTGCACGGAGCACTTCCTGCTGAATAATCAGGCCGCCGTTGATAACGCCTGCGCGCTGAGGCTGCAGGCCCACGCGTTGCTTGCGCTGCTCAAGGGTCAGGCCAGAAAGCTCGAAAAACACCAGGTCAAGTTCATCTTTGGTCACCACGGCGCCATGCACCAGGGCGGAGTTGTACACCTCCATGCGGTCGCGCATAGACACCACGCTGGTAGCGGTGCCTGCAACAGAAACCACACGGGTGGGGGTGAACCCTGCTTGCTCCATTTGCTGGAAGTAGGGCATAAATTGCTCGCGCACCCATTGTCGGCCAGCCTCAACTTCGGCGGCGTCTAGGGGATCAGCGTGCAAAAAGCGATCGGTGATTCGACGGCAGCCAATGTTGAAGGAATGGGCGAAGATAGGCTCCTGACCTGCGACTCCAGCAATGATTTCCGTGGAGCCGCCACCGATATCGGTAACGATAATGGGCTCGCCCGCAAAATCGAGGGATGCGCCCATGAAGCTCAAGGCCGCCTCTTTCTCTCCGGGAATTACCGAAAGAGAAATGCCCATCTGCGCCAAGCCAGCCACGAAATCGGCGGAATTGGAGGCATCGCGGGAGGCCGACGTAGCCATAGCGGTGATTTGGGTGGGGCCTTCGAAGCTGTTGATAATGTCCAAAAAGCCGCGCACGGTAGTGAAAACGCGCTCCATGGCCTCGGGTTTCAAAACGCCGGTAGCGTCCACGTCTTCGCCAAGATTGGTGATGATTGCCTCTTTAACCAGCTCGCGCACAACGGTGCCATCGCATTCGGCTACCAGCAAACGACAGGTAACTGTACCAATGTCAATGGCGGCGAAACGCTGAAAAGTGGCCTGTTCAGCACAGGAATTCATGAGCTACTCCAATCCGAAGAAGGGGTCAAGAATCACCGAGTACCAGGTTTCGGGGGCGGGCACGCTGCCGCGCTTGATATACAGGTTGGTATCGGCAATGGCGTCATCCTCCGGTAGGCCGTAAACCAGTACAGAGTTTTCGCCTTCGGTAACCCAACCGTATTTGTCGTGAGCCATTTCCTCAACGCCAGCGTCAGATTGTAGATAGTTGCGAGTGGCGGTTAGCTCGGTGTTGCGGGCCACGACGGCCTCGTATTCAGCTTGAACTTGATCAAGGTGGCGCAGCTCTGTGTAATACTGCTTGGCAGCCGGGTACATGAAAACGCAGGCTACAGCAAGGCAGGCTGCCACGGAGACAACAGCAATTCGACGAGGCGTTCCAAACAAAACCCCAAAGATCTTTGCAACAGAAAAGCTCGATGATGGACGAGTTTCCTTGCCGTGGCGAGAAGAGGGTGCTGCACTTTTACCCACAAAGGGGGCAGTTACGGCAGCGCTGATTCCGCCGGCGGCGTTGGCCAGCCAGCCCAAGAAGCCCTGCTTCGGCTGAGCAGCTTTCATAGCTGCGCGGTCTGCGCGGCGCGATTTGGTGGAGCCATCAGATTGCATGCGCTGGGCGCGACGCTGAGAGGCTCCCATTTCGCCCTTGTATACGGCGGCGCGGGGGGCCGAATCGGAGCTGGAAGACGAATCGCCGAATTGGCGGGTGAAGGCTTTACCGGCCTTGGCCTTTGTGCGCTTACGTCGGGCATCAGAAATTTTCTGGAAAAGTGTTTTCTTGCCGCGAGCTGCGGTTTCCTCAGACCCCTCTTCGCGCTCTTCCTCAAGGAAATCATCGTAGGACATGATGGCGGAATGGCGCTGAGAGCGTGAATCATTGCGGAAATTACGGGTTTCGCGGGCGGTTTGCTCTTGTGCGGCTGCAAGCCAGCTGGGTACACCGCGGCTGGCGCTGTACTCCGTTCGGGTAAGACGCGGGGACGAGCCTGCGAAGCTTGCGGAATTGGAGCGACTGCGGTGTGCGTCGTTGCTGCCCTTGGACACTCTGGAGCGATGGCGGTCTGAGCGTACGGAAGCATTGGCGTGGTTTGCGCCATTGCGTTTCGCGTCGTCAAAAGACAGGATATTCGCCTGTTTAGCCAAGGAAATCGCTCCTCTTGTGCATCCTGGTTGGTTTAAGTGGTGTGTTTAATGCAAGAGCCCTCATAGCATACCACAGACCGCCCTTTGACGGGTGTCTAGTGGCAATGATATGCAAAATATCTGCACGGAGTTCGCATATCTTTCGTCGGAAAAAAAGAATGCTGCCTGAATAGAACCTTTCTTGGGTTAAAATGACAAATAACTATGGGAGCGTGGCGGAATGGCAGACGCAGCGGACTTAAAATCCGCGGCCGCAAGGCGTGAGGGTTCGAGCCCCTCCGCTCCTACCAGTTCTTTGCTGGGGTAGAGGTTTACGGGCTATTGGGAAGAGCCTGCAGGTTGTGGGGCTTGAACCGATGAGGTGGAATTCCGTTAAGAAAACGTGCCAGTGGCGCGTTTTTAGGAATTCGCTCGAGCAATCTATGATTGCGAGAGGTCGGGATTCGCGCAGCGAATGCCGGAGCCCCTCCGCTCCTACCAGTTTCCTTTGAATTGAGGCTTGCGGGCCATGAGGGCTTATTGCTGACCCCCTGGCTCCTGCCGTTTTTATACGTTCGGCCGTGGGCCTTTTCGCGGCTACATTTTTGGAAAGAGCACATGAGCGCAGACATTAACAAACTCATCTCTTTAGTTGATAATCCTCCGGCCAATTTTCAGGAGTACTTGGACAAGTACGCTGGTCTCATTGGAGATTTGGTCAACAGCTATATTCCCAGTGGCGATCACCCCGATATGGACCGCTACTTGTATTCTCCTTTGATGGAATACAGCAAGAATGGCGGAAAGCGCCATCGTCCGCTTATCGCTATGGCGGGCTGCCTGGCTGTTGGCGGCGATTTGAACCGTGCTATGAGCTCGGCTGCGGCCATTGAGCACTTTCATACCGCTGCATTGATCCATGATGACATCGCCGATGATGCAGAGCTTCGTCGTGGTGAGCCCTGTTTGCACCTGAGCGAGGGTTTGGGCCTGGCAATCAACATGGGCGATTTGGGTCTTTCCCTGGTTAACGGCACTGTTATCAATGACCCTGCTCTGGATGACGCTACTAAGGTTCGCGTGGTTATGGAGCTCATTGAAATGACCCGCCGTACCATTGAGGGTCAGGCTATGGATATTGGCTGGGCGCGCGATGAGCGTTACGACATTGCGCCTGATGATTATCTGTGCATGGCCATCCACAAGACCGCTCACTATAGCGGCGCCGTGCCTCTGGCTATCGGTGCAATTTGCGGTGGCGCCAACGAAACCCAGATTGAGGGTTTGCGTGCTTATGGCCTGGACACCGGTTTAGCTTTCCAGATTCAAGACGACCTGCTGAATCTTATTGGCACGGAAGAGTCCGCCAAGAAGGACTTCCGCAGCGATATTACCGAAGGCAAGCGTACGCTGGTGGTGGTTCATGCTTTGAAGCATTGCGCCCCTGAGCAGCGCGAACGTCTCATTGAGATTCTCTCTGACAAAACCAAAGACCCCGAGGTCTTGGCGGAAGCCGTTGATATCATGCAGTCTGCCGGCAGCATTGAGTATGCGCGCAACTACGCTTTGGAGCTGACCAACGCGGCCAAAGAACGCCTGGTGGGCGTTGTTGAACCCAGCCCTGCCCGCGACATTCTGATTTCCATGGCTGACTGGTTTGTGAGCCGTTTGGAGTAATACGTGGAAACTATTCGCGTTCAACATACGGGAGCAGCGGTAGAAGACGTTCAGCAGCGACTGGCGCTCATTGAGCTGTTACCTGAAAGCGAAGTCGATGGCGTTTTTGGTGAAAAAACTGCTGCGGCGGTAAACGCTTTTTGCCTTCAGTGTGGCTTGCCCACCACGGGCGAGGTTGACGAAAAGACCTGGTCAGCTTTGGTTGATGCCACCTTTTCTCTCGGTGATCGCACCCTGTATTTGCGCATGCCCTATTTCCATGGCAACGACGTAAGGCAGCTGCAGCAAGCTTTGGGCGCTTTGGGTTTTGCCTGCATTGCGGATGGCATTTTTGGCGCGCACACTGAAGCTGCGTTGCGCAAGTTCCAGCTGAATTTGGCTCTGTATGCTGATGGCATTGCCGGCGCGCAAACGTATCGCGCCATTCGCAATCTGCGTCATTCGTGGGAGGGCAAGCCTGCTGCCACGGTTGGTGTGCATATGGGCTTTTCTCGTGCGGCCGATGTGCTGGAAGAGCACGCCCTGTGCCTTTTTGGTACGGCTGAGTTCACTCGCAGTGTTGCAAGCCGCATGTCCAACTTGGCATTGGCAACCAATCCCAATTCGCACATTGTGAGCGCCGATTCTTTGCTGGTTGCTCCTGGTGATGATATGTACCTGGTTCACATTGTTCTGCCTGATGAGAGCAATAATGTGAAACATAAGACGGCTCCTGTGGTGCAGCTGGATAATGAAGATGATAGCCTTTCTTTGCGCATCCAGAGCGCTCTTGAGGCGGTAAAAGACGCGCATCCGCGCCGTATAGCCATTCAAATTCCCAGCACTTCTTGGGAAAACGCCGGGGAAGCCCGCACGGCTCAACATTATGCGGTTACGCTGCTGGACGCCTTGTGCGTGGCTCTTTCGCGTTAAAAGAAATCAATTGCTTTTCTGAAGGAACCCGTTAAGGGGTTCCTCTTTTTTTGCAAAAAAGAGGGCGGCTCAATGCCGCCCTCTTTGGCAGTATGCGATGTGCGACTAGGCGCCCAAAACATTCTTTACCATGTCGTAGAAGCTTTGAGGTGCAACGTAGTTACCACCCAGGATGTAGGCCATGCCAACCGAGTCGGAAATAGCCTGCAGGAAGGAGGGATACCCCTTGGAGTCTACGGCGTCCTTAATGGTGGTGTAGTTTACGCCATCATCAAGATCAGACTTGGGGTTGTCCAGAAGCATGATGCCACCCTTGCTGCCAATCAATGCAGCGCCAGCCAATGCGTCAACGCCCTTGGGATCCATTGCGCCGCAGGCGATGCCTACATAATCGGGGGAGAGCATGCCATCTCTCAGCATTTTGGTAGCAATAACGTTGGAGGTATCGTAGCCGTTGTTGCCCCACAGACGAGAAACTCTTTCTTTACCAAAGATATCTTCAACGGTGGCTTCGCTAACAGCACCAGGGCCGCCAGGAACATAGATGGTACCGCTGGTGGTCTTTACGAAAGCGATCTCATCGCTCGTCAGCTGGCCAGTTGCGCCGAAGTCCTGGTTTTCCAGAAGCAGGGGCACCTTGTAATAATAGGCGTAGGTGGAAATGGACAGGGCATCCTGGAAGTTGGAGGACATTGCGATAATCACTTCGCTG
>JAQXTF010000112.1 GCA_029219345.1 Eggerthellales bacterium
CAAGTTCAGCAAAGAACTCTCTAAGGAATTGATTGCTACGTTGAACCCGGAAAAGACCTGCTTGTTCTTATTCGAGCCAGAAGACTTCAACGAATGGGTGAAGCGATTCTTCGAAAAGGACGGCGGATTCCAGCAGTCCAATCCCAAGCATGAAAAGATCCGCAGTGTGTTGAAAGGCCGCGCAAAAGAAATTGAAACGGACACCGCCGGCCGTATCAACATTCCTGCTGTTCTTCGTAATGCCGTGGGAATCGCCAAGGAAGCCCGCTTCATTGGCAACACTGGCTACATCGAAATTTGGGACCCTGCGGCTCGCGAAGCATTCGAATCCGACGTTGATTTGGCAGAACTGTTGTACGGCGCTGCCGAATAAGCACCTTGATTGAAGAATTTAGACACATTCCGGTCCTGCTCCCCGAGTGCCTCGATGCACTTGCGCTTAAAACACACTCCGTATTCGTGGATTCCACGCTCGGGGGTGCGGGACATTCCATGGAAGTGGCCAAGCGCCTTGGCGCGGAAGGCATGCTCATTGGCATCGATCAAGATGACGTGGCGTTAGCCGCGGCAAGAACTCGGCTTGAATCGCTGCCTGAGAGCACGCGGCCCCAGTTGGCCCTGCTGAAGGGCAACTTCGGGAACATGGATGAGCTGCTTACCAGCGTGCCCGTTCCGGGCATTGATGCCATCCTGTTTGACTTGGGCGTCTCTTCCGTGCAAATCGATACGCCAGATAGGGGCTTTTCCTTCAAAGAGGATTGCCCGTTGGATATGCGAATGGATGGTTCGGGGAAACTCACCACTTTAACCGCAGCAGAGATCGTCAACACCTACAACGAAGCAGATCTCACCCGAATCATTCGCAGCTATTCCGATGAGAAATGGGCCAGCCGCATCGCGCAATTCATCGTGCGCGCCCGCGCACGCCAGCCCATTGAAACCAGCGGCCAGCTGGTGGAAATCATCAAGAGCGCAATTCCCGCATCGGCCCGACGCGCTGGCGGCCATCCCGCCAAGCGCACGTTCCAGGCCCTGCGCATTGAGGTCAACGATGAGCTGGGCGTTTTGAAGCGCGGTTTGGAAGCGGCCATTCGCTGGCTGAACCCGGGCGGTCGCATTGCGGTGATCACCTACCACTCCTTGGAAGATCGCATTGTGAAGGACCTGTTCGCACAGTGCACCAACAGGTGCACCTGCCCGCCTGACCTGCCGGTATGTGCATGCGGTCATGCCCCGCTGTTGAAGCTGGTCAACCGCAAACCCATTCTTCCCACCAAGGATGAAATTGAAATTAACCCGCGTTCTCGTAGTGCCAAGCTACGCATCGCGGAAAAGCTTTAAACCAGGTGGCGCAAGCCTCCGCCAGAAAGGATTATCGTGGCAACTGCTGCACGAGCATATGATAGCTTCGGATACGAAAGGGCATATCAGCCTTCGCGTCCTGATGTGCGCGTGCGTCCGGGCCGTAAGCAGCAGGAGCAGCCCAGCATGGGCATGTGGGTTACCGCCGCGGTCATCGCTGCAGCGATGTCTCTGGTTGTTGCCCTGTTCGCCGTTGCACACGTGTGGCTCGACTCTGCCTCTGTTTCCCTTTCCGTTCAGGCTCAGACCGTATCCAACGATCTGATTGAAGTGCGCCATGCAGGCAGCCTGCTGGAAGTTGAAGTGAGCGCCCTTTCCAATCCTGCGCGCATCCAGGAAGCAGCGAATGCTCTGGGCATGATTTCTCCCGAAACCGCCACCATCATCAAGCTTGGTGAAGATGTTGTGGTTACTAACGCCCAAGGCGACCTTTCGTTGGCAGGAAGTCTTAAGGTTGTAGCACGTAACGCTTAAGTGAGGATGTGTCCCGTGGCCCGTCATGCTAACAACAATTCAAGACGGCAAAATTCCCCAAGACCCGTACAGGGTCTTTTTTCTGTAGGGAGTGGGTCTTTGGACGGCCGCTCGCGCTTTGCAATGATCGTGATCATTGCCCTTATGGCTCTCTTCGCTTTCCAGCTTCTTCGCCTTCAGGTGTTCCAGGCCGCCGATACCGCAGCCCTGGGCGAGCAGACTCGCGACTCTAAAACCACTCTTCTGGCACACCGCGGCACCATCTATGACCGCAATGGCAACGTTTTGGCAACCAGCGTTGAGGTCAAGTCGGTCTATTGCGACCCCACCCTTATCTCTGACCTGCAGGAAGAGGCTCAAGATGTGGTGTCGGTGCTGGGAAACACCATCGAATATTACTCGGATATCATGACCACGCCTAATTCGCGCTATGTGTGCGTTGCCCGCAAAATTCCTGTTGAGCAGGCAGAAAAACTCATGGATCTGAGCCTTGACGGCTTCTACTACGAAGACGAGCTTGACCGCGTGTACCCCTATGGCGCCACGGGTGGCCAAATCATTGGCTGTCTGAACTCCGATGGTGTGGGCTTCACGGGCCTGGAGCAGCAGTATGACGACATCCTTGCCGGCGTGAATGGCGTAAAGCGCGCCCAGGCTGGCGTAGGCGGCGCCCCCATTCCGGGTACGGTCTACCAGCAGGTCGACCCCATTGACGGCGAAGACATCATGGTTTCCCTGGATATTGAGATGCAGGCCAAGCTTGAAGCGGAAATTGCCGCCTCGGCCTACAAGCTTGATGCGGAAACCTCCACCAGCGTACTTATGGATGCCGAAACGGGCGAGATTTACGCTGCGGCTTCAATTCCCCTGTTCAACCCTGCCGATCGAAGCATCGTTGAACCAGGAGCTACCGACCTGAAGAGCGTGACCAACGCCTTTGAACCCGGTTCGTTGTTCAAAACGGTGTCTTCCCTGGCCATCCTTGAGAACAAAGTTCTCACCCCTGATGACGAAATTGAGTGCCCCGCTGAGCTGGAGGCCGATGAGTACATTGTCACCGACGCCCACGATCGCGACGACGTGACCTATTCCTTCCGTGACATTCTGGCTTACTCCTCAAACGTCGGCATTGCCCTTTCGGTGGAAAAGCTGGGCTTCACCCCCTTCTACCAGAAGATTCAGGACTACCTGCTGACCCAGAATACGGGCGTTGACTATCCCAATGAGAGCAAGGGCTATTTGCTGGATCGCGCTCAGTGGTCGCTTATTCAGGGATACAATGTTACCTTTGGGCAGGGCGTTATGGTAACGCCCCTGCAAATGACGCGTTTCTACGGCATGATCGCCAACGATGGCGTGGCTGTGACGCCTCATTTCCTTATTGCAATGCCTCAAACGGGGGAGTACGTGCACTACGAAAACACCGTGGTTTCCACTGATCAAGAAGCTCTTGATACGGTGGAAAGCATGCTGGGTTCCGTCGTTGATTACGGCACCGCAGAAAACGCCGCCATTGACGGCTACACCGTGGTGGGCAAGACCTCTACGGCTGAAATCGCATCTCCTGATGGCGGCTACCTTGACGGCGTGTACAATCTGGCTTTTTGCGGCTACCTGGCTAATTCCACCAGCAAATTGGTATGTTTTGTGACAACGGGCCCAACCCCCTACGAGACAAACGTGTGCGACCCGTTTAAGGCTATAATGGAATACGCAATTGAACGCTACAAAATTTCGCCAAAGTAAGGGAGCTTCTTATGGCTAAGACGTGCGCAGAGCTTTTTTCTACCATTGATTGCACTATCATCGGCAACCCCGATGAGATGATTGAAGGCATTGCCTACCGCAGCGACAAGGTGCAGCCGGGCGATGTTTTCTTTTGCATTGTGGGCAAGGTGACCGACGGCCACTCTTACGCCCAGGACGCCATTAATCGTGGCGCAAAAGTGCTGGTGGTGGAGCGCAAGCTGTACCTGGCCGATGCCACCGACGTAACCGAAGTGGTGGTGAGCGATTCTCGCAAGGCCATGGCTTTGGCTGCTGCCGCATTCAATGATGAGCCTTCCACCAAGTTTTCCCTGGTTGGCATCACGGGCACTAATGGCAAGACCACTACCACTTATTTGGTAAATCACATTTTGAGCCACGCAGGCGCCAAAACCGGCATCATTGGCACGGTGGGTGTCATTGTTGATGGAACTCATGAAAAGACCAGCAATACCACCCCCGAATCCTGTGACTTGCAGGCCCTTTTCGGTCGCATGGTGCAGGCCAATCGCAGCGTTGTTGCCATGGAAGTGAGCTCTCATGCCCTTGACTTGCAGCGCGTATGGGGCAGCCACTTTGCGGTAACCGCTTTCACCAATCTGACCCAGGACCATCTTGACTATCACCACACCTTTGAGGAGTACTTTGAGGCAAAGGCCCTGCTCTTTGGTGAAGGCTATCCTGCCAAGCGCGTTATCTGCATCGATGACAAGTGGGGCAAAGAGCTGCTGAAGCGCTGCTCCAAGGCGGGAGACAGCATCATTACCACTGGCTTTGAGAAGTCGGCTCAAATTCATCCTGAAGAGGTTGAATACTTCCAGACCCACACGCGCATCAAGCTATACGCCTGTGGTTCCAGCTATGAATTCGAATACCCCATGGTGGGCAAGTTCAACGTGTCCAACATGATGACCGCTTTTGGCATCGCCCTGTCTCTGGGCGTAAAGCCTCATACCATCATCGCTTCCTTCAAAGATCGCGTGATGGTGCCGGGCCGTCTGCAGCGCGTGCACACAGAGCACGACGGCGGCATTTCGGTATACGTTGATTACGCTCACACTCCCGATGCCCTGGAAAAGGCTCTGGGTGCCGTTATGGCTGTGGGCGACCAGAAGACCATCGTGGTATTTGGCTGCGGCGGCGATCGCGATGCCACCAAGCGTCCTCTCATGGGCAAGGCTGCCTTGGCGGCCGATTATGCCATTGTGACCAGCGATAACCCTCGTTCTGAAGACCCGCTGACCATCATCAAGCATATTGTTGCCGGCATGGAAGAGGGCAAGGGCCGCTATGAGGTTGAGCCCGACCGCCGATCCGCCATCGCTCGCGCCATTGCTGTTGCCCAGCCGGGCGACTCCATTTTGCTTGCGGGCAAGGGTCACGAAGACTACCAGCTGGTAGCGGGCAAGGTGCTGAGCTTTGACGATGCCCTGGTTGCAGCCGAAGAGCTGGAAAAGGCCTTCGGAGAATAAATCAAGGAGAATAACGCATGCTTTTGAATGCGAAGCAGATTGCCCACGCAACAGGGGCAACTGTGGTGGTTGAGCCTCTGGGCTCCCGCGAGATTGCTAACGGCCTAGTGTGGGATTCCCGCCAGGTGGAAGAGGGCAACGTGTACGTGGCGTTGCCGGGCGAACGTGTTGACGGCCATGATTTTGTGGATGCCGCCCTTCGAGCTGGTGCTGCATTGGTCCTGGTCATGCAGTCTGTGTCCAATCAAACCTGCGCCTTGGCCCGTGAGTTGGGCGCTGGCATTTTGGAGGTGCCCAACACCACCACCGCCATCACCGATCTTGCCACTTATTGGCGCACTAAGCTGACGGGCACGGTTATTGGCCTGACGGGTTCTTCCGGAAAGACCACCACCAAGAACTTGGTGCGCGATGTACTTTCCGCCCAGTATTCCGTTGTTGCTACCAAGGCCAACCAGAACAATGAGCTGGGTGTTCCTAAAACTCTGCTGAATGCCGACGCCTCCACTGATTATGTGGTGGTGGAAATGGGCATGCGCGGCCTGAACCAGATTCGTCCTCTGTGCGCCTTCGTGAAGCCCGATATGGGCCTTATTGTGAATGTGGGCGAAAGCCACATTGAACTGCTGGGCGGACGCGATAACATCGCTCGCGCCAAGGGCGAGCTCTTTGAGGCGCTACCTGACCGTAGGGGCGTTGCCTTCGTGAACGGCTCTGACGACTACGCCCATTTCGTCTGCGAAAACGCATCCCTTGGGGCCCGCGAGGTGCGCATGGTGCGCTTCGGCCTCGATGTTGCCCCTGAAGACGATGCTCCTGCCGTTTGGGCGGAAGAAGTGCGCCTTGATGACCAAGGCCGCCCGTGCTTTGTCCTGTGCGCCCAAGGCTTTGACCAGCTCAATCGTGGTGCAGGACGCGCTCAGGTGAACCTGAACCTGCGCGGGTTGCACAATGTTTCCAATGCTACCGCCGCAGCAGCCGTGGGCCTTCAGTGCGGCATGATGCTGGATACCATCGCGGCCGCCTTGGCTGCCGCTGAGCCTGAGTCGGGCCGCCAAGAAGTGGTGAAGGCTCGCGCCGGCTACCTCATTGTTAACGACGCTTACAACGCCAACCCCGAGTCTATGCGCGCGTCGCTTCTGACCTTCAGTGCCATGGACATTCGCGGTCGTCACATTGCGGTTTTGGGCGATATGGGTGAGCTGGGAGATTATGCCAAGAACTGCCATGAGGGCATTGGCGCTCTGATTCCCAGCTTGAATGTGGATTATCTTATTTGCATTGGTGAACTTTCCGCGTTTATTGCCCAGGGTGCCCTGAATGCTGGTATGAGTGAAGATAAAATTATGCAGGCCGAAAACGTGGCCGATGTTTTGGGCACGCTGGACCTTATGTTGGAACCGAATGACGCCGTGTTGGTGAAGGCGTCGCATTTCATGGGCTTGTTCCGTGTGGTCGAAGGACTGATTCGATAAATGTTTGTGGTGTTTTCTGCATATCCCACCTTTTTGGTGTTTATTGCGGTTGTTATCGCTGCCGCTTTAACTATGGCTTTCATGCCCGCTTTTATCCGCCTGCTTACCCGAAAGCGTTTGGGCCAGCAGGTTCGCGCCGATGGTCCTCAGAGCCATCTGGTGAAGCAGGGCACGCCTACCATGGGCGGTCTGATTATGTTGCTGGCGATGCTGGCAACCTCTTTGCTGGTGTGCTCTCCTTCTGTGCAGTCCACCTTGCTGTTGGGCGCCACCTTGCTGGCAGGTGCCTTGGGCTTCGTTGATGACGCTTCCAAGATTGCTCATGAGCGCTCCTTGGGCCTTACTCCCAAGGCGAAGCTGGTGGGCCAGTTTGGCATTGCCACGGTGTTTTGCCTGGTGGCCGTTAACTTCGGCGGCATTGACCCCACGGTGCACATTCCCTTCGTTTACACTTTTGACCTGGGAATTCTGACCACCACCCTTCCAGTGGGCGACGGTTTTGACATTCCTTGGCTGTACCTGATTTTTGTGAATATCCTTATGGTGGGCATGTGCAACGCCGTAAACCTTACCGATGGCCTGGACGGCTTGGCCGCCGGCACCGTCATGATTGTCATGTTGGTTATGGCTGCCATCGCCTTCCGCTCCGACCTGCTTGACTCCGCCGTGTTCGCCGCCGCTTTAGCCGGCGCCTGCATTGGCTTTTTGTGGTACAACGCCTTCCCAGCTGACATTTTCATGGGCGATACCGGCTCGCTGGCTTTGGGTATGGCTTTGGCTGCCTTGGCCGTGCTTACCAAGACCGAGTTCGTGGTTGTCATCATTGGCGGCCTGTTCGTGGCAGAGGCTCTGTCGGTAATGATTCAGGTTGCTTACTTCAAGCGCACCAAGAAGCGTGTTTTCCTCATGGCTCCTCTTCATCATCACTTTGAGAAGAAGGGCTGGAGTGAAACTAAGGTTGTTGTGCGCTTCTGGATTGTATCGGGCGTTTTGGCTGCAACCGGCTTTTTGTGGTACTTCATTGAAACCGTTATGTAGGAGCGAAAACTCGTGAGTGCTTCTGATCAGAAATTACTTCCTGGCAAAAAACACGCGCCTGAATCTCTTGGGCGCGTTTTAGTCATTGGCCTGGGCAAAAGCGGCATGTCTGCCGTTCGCTACCTGAGCGCCTTGGTGGGCACCCGCGTGGAAAGTGTGTTTGTGGCCGCCGGCGCCGAAAACGAGAAGGCACAGGCTTTCGCCGACCAGTACCGTGGGGAAGGGGTAACCTTCGCCTTTGGGTGCGAAAGCTTCACCGAGCGTTATGACCTGTGTATTGCCAGTCCGGGCATTTCCCAGTTCAGCGACTTTTACCAGAACGCCGCTGCTGCAAGCACTGAGGTTATCAGCGAGGCCGAATTCGCTTGGCGCGAGAGCGCGGAAGATTCCCGCTGGATTGCCATCACGGGTACTAACGGTAAAACCACCACCACCAGCCTGACCGCTTTCATTCTGAAGCGCGCTGGCTTCAAAGCCAATGCCGTGGGCAATATCGGCGACGTGTGCCTTGACGCCGTTGCCGCAGGTGAAACCGAAATTTATGTTGCCGAGCTGTCTTCCTTCCAGCTGGCTTCCACGTCGTTGTTCACCTCCATTGCCTCGGTTATTCTGAACGTGACCCCCGACCATCTGTATTGGCACCTGAGCTTTGACGCCTACCGCGATGCCAAGTACAAGTGCCTTGATCATCTGAATCAGGTGTCGGGTTCGCTGGCCATTCTGGACGCCACCGATGAAGTGGTGCGCCAGAAGGTGAAAGAGCTGAAGGCTCTTACCCCTGAAGAGCGCGGCTTTGCCTATCTGCCTTTGGGCACTATGGCGGGCATTCGCGAAAGCATGATCGACCGTTGCGGCGCAAGTGCTGCCGCCTACGTTGATGGCGCAGAAACCCTGGTCATTGAGCTGAACGGCGTGCGTCATACGCTGTGCGCTGTGGATGATCTGCAAATCAAGGGCGATCACAATCTATCGAATTCTCTGGCTGCAGCCGCTTGCGCGCTGACTGTCGGCGCAACTGATGAGCAAATCATCGACGGCCTGAAGGCCTTTGCCCCCTTGGAGCACCGCAATGAGCCCTGCGGAAGCATCGCAGGCGTTCGCTGCTTCAATGACTCCAAGGCAACCAATGTAGACTCCACTCTGAAGGCGCTTGCTTCCTTTGCCCCTGGCACGGTTATCGCCCTTTACGGCGGCCGCGACAAGGGCACCGATCTGACTCCGCTGGTAGAGATGACTCACCAGTACGGTCATGCCGTGGTGTGCTTTGGCGAATGCCAGGACCGCTTTTACGATGCCTTCGCGGCAAATCCGGGCAACCTGACGCTGCTGCGCGCTCCCTGGCTGGAGGATGCCTTGGATGCCGCTCTGAGCGTGGCCCGACCTGGTGACAACGTGGTGCTGTCTCCCGCCTGCGCCTCCTTCGACGAGTTCAGCTGCTTCGAAGAGCGCGGCGACGTGTTCAAGAAGCTGGTGGCCGACCGTGCTGCTCGCCTGGGCGCCTAAAGAAACGCGGTTCACGTGGCGCAGGAAAGCGAAAAGACCTCTTTTCTCAAACCCCGCTTGGGGTTTGGCGTTGTTGCGCTTATGTTGCTGCTGGCGGGTCTGGTAATGGCTTATTCGGCCTCTGCTATTACGTCCATTTCCGCTGGTGCCGCCAATTACAGCTACCTTATCTCCCAGGGTGAGTTTGCCGTTGCCGGCCTCGTGCTGGCGGTCATCGTCTATCGCTTCATTCCCTTCGAGTTCTGGAAGGGGCAAGGCGCTTGGATTGCCTGGGGCGTCTGCGTGGTGCTTATTGTGCTTACTGCCGCCATGGGCGTAAGCCACGGCGGTGCAACTCGATGGATTGTTCTGGGCGGACGCGAACTGCAGCCCAGCGAGTTTGCGAAAATTGGCCTGGCCATTATGACTTGCAAGCTAATCAACGATTACGACACAGGGTTGATTAGCGGAAAAGACCTGTTCATTCGCATGATTATCCTTATTGGCCTGCCGGTTGGTGCCATTTATGTAACCCAGTCTGATTTGGGCACGGCCATTATTTGCGTGGTGTGTTTGGCTGCTGCCTTGTATTTCACGGATAAGCCCATTGTTATCTTGGTCACCATGGTTGCCTTGGGTGTTCTATTCGTTGTGCTTAACGCTTCGGGCGATGGTTATCGTAGCGAGCGTATGGTCTATCTTGATCCATGGAATGATGGAAAGAACGGCTTTGGTGCTGGCTATCAAACCATCCATTCGTTGTTTGCTTTGGCAGACGGCGGATTGTTCGGCGTGGGCTTAGGCAATTCTCGCGAGAAATTTTTGTATCTTCCCGCCAATAACACAGACTATGTATTTGCCGTGGTTTGCGAAGAGCTGGGTGTTTTTGGTGCATTGTTCATCATTGCGTTGTTCGCTGCTTTGTTTTATTTCGGGTTGAAAATTGTTCAAACATGCTCCACGTCGTTTACCCGCGCCTTGTCTGCCGGCCTCACCACCATGCTGGTTTTTCAGGCATTTTTGAATATCGGCTGCGCTATTTCCCTGTTCCCTATGACGGGTAAGCCGCTGCCCTTCTTCAGCGTGGGCGGATCTTCCATGCTGGGCACCATGATTATTTTGGGCTTTGTGATGGCATGCTCCCGCCAGGCCGAGCTGGAATCTCCCGAAGCCGAATACGCCCGCCGCCGCGAAAATCTGCGCGTTACTACTCACGTAGATGGGGACTTTGATAACTACTCCGCAGCCTCTGACAGGAGCTCTCGTTCCAATGACTACCAGAGAAGGGATGGAGCAGAGCGCTCTTCCCGTTCTTCCCGTAATTCGTATTCTGGCTCTTCACGTTCATCTTCAAGCAGAAGAGGAAGAAGGTAACCATGCTGGTTATTCTTTCAGGCGGTGGCACCGCTGGTCATATCAATCCCGCTTTGGCTCTGGCCGAGGTTCTAGAGGAGCGCGGTTGCCAGGTGAAATTTGCCGGCACCCCCACGGGCGTTGAGTCGCGCCTGGTACCTCAGGCCGGCGTTGAGTTTGTGCCCTTTGAAGCTGCCGGCTTCAATCGCCGCCACCCGCTTTCCCTGGTTAAGGCTTTGAAATTGGTGTCGAAGAGCACCAAGAAGGCCAAGGCTTGGCTTGATGATGTGAAGCCCGACGTGGTGGTGGGCTTCGGCGGATATGTTTCCATTCCTGTGGGCCGTGCTGCGAAGAGCCGTAATGTTCCCGTGGTTATTCACGAGCAGAACTCCGTAATGGGCCTTGCTAACAAAATGATGTCTAAAACCGCCCAAAAAGTATGCCTGACCTATGCCTGCGCTGCGGGTGACGTGGATTCGGGCAAAATTGAGGTTACGGGTAATCCTGTGCGCAAGGCGGTGCTTTCTTCCACGCGTGCCGAGGGTCGCGAGATGCTCGGTATTCCCGAAGACGCCCAGATGCTGTTGGTGTTTGGCGGAAGTCTGGGTGCGCGCCACATTAACCAGGCGCTTTGCTCCATGAAAGAAGAAGTGCTTGCCCATGAGAACCTGTATGTGGTTCATATCACGGGCCCCAAAGAGTACGATACGGTGATGGAGGAGCTTGCGCTTACTCCTGAACAGGCAAAACGCTGGCAGGTCATGGGGTACCAAAACCGCATGGGTGAAACTTTGGCTGCCGCTGATATGATTATCTCCCGTGCCGGCGCTACGTCTTTGGCCGAGATATCTGCTCGTGCCATCCCTGCCATCTTGGTGCCGTTCCCCTTTGCTACGGCCGATCATCAGACCACCAACGCTCGCGCTTATGTGGAGGCGGGCTGCGCCAATATGATGGCTGATGATTCTCTGGAGACGCCTGAGTTCAAGGCAATGGTCATGGAACTCATCGAAAACGCCGATTTGCGCCAATCTATGCATGAGAACGCTTTGGCCCAGGAAACCGCCGATGCGGCTCGACGTTTGGCAGATGTTGTGATGGGAGCAGCCCGCGCATAGTTTTCCCTTGCTTTTTGGGTATGATATCTTTTACTGAAAAATTGAAGGAGATTGTACCCATGGCAGAAAACGTGCAACTAAACGATTCCCCTTTGATGGTCGATGGTAAGGCCATCACTTCTGTACACTTTATTGGCATTGGCGGCGTTGGAATGAGCGGCATTGCCCGCGTCGCTTTCGATCAGGGTTTGCAGGTAAGCGGCTCCGATTTGCGCCAAAGCAAATATACCGATCAGCTGGTGGAGGCAGGTATCACGGTTCATATCGGACATGATGCGGCGAATGTGGCCCATCATCCCGATATCGTGGTGGTGTCCACTGCGATCCTTGATAACAACCCTGAGTACAAAGCCGCCGTTGAAGCTGGTTTGACCATTTGGCATCGCGCCAAGATGCTGAGCTTCTTGGGCCGTAATCTGTCCACATTGGCGGTGGCAGGCACCCATGGCAAGACCACTACATCTTCCATGCTGGCTTCTGTTCTTGATGATTTGGGCGATGATCCTACCTTCCTGATTGGCGGTATTGTGCGTGCCTATGGAACCAACGCCCATTCCGGCAAGGGTTCTCACTATGTGGTTGAGGCAGATGAATCTGATAAGTCTTTTACGTATTTGAATCCTGCCGCTGTGCTCATTACTAATGTGGAAGCCGATCATTTGGATCACTACAAAGATTTGGACGAGATCAAAGGCAAGTTCTCCGAGTTCATTTCTTCGATGCCTGAGAGTGGTTTGGCTGTGGTGTGCGGTGATGACCCCTCTTTGGTTGAGCTGGCTAAGGCTACGGGCGTTCATGTGGTGACGTATGGTTTCACCGATACCTGCGATGCCCAAATTATTGAATACGCCCCCTTGGGCGTGGGGAGCACCTTCAAGCTTCGTCTTCCCAACGGTGAATTGGTTGAAAGCTCCATCCTTCAGAACCCGGGCCGTCACAACGCGCTCAACGGTGCCGGTGTGCTGGTACTGCTGAATGAACTGGGCTATGGCGTGCAGGCTGCTGCCAAGAGCCTGGCCCGTTTCAAGGGCGTGAAGCGCCGTTTTGACCTGGTGGGTAAGGCTGCTGGCGTAACGGTGGTTGACGACTACGCACACCATCCCACTGAGATTGCGGCCACCATTGCAGCGGCGCATGACTTGGATTTCAAGCGTGTGGTGGTGCTGTTCCAGCCTCATCGTTACTCTCGCGTGACCCTGTTCACCGAAGTTTTGAAAGATTCCTTCGAGTGCGCCTTCGATCTGTGTGACCAGCTTGTGTTCATGGATGTGTATTCCGCAGGTGAGGCTCCTGTGCCCGGCGTGAGCGGCAAGACCTTCTTGAATGTTGTGCTCAATCATGAGGGACATCCTGCGGCTGAGTACATTCCTCATCGCATTGACGTGCCTGTTCGTTTGGCAGAGATGGTGAGCGAGGGAGACCTGGTGATTACCATGGGTGCTGGCGATGTGACGGCAATGGGCCCGCAGCTACTTGACGAACTGAAGGCCAAGGAGGCATAAGTGGCCGCTCAGCATGCTTCATCTTTAGAAGCTTTGCTTGTGGCGGAAGGCTTTGATGGCGATGTCTATCTGAACGAGCCCCTTTCGCACCACACTACCTACCGCATTGGCGGTCCTGCACGCTATTTTGCTCAGGTTGGATCTCTGGGTGCCTTGAAAAACTTGGTAGAAACGTGCCAAGAGCAGGGGATTCCCTGGATAGTTTTGGGTCGTGGTTCCAACGTTTTGGTAAGTGATGCGGGCTTTGATGGCTTGGTGATAACCTTGGGACGCGATTTTCGCGCATGCCGCTACGATGAGAGCGAACACCGCTTTTACGTGGGCGCGGGTGTGGCCCTGAGCACCGTTGTGCAGGAGGCCTTCCATCGTTCGCTGGCGGGCTTAGAGTTTGTCGTGGGAACCCCTGGTTCCGTCGGCGGCGCGTTGCGCATGAATGCCGGCTCCAGGGACAAGTGGATTGGCAACCAGGTGGTGTCGGTGACAAGTTTTTCTCCCTCCCGGGGCTTTATCAAGCGCACGGGTGGGGAAGTGCAATGGGGTTATCGCACCAGCTCCTTCGGGGAAGATGAGATAATCTTAGAGTGCGAACTGGCAGTGAAGCCCGCTGATCCCTTCTTCATTCGAGGGAAGATGGAGGCAACTCTGACAAATCGACGCAAGAGCCAGCCTTTGAACGCCCCCTCATGCGGGAGCGTGTTCAAGAACCCCGAAGGTGTTTCGGTGGCTCGGCTCGTTGAAGAAGTGGGGCTGAAAGGTGCTCGCATGGGCGGCGCTCAGGTTTCTGAGAAGCATGCTAATTTTATTGTGAACGAAGGTAATGCGACGGCGCAGGATGTGAAGTCGCTTATCGAATTGATACAGGTAAGGGTGTACCAGCAGTATGGCGTCCAACTACAACCGGAGGTCAGGTTCGTCGGTTTCCCGGCGTAGCGTTAGCTCCGAAAGACAGGCATCTTCTCGTGCCTCTCGGCAGACACGCCCCTCATCTAGGGACGTGTATGTTTCGCGCACCGTTGGAGACATCCAGCGCCAGCAACGCCGTGAGTTGCGCCAGCAGCAAAAGCGGGGAATTCCCGACAAGCTCATTGCCGTTCTTATTGTGCTGGCCCTCTTTCTTGTTGGTGCCGTTGCCTTGTATGTGGCTCCTATTGCCAAAGTGAACAACATCTCCATCAAGGGCGCCGAGCATCTGACATATCAGGAAATGGTCGCCTTGGCCCAGGTGCCCAGCGATACCACCCTGATGCGCGTTGATGCAGCTCAAATTGAGGAAAACTGTCTGCGCGATGCCTGGATTAAAAAGGTTGAGGTGAATCGCGTATTTCCTGATACCCTGGAACTTGTTGTTACCGAGCGAGATATTGCTGCCACGGTGGCGGTGCCTACGGGAACCTCTAATGTTACCCGCGTGTGGGCTATCTCTTCCGATGGCATTTGGCTTATGCCCATTCCCGATAAAGAATCTGAAGCGGCGGCTTCGGTAAGCCAGCAAATCTATGTCGATGCCGAATCCGTGCTGCAAATTGTAGATGTGCCCTATGGTACTGCTCCGGAAATCGGTGCTTCCTGCACTGACAGCAATGTGAACAACGCTCTTTCCATTGTTTCAGGAATGACCACTGATTTGGCTAAAAGCGTAGTGCGCGTTTCTGCAACCGATGCTGAGTCCACGATTCTCACTTTGGATAACGGCGTTGAGATTGCTTTCGGCGCTGCGGAGAACATTCGCGAAAAGGAGCGTGTATGCCTGGCTCTGCTTGAAGAATACGAGGGCACCGTCGCTTATATCAATGTGCGCACTGTTACTAATCCCACATGGAGGTCCCTGGCGTAACCCAGTGACCGAAGGGGTTCCATATGCGCACGAATTGTGGTCTTTATTGCAAAAGAGAACGTATAGTGTAAAATTAACAGTTAGCTATGCATACATGCAAAACGCTGTTCATCATAAACGAGATATAAGCGGAGGATTACTAATGAACATGATGGGTTCCGAGCATTTGGCGGTAATTAAGGTCGTCGGCGTAGGTGGCGGCGGCACCAATGCGGTGAATCGTATGGTCGAAGCCGGTGTACAGGGCGTTGAGTTCATCGCTATCAACACCGACAACCAGGCTTTGGCAATGTCCGATGCTGATCGCACCATTCATATTGGCGACGAGCTGACCCGCGGTTTGGGCGCTGGCGCAAACCCCCAGATTGGTTGCCAGGCTGCTGAAGAGAGCCGTGCTGAGATTCGTGAAGCTCTGGCTGAGGCTGACATGGTCTTCGTTACCGCAGGCGAAGGCGGCGGCACCGGTACTGGCGCTGCTCCTATTGTTGCTGAGATCGCCCGTGAGGAAATTGGCGCTCTGACCGTCGGCATCGTGACCAAGCCCTTCTCCTTTGAAGGCCGCACTCGCCGCAACCAGGCAGAGCAGGGCATTGACCTGCTGTCCCAGAAGGTTGACACCCTCATCGTTATCCCCAACGATCGCCTGCTGGAGATTGTCGACAAGAAGACCAGCATGATTGACGCTTTCCGCATTGCCGACGATACCCTGCGTCAGGGTATTCAGGGCGTTACCGATCTGATCACTGTTCCTGGCCTGATCAACCTTGACTTTGCTGACATCCGCACCGTTATGAAGGATGCCGGCACCGCTATGATGGGCATTGGCATTTCTGCCGGTGAGAATCGTGCTCTGGAAGCAGCACAGCAGGCAACCAATTCCAGCCTGCTGGAAGCATCCATCGCTGGTGCAACTCGCGTTCTGTTCTCTATCGCTGGTGGTCCTGACCTGACCCTGGCTGAAGTTGACGAAGCCGCCCGCACCGTTGAGGCATGCGCTGACGAAAACGCCAATATCATCTACGGCCAGATCATCGACGAGCGTATGGGCGACAGCGTTCGCATCACCGTTATCGCCACCGGTTTCAAGGCAAGCGCAAGCCAGTCCTCCATGGACTTCGGCGCAAAGAGCCTGTTCTCTTCCACCGTTGCTGAGCAGCCTGCAACCCCGTCTTACACTTCCCAGTACAGCACCCAGCCTGCTAAGCCTGCAACCCCGTCTTACGCTTCCCAGTACAGCACCCAGGCAAGCAGCTTCGGCTCTACCTACGGCGGCCAGACCAGCAGCTACGCATCCAACTCCAATCGCTTTGCCGACGAGGACTACATCCCCGATTTCCTTCGTCGCCAGCGCTAAGTGAGGTCTTGTGACTGCACTGACGCCCTTGCCCCTCCCCAAATTGGGGCAAAAGACGAATAAAGGCATCACCATCTTGACAGACGACGCCCTGGCGTCGTCTGTTGGCGTTTTTGCGGGATTCACCCTGCGACAGGGCGGCGTGAGCAATCCTCCTTATGATTCCCTTAATTTGGCGAGCCACGTGAACGATCGTAGCGAAGACGTTCTGCGCAATCGTGCCCTTCTGGTTGATTCTCTGGAGTGCACCGTTTCGCATTTGATCAATCCCAATCAAGTTCATGGGACCACTGTGGCCACGGTGGATGAGACCTTGGGCCTTTCCTACGAATCGGCCTGTCGGCAAGCGGAAGAGGGCGCCGATGCCCTTATCGTCAATGAGCCTGAAACCATGGCGCTGCTCTGCTACGCCGATTGCCTTCCTGCCATAATTGTTTCTCCCACCGGGCGTTTTGCCGTGGTCCATGCGGGATGGCGCGGTGCCTTGGCGGGCATTGTGGGCAAGGCTGCAAGGTTGATGGAGCAGCAGGATAGGGCGGCCGGCCAAGCCTGCGACCCTTCAGGGTACAACTTGTACATCGGCCCCTACATTCATGAAGAATGCTTTGAGGTTTCCCAGGAAATTGCCGATACATTCTGTCAGGCGTATGGCCCTGCGGTTTTGCTTGATAATCGACATGTCAGTTTGGGCCGTGCCGTTGTTGCCGATGCAACTGCGGCGGGCATGGATCCTCAGCGCGTGGCCGATGCGCAAATGTGCACCGTTTGCCATAGTGATCAGGTGTTTTCTTACAGGGCGAGCGGCGGCGTATGCGGCCGACATAGCGCCTTTGGAACAAGGAGGTAGCGCATGAGCGCAAACGATCAATACATCGCAGTTCGCCAAAAGGTGGACCAGGTATGCATTCAAGCGGGTCGAGACCCCAAGGAGGTGCTGCTCATCGGCGTTTCCAAAACAGTGGGCGTTCCCGAAGTTGAGCTGGCTATTTCTGCGGGCGCTCATGATTTTGGCGAGAACCGTCCTGAGCTTTTGGAGGAAAAAGCCCTGGCTCTTCCCCATGAGAACTGGCATATGATTGGCAACATCCAGTCTCGCGCTATTCCCCGCATTGTGGAGCACGCCTGTCTAATTCACTCGGTGTATCAAGAGCGCCACATTCTGGCCATTGAGAAGGCGGCTGCTGCACGAGATAAGATTCAGGATATTTTGATTGAAGTCAACGTGTCAGGGGAGCAGAGCAAGGGCGGTTGCACGTCTCAGGAAGCGGCCCATTTGGTGGCTGTTGCCCTGGAATGTCCCCATGTTCGCCCCCGCGGCCTTATGACTATGGCCCCTCAGGGTGATTCCCAGGTGGCTTATGAGACCTTTAAGGGGCTTAGTAATCTTTTCCGCCAGATAAAGGCCGAAATGGGGGAAAATGATAAGAACGCATTCAATGAGCTTTCTATGGGAATGAGCGAGGATTGGCCTCAGGCCATTGCGGCAGGCGCTACTATGGTGCGTGTCGGTCGTGCAATCTTCAGCGACTCCTTTGCTGAATAGTTTTCGAGCGGTGTAAGTGAGGCGCCCGGGCGCCCCGAGTTATTAGGTGGCATATATGGAACTTCCAAAGATTGGCATGCCCGAAGGCGGTATGCTCAGCGGTATTAAGTCTAAGCTTGGCATTGGCACCAAGAAGGACGACTACTACGAGGACGACTTCGACGAGAATGACGATTACGATGATTACGATAGCTATGACGATTACGACGATTATCAGGATGATTATCGCGACAAGCGCCGCAGCTATGATGACCGTCGTTCTGCTGCTATCCCTCCGGCAAGCCAGGGAAGCGGTGTGACGCGCCCCCGTCTGGTGTCCATCGATGACGTGCGCGCCAACACTCAACTGGAAATCAATTCCCGCTCCGATCGCGGCAATTACGCACCCGTTGAAAGCGCCTTCGATGCGCCTGAGTACAATCTGCGCTCTGAGGGCCTGAACTCTCTGTTTTCTCCCACCACCGACGCGCCTTCCCAGGCTACGGGCCGTTCTCACGACGCCCCCTCAATGGAAAGGCCCGCAGTGGTTTCTCCCTTGTCCGCCCAGCCCACTTTGCGCCCTGCCGGTGCCGGCTATGAGGCTTTTGCCGCAGGTCGTCCCAGCTCTCTGGTGAACAATCGCGGCACTTCCATCATCAAGCCCCAGTCTTACGGCGATGTTGAGCGCGTGGCCAAGATTGTGCGCGGCGGCGATGTTGTGGTGCTGAACCTGCGCAACACTCAGGATGCCCTGTCCAAGCGCTTGCTGGACTTTTCCTTTGGCGTTGCCAGTGCTTTGGATGCCCGCGTCGACTGCGTCGCCGATAAGGTGTTTGTCATTTGCGCCGGCGAAGGCCTTTCCCAGACCGAGCTCCAGAACCTGAAGAATCAAGGTGCTCTATAAGATGGCTACGCTGGGTAAAATCGCCCTCATCGGCGGAGGAAAGATGGGCGAGGCCATCATGGGTGGCCTTGTTCGCTCGCAGCAGCAGCCGGCCGACCAGCTGACTGCCCACTCCTTTGTGGTGGCCAACCCGGGTCTTCCGCGTCGCCAATATCTGCAGGAAACCTACGGGGTTGCTTGCGTTGAAGACGGATCTCTCATCAGCGAGAACCTTGATATGGTGATTATTGCGGTAAAACCCCAGGTGCTTCCCGGGGTCCTTGCCGATTTGCGCGATCTTCCCGCTTATGGCGGTAACGGTGGGGAAGCCCCCCTGTTCATTTCCATCGCTGCGGGAATCACCACTGCCACCTTGCGTAGCCTGCTTCCCGCAGGTGCTCGCGTGGTGCGCACCATGCCCAATACCCCCTTGCTTATTGGCGCAGGCATGACTGCCGTTGTGGGCGATGGGGGCGCAAGTTCTGAAGACGTTGAGCTGGTGCGAAGCCTGTTTGCCTGCTTGGGCACCGCCGTGGTGGTCAATGAGTCTGAAATGGATGCCGTGTGCGCAGTAAGCGGCTCTGGCCCGGCTTATGTGGCGGCCATGGTTGAAGCCATGCGCGACGGTGGCGTTGCCCAGGGCCTTTCGGCTGACCTGGCCGAAGCTTTGGCTTTGCAGACGGTTTTGGGAACCGCTCGTTTGATTCACGAAACCAAGCAGTCTCCCGAGGCGGTTCGACTGGCGGTGTGCAGCCCCGGCGGCACCACTTTGGCAGCGCTGGATGCCATGAATGAAGCAGGCTTTTCTTCCGTGATTGAAAAAGGCGTAGCAGCAGCTACAAAGCGATCCATTGAGATAGGAGCAATGTAAACCATGCTTTCCCTCTTCATCTATTATGCGGGTAACATCTATACGTGGTTGATCTTTGGCTACTGCATCCTCACTTGGTTTCCTGTTTCATCAGGCGTGATTGCCGATTTGCGTCGCGCTTTGGAGAAAATCGTCGATCCTTTCTTGGGCATTTTCAGGAAATTCATTCCTCCTATTGGCGGAATGGTTGACATTAGCCCCATTGTGGCTCTGTTTGTATTACAATTCATAGTACGTATACTGATATTTATTCTGTAGCATTTTGCCGGAGCGCTCGAAAGGAACAAAAGATGGCAATTACTTCTACCGATATCCAAAATCAGGGCTTTGAAATTGCAAAGAATGGTTATAAGGTTGAAGAGGTGGACGATTTCTTGGAGTACGTCTCCGATGAGATTGACGCACTGAACAGCCGCGTTGCCGAGCTGGAAGATCAGCTGTCCGAAACCGACGACGTTTTTGCCGGCTTTGATACTCCTGCTCAGACCGAGCCCGAAGTTGTCGCTGCTGAATCCACCGTCGACGAAGCTGCTCTGGCCGAGAAGGACGCCCTCATTGCTAGCCTGCAGGCTCAACTGGCTGACGCCAAGGCTGACGGCAGCGCCATTGCTCAAGTCATGATTATCGCTCAGCGCAATGCCGATGACATTATTGCCAATGCTCAGGTTCAGGCAGGCAAGATTGTTGCCGAAGCTCAGGAAAAGGCTACCGCTATCATTGATGACGCTGAGGCTCAGAGGGTTTCCGTTGAGCAGGCAATTGATGCTCTGGAAGACGAGCGCGACGATGTTCGCGCAGGCTATCAGGAAATTCTGAAGAATTTCATTGCAGATGCCACTGCTAAGCTTTCTGCTCTGGCATCCGAAGAGCGCGTGGTGTCCAGCGCCCACGCTCGCGTGGCTGAGCCTGTTGTTCGCGCTTCCCACACTGCTGCTCAGGTGCCCGTACGTGAGGAGGTTGAGGCTGCTCCCATCTTCACCGTTCCTGTTGCTCAGGCTGTAGTTGCTGCAGCAACTCCCGTTGCCTCTGTTCTGGAGAAGGATTTCTCCGGCTTTGGCGATACTGATGACGACTTTGAGTTCGACGATATCGACTAGTGGCTTCGTCTCAGACAACAATTACCGTACGCGTCACGCCCCGATCGGGGCGTGACGAAGTTATGGGCCGCAAAACCTTTGACGATGGTGTTGAAGCGGTATGCGTTCGCGTAACGGCGCCCCCTGATGGAGGCAAGGCTAACAAGGCCGTATGCAAAGCCGTTGCTGCTTCTTTGGGCGTGCCTAAATCTTCAGTCGAGGTGGTGTCGGGCGCAACGGCCAGGCGCAAGCAGCTGGCGGTAGATGCGCCCCAGGAGCAGATCGAAGCCTGGTTCCAGAGCTTGCCGCAGATAGATGCTTAGGGGGCTTATCATGGTTCACCCGGAAGACAAATCCATGATTCTGCCTTGGGCCCTCCTGATTTTGGCGCCCATCCTTGTTTGTGCCGTGAGCTGGCAACTGATTCCCGAGGGGGTCGAGCGCATCCCTACCCACTGGGATTTCAACGGCAACGTCAACGGGTGGGGAAGTCCCTCCGACGTAATGGGGCTGGGCTATATTATGGCCGCCACCAACGTGCTCATGGCCGTTCTCTACTTCCGCACCGATAGTCTGTTCGAGCGCGGTTTGGTAAGCGCCGATTCTCCCCAGTCCGCACGAAAGGTCCTTGTGGGTACAGGCGTGTTCCTGGTGGTGGTGACGGCCATCATTCAGTGGGTCATCGTCAGCTCTGTTTTATCGAATATCTAGGCGCACCATTCTGCTTTTTGCTACAATACCCACGCTGAGTGGGCCAAACGATCGCGCTTTTAGTGAGGAAAGTCCGGGCTCCTTAGGGCAAGATGCCAGCTAACGGCTGGGCGGGGTGACCCGATGGAAAGTGCCACAGAAAAGAAGACTCCCGCGTTTTCGCGAGAAAAGCTGAAACGGTGCGGTAAGAGCGCACCAGCGTCGCAGCAATGCGGCGGCTTGGTAAACCCCATCTGGAGCAAGCGCAAATAGGAGTGCGATACGGCTGCCCTTCCGTGCATTCGGGTTGCGCGCGAGAGAGGCGCACGGCGACGTGCGTCCGAGATAAATGATCGTTCTAGACAGAACCCGGCTTATAGGCCCACTCAGCCTTCTCGAACGGCCATTTCGGTTCTTATGTAGCGCTCGTACGCTACGGCGCTTGCGCAGCCGAACTGACTTGCTCGCAGAAGCGCTGAGAAATTGCGGGGCTTGAGCGCTAACTAGCTCAATTGCAAAGCGGCTGAGTATTTAACGACAAGGAAGGGGTGCCATGAAATCTGTTGCACTGGTTTGTGCCTCTGACTTCAATGCTTCTTACTTCCTTTCCCAATCCTATGATGAAATTGTGGCAGTTGATGGGGGATACGCTCATCTTCAGGCTGCGGGCGTGGCTCCAACTTTTGCATTGGGCGATTTTGATTCCTTGGGCTATGTGCCCCAAGGCGTTCCTCTGATTACTTTTCCCGAAGAAAAAGACGATAGCGATTTGGGCTTGGCGTTGAATTGGTGCCTGGAGAAGGGCTACTTCAATGTGACCGTCTATGGATCTTTTGGCGGCCGACTTGACCATACGCTGGCAACCCTTCAGACCATGATGGGCTTTGCACTTCATGCGGGCGCCTGCATCCAGGGCATTTCCAATGATGAGCGTTTGGTTGTGATGCCTTCCGGATGCTCTCTTTCCATTTCAAAAGAGGGTCAGACCCCTGAGTTTTGCGCGCTGCATAAGGATTACCGCACGGTATCGGTTATTGCGCTGACCAACCAGGTGGAAGATCTTTCTATACGCGGAATGAAATACGGCTTGGAAAAGGGAACCTTAACCAATCAATGCTCTTTGGGCCTTTCCAACGAGCTGGTGGGAGAAGAGGCCTTCGTTAGCGTTGGTTCGGGCTGCGCCTTGGTACTGCTGCCTCTTTCTCAGCGCTGTTCTTTCGGGCGCCTGGCTTTATCTCAAAAATGTCTCATCTAATTTGGAATTTCTTCTTGACTTAATGGCTGAGGGCCAGTAATATACTTACTCGCGTCTGCAACGTCAGTTGCAATATTGTCGAGACACTGGGCCGTCGTCTAATGGTAGGACAGCGGATTCTGGTTCCGTATGTGGGAGTTCGACTCTTCCCGGCCCAGCCACTTGACATGCTTTGTTAAAGCAGGTATTCTGCTCAAGCACTTAGATGGCTCCGTCGTCTAGCGGTTTAGGACGCCGCCCTCTCAAGGCGGAGATCGCCGGTTCGAATCCGGTCGGAGCTACCACAAATTCAAGGGCCACCCTCGGGTGGCCGTTTTGTTTCTCTTATCTTATTGTTTCAAGCCCAAGTAAGAAATGAGCGCTTCCTTTTCGTTGGGGCATGCCTCGTCTATCACTGCTTCTAAGGCTGCATTGAGCAGCTGAGAGAATTGGGGACCCGGCTTAAGGCCCAGGGCAATCAAGTCTTCCCCCGATAGATCCAGCTGCTTCAAGCTGAAAGCCTCATCTTCCTTCAGCACGTCAGCGGCAATGGCGCGCAGGTGTTCCACCATTTCAAGGCGGGGAAGACAGCGGTCTGCCTGGGAAAGAGTGTCGGCACGTTTCATGTCGCACAGCACCTCAAACAGATCGGGTCGTCCACCCAGCTTGAAAAGCATACGCTTAACGGCGCGGGGCGTCTCTTCCACCACATCATCGTGGCGGCGCACAATCAGCAGCAGATCCTCGGTGAAATCGCGGGGCATCTTGAAGCGCTCTGCCACCTGGCGGGCAAGCAATTCGCTGGTTATGGCGTGGCGCTTGAAATGACCTACCCCTTTTTCGTCGCGGGTGAAATGAGCGGGTTTTCCTGCGTCGTGCATAAGAGCAATCCAGCGGCATAAAGGGGTCGCAGGAACGTTTTCCACCGTATGAGCGATGTGCTCGTATACATCATATTTATGGTAAGGGGTCATTTGGTCAAACTTCCAGCTCTCCTTTAACTCGGGAATGAGCTGAAACACCACATCGCTGTACTCCATGAGAATGGGGAAGGGGTTTTGCCCGCAAAGGAGCTTAGTGAACTCGCTGTAAAGGCGCTCAGCAGAAACGGAGCAAAGGAGTTCTACGCTCTCATGAATGGCGAGACCGGTTTCAGGCTCCAACGTAAAGTTCAATTGCGATGCGAAGCGAAGGGCACGCAAAATGCGCAGTGCGTCCTCCTGAAAACGCTGACGAGGGTCTCCCACGCAGCGAATGATTCCCCTTCGCAAATCATTTGCGCCGTTATGATAATCAACCAACGCCCCTATGCGAGGGTTGTAAGCCATTGCGTTGATAGTGAAATCGCGGCGAGCAAGATCTTCCTCTAAGGTGCTTACAAAGGTCACTTGCGTGGGATGACGATGGTCTTCGTAAGCCCCGTCGGCGCGATAGCGGGTGATCTCTAGGGGAAACCCCTCAACAACAACCGTCACCGTGCCATGCTTTTCGCCGGTTCGGTGCACAGTGTATCCTGCGTTCTCGAAAAGACGCACCATAGATTCGTAGGGGGCATTAGTGGTAAGGTCGGCATCATTGATGGGACGATTCAAAAGCGTGTCGCGAATGAACCCTCCTACAAAATATGCTTCGAATCCTCCATCTTCCAAAAGGGAAAGCGCCAAACAGGCAGCCTTTCTCAAGGCCGAATCTTTAGGGGAGAAAAGATCTTCGCTGGTCATGACGAAACGCACAGCCTTTCACTTTGGGGCAAAAACAGCTTCTTCTATTGTGCTTTGTGGAGTTGAAAAAATAAAGAAAAAAGTTCTTGCATTTCTGTCTCAGGGCGTTTAATATAATCAAGCTGCTTTCGAGGGGGAGCAAAAGTGACCCGAAAGAAGGACAGCAATGGAAGAAATTTTAAAATTCTTCTTGACATAAAGTCAAAGGTTATGATAAAGTTTCTTCTTGTGCCGCTGAGGCGACACGCGGGGCGCAAGGCGCCCGGCACCTTGAGAACCGGATACTGTGACGAACGAATTTATAATAACTTTACATGCCAGAGAGTACAATTTTTTAACCTCGTCGGTTCCCATCTCATAGGGGATCGGCAACCAGATCAAACC
>JAQXTF010000113.1 GCA_029219345.1 Eggerthellales bacterium
GTTTTCGTCCAAAACTATTTGTGCTGCCCAGGTGGGTACGATCTCAGGCCGATAGCTCTCGTCATAGAAGACAAATGCCACCTTGTAGTCCGGCATCCATTCGGGATAGTCGCCCCACCCGTCTGTAAAGTAAACCAAGCCCCCGAGGTTCTCGAAGGCCCCGTCCTCGACAAGCCTGTCGACATAGGCGAAGGCCGGGCGGAAATCCGTGCCTCCGCAGCCATGGATCTGCATCGTCCTGCCCCATTCCTTCAACTCGTCAAGGCTTGTCACAACATCGTCGGATTGCACCTGCGCGTCGCACTGGATGATCCTCACGTGGACCTTTTCGAAGAAGGCTTCCGTCGATTTGAGAATATCGAACGTTGCCCCTATGAAGCGTCGCACCACGTCGCCCTGGACGGATCCTGAAGTGTCGATAACGATCACGAACTCGCGTATGCGTTTCTCCTCGCGATACTCAAGAGGCTCTATCAAGGGAAGGTTTCCGTAAAGCCCGAGTCCATAGGTGTAGAAGATGTAGTCGAACTCATCCTCGGAAACCTTCAGCACCTCGCCCAGAATAGCGAATTGGCGAAGGAAGTCGGAGTAGTCAACTCGCACGTGGGCGGCCTCCTCGAGCTCGGATACCATACCCCCGAGGGCCTTGCCGTGGCTTTTCGCATAAGTCTGCAGGTTGACAGCGAGGGCCTTTGCGACTCGGCGCCATTCCTCCTGTTCTCGCTCGCGGTTCGCCCTCGAGATTTCGCGGAGAGGGGCGGGTGCGAGGTGCCCTCGAACGGCGTCCGTAGAGCCGCCGGGGTCAGTGCCCTTGCCCTTGCCTTCATCCGCGCCGTCCGCAGCTTCGCCAGCCGATCCTTCCGACGGAGCAGGGCTACTCAAGGTCCCATCTTGGTCGACGGCGTCTTCCGATGATTGGCCCTGCGCCGCACACTGGCCGTTATCGCTTCGCAGGTCTATCTGAAGAGCGCTTTTTCCCGCCTCCTGGGAAGAATCGTCTTGCACGTACCAGGGGGCATGGTCGTCGACGACAAAAAGATCGCTCCAGCATTCAATGCGGTCCGACCACGTGCCCTTCCTTAATTCGCGATAAATCTTTTCGGCGGTTATCGACCCTTTGATTTGCTTCTCAATCTCAGAAATAGCCTCTGAGATCTCGCTTCCCTGAGGCGCGGGCCTCTCTCCGCATACCTGCGCAACATTTCGCTCGACCGCGATATCGCACGCTAAGTTCCAGAAGCGCTCGTTTATGTCAGCCGAGATGTAAGGATGAAGAAATATGCAATGGAAAACGACGTGAAGGAGGTCGTGTTTAGGGGCGACTTTCTCCCTCTTAAACTGAGAGCAGAGGAGCATCGAGTTAATGCACAAGTTGAAACCGTCGGTGGCGAAAGGCCTTGAGATCGGTGCAAGCTGCACTCTTAGCCTACCGACCGCCGCTGACAGAAAATGGTTATCCGCCAAAGCGAGGGCCTTGGCAAGATCGACGACCTTAAAAGCCGCCACATCCAACTCTGTCAAGCGGGCACCAAGCATTACTCATCCTGGCCTAAATACTCTTCATAGAGGCCCCAAAGCCTCGTCCCAAAATCTTTATCTTCAAAGCAGGCATAGTTAGAACTAGGGAGACGTACAGTCAATTCATCGCCCTTGCCAGCCCACTCACGCAAGCCTTCTTGATAGCCGAACGTATCTTGAAGAATTCCGTAATACGCAACTCGGTCGTAAAGGCTCGCAAAGACAACCAACACTGGAAGTACATCTTGCTGCCCATACTCAAGTGTTGTCGATTTAATTTTGCAAGAAACGTATTCTGGACTCCTCTTCAGAGACTCAATGTGCTTTGTTGTACCTTTGAGCTGCAACGGCATATAACGTCCACTTATTCTCTGCTCCGGAAAGAACTCCAGGAGAGCATCGATGCCGTAATCGTCGATGCGGACATCACGCCAAACGACAGTGTTGTCAAATTCCGTCAGCAGTCTAACTGCGTTGGTGGTGTTGGCATCAACGCTTCTCGAATTTGTAAGGCGCGCTTTGGCCATTTTCACCTCCGAATAACTATGTTTCCCGTTAGCACTACTGGATGATGTTCGTAATAAATACCTCCTGAGTCGCATTTTACCTTGGACGTTCGAGGGTTATCGACACTGGAATTGATTTAGGTCAACTCCCATTTCTTCTGCCTTTCGGCAAAGCTCATAACCGCTCATTTTTTCGATTTCCCAAACATCCATCATCGCCGCAGGAAACCCGCCAAATGCCGCCGCTCCGCATTCGTCTTCAAGATAGTCGCGCAGCTTATCGATATCTACCCGAATTTCCATTCCAGAATCCTTCCATGTAGTTTTTTCTCGTGTTCGAATCTTACTCTGAACAAATTCGTAAGGGAGTCCCGCGTATTGGACACCGATAAAAAAGAGCGGCCATGAAGACCGCTCTTAACGATTTAACTTGGAATAATTACATTTGCGCCATCGCCAAGCAGGTGCTGCAGTAGTGGACGAGACTGTCTTCAGGCCCAAACATCATACGCTTTACGCACTTGTTAACCGGCCTGATGACGCCAAGACTGAAGCCTTCCTTTTGAGAGTCGTTTACAAGCGTTGGCTCGCCATCAGGGTCTTCTCCCCAATCAAAGCCAAAGTCCTCGAATTCATGCTGAAGCATAAGCTCCCCATATTAGGGTCCGAATTTGTAAGCAAGGCTCCATAGCATGTCGTCATCCCAACCGAGGTCTTCCCTCTGGTCATGCACGGCGCCCAGAACGGCGTCGAGCATGCCGATTGACCCGAGTGAATAGTCGAGCTCCACCCCGCACATCTTGCCTGCCAACTCGATTGCTTCCTGCACAGTTGCTTGAAGTTCATTTCTATCAGCCGCCATGCTCTCCTTTCTAAGAACTATCGTTCATTACCCCCCCTCAATCTTTGCAAGGCCCGTCCGAATTATGAGGCTCGTCTCAGAGATTGCCCGGCCGTAGAAAACGCTAGATCTACTGGGACAAATTGTCCCAGTAGGGACAATTCAACTCATAGCCGATTGACCGCAAGCCACCTGCATTTACTCCAAGCGGATATTTCAGGCGGCTTGCTGCGCTGACCTACAAGTGGCTTCACAGTGCAAGCCACTTGCAATTACTCGCTTGCGTTCGTCACTGGTGGCAAGCCGCTTTTCGGGTCGAAATCGCCTGATTTCGGGCTCGAATCGGCCATTTCCGCTCCTTGGCCGACAACTGGGACGAAACCGAAACTCAACGCCTCTGAGTTCATTTTGTGTGCTTGGCAAAAGGGAGCGGCGTTGTCCCAGTTGAGTGTCGCCACGTGCCGCCATGTGACGGCACGTCCGTTTTTCGTAGACGAGACGGCACCATATAGATGTGACGCGATATTCGATTTATAGAGTGGGAGTAGCCCACATAGGCTTTGATATGAAAGAAACCCCAGTTCAACTGGGGTTTCTTTTTTGCTAAATCATAATGGCCTATACCATGCAGCTTTTAGCTCGCGCTATAGCGGCCTTCGTCATAGGGAAAGATGTCAGACGTTTCGCTTACGGGCGTCGTTCCGTCATTTTCCTCTACAATGACAAATTCGTCTGGCGGGTAGAGGTAATCATCATGAGAGTCGTCAACGATTCGATACCAGTCGCCCTCAATCGACATAACCTCGTAAACGCGATCGTGTGTCAACTCTAGAAATGAGGTCTGCCCCATATACCTGACCTTCATTAATCCTCCCATCTTTTAACTTTGAATTTAATTTTACCAACAGAGCGTTCTTCAAACCAATGCACCTCGGCTCTTCTCGCCCGGCCATTGAAATCCAAAACCGCGCCGCCTTTAGAGTGCTTCCAGTCTTTGCCTCGTGTTCCCGGATACTCCCTCTTCAACCCCTCAACCGTTTCTGGATGAAGCTTATTTCGAGTTCCTCTGCCTGCAAAAACTGTCGGGTTAGTTATCTCCGTGCCTTCAACAAAACGATACGATCTGCCCGTTTTCGGATCGCGCACATCGTAGTTCATCGCGGCCGCTCCCAAGCTTCGACCAATATGGAAGGGGTCATCTGGATACGAGTCGGGCAATTGCGAGCCACCGTGAGTTACCGTTGAATACAGTCCACTAGTCGAGCTTCCCACGCGAAACCTCCTCATGACGCATCGTGGTCCAATTTGCATATCGGACGAAATCGGTCATACCCTCAAAATCACCGAACACGTCTTTTGGCATGGCGCCGTACACGAATACCCGGATGGGATGAAGCCACTCAAGCATTGCTTCTAGCCCCCTTTTGAAGTTCAGCTTGTCTTCATGTTTCTTGCTCACTCCATACGAGCCAACCCACAGTGCGCTGTACTTAGGTAGACCAATGAATGCCAGCGGTACATCCGTGATATACGGCTCGTAGGACTTCCAATCACCCCATCTGCACAACGGAGCATGAAGGCGGCCGGCCTTCTGGAGATCATGTGCAGTGAGTCGGTTCATGTAGGTATTTGCGATTTGAAGACAGAAGGGCATGTCCGTATACAACGAGCAATCAGCTGAGGCGAAGAGGTTGACCTTTGACCAGGCCTCGTCCCGCATCTCGCGATAAACAAGGTAGTCAGCAAACATAGGATCCTTCTCGTGGAACACTCCGACATCGCCCGGCATGGCATATCCGAGTTTGCTAAAGGGGACTGCGCGCGTAGGAATAACGTCGGGATCGACAGGCATAACCTCCGGAATATCTAAAAGTGACAATAATCTGGCTTCTGCCGCCATTTCAGAGAAGAATCCGTCATCCACAACGTTTCTTCTGTGAAGGCGCCTGCAATGGCCTCCTAGGACCGCTTTGTTCCAAGAACCTTCGGGGTCGAATTCGCTGAGGAATCCGCCAGAGCCTGTAAACAACTCGACGATTGCCTTTTCGGCGTCTTTTGGAGAAGTGTTGGCAAGGAAATCCGCCAACAAAGATGTCAAATGCGGTGGATACGCATCCGGCACCGAAAGATAGTGAGCCATAAGGCCTCACCGCCTTCCGCTAAATTGTTCTAACAACTAAGCAGTTGGCGTGACATACTGTTCTTGCCGTTGATGTGCGTGTCACGTCAACCCGTCAGCTGCCTGGATGGCCGTCCCGGCAGCTGATTTTCTTTTGCCGCTTCTCACCTCCTTCGCGGCTATCTCCATTATGCATGAGGTGTCACAAGACGAGTTTCGTTCCGGCTTCCATGAGCCATCGAAGCAATAGTACAATGGAAGAGTAATTAGACAAACCATTACAAACCATTACAGTGAGCGCAAATGGACTATATACCCACTAATGAAATGAACATCTTGAAAGGAACGGATCCTGACGGCCTTCCACGTTGGAGACCCATGTCTGCTAATGATTTACATTCCTTATTGGACCCGAAAGTGTCGGATAGCGTATTGACTGGCTTCTTCCCGGGATGCGGCTTCTATGGCCCCTTGGTTGGAAGAGCCGATTCTGCGGATATGAGATGCGCGTTGGGGGTCCTTGCATTGACCCTCGAGCTTCATGCGATGCTCTGTGGCTGCGACGCGCTGATTGAGCTAGACCCAGATAACTGGTATTTGCCAACCCTCCACAGGGTTAGAGAGGTCGAGAAAATTGCTAACGAGCACCTGGGCGAGATACGTGCGGTTATCTCAGAACATGCGCTCTTTAGCATCGAGCTCGGCTCGGGCTATGACGAGAAGCTCAACAACGAAGACAGCATCCCGCAGTGCCACATCCTCCACACAGAGGTTGCGCTCCAACCCGTTTACCGTAAGTGGCTAGAGCAAAGGGTTGCAGTCTACAACGCAGTCGCCGGCGCTATGCGCTCGAGCAAATCGTTCTACCTTCACATGCACAACCAGACCCGTATCGTTGATACAGACGGACTCCCAAGGCTCGAAATCGATGTGTACGGAACGCAAACACTCGATGAAGGATGGGATCGCTGGCTCGATGAATACGACGCAACTGTTGAGGAAGACGCATACGTGTCTGCCTTAGAGATCGTTGCTGGGTTAAGACACCTTGCCGACATCCTTGCAACTTTGCACCTCTCTACCGCCATACCAATTGTCGACAAAGGCATGTTTGGAAGGTTTGGATCAGAGGACTCCCTAACCGATCTGTGGCTCAAATGCTATGACTGCGCAAGCGATGCCGATTACATAATCGGCTCTTGCGAGGTCTGCGGAAGACTGTATATAGGGTCGCACAAGAGGAAGAGGGGGCATGAAGCTTGCATGAACAAGCAGCGCGTAATGAGAAGTAGAAGTAAAAAGTTTGCGTCGCTGATTACGTCAGGCACGAGTCTCCCGGCCGCTTCAAAAAAAGCAGGCATCAGCGCCGCAAAAGCTGTAAAAATCCTGAAGGACGACGGAGGTGGCCTGGATGGATTAATTGGCACCGAAGGAGGCGCATCTTCTCTGGTTCTGAGAAAGGCGAGATTAGAGGATGCTCCCGCAGTCTTCCGCATGGTGCACAAGACTATCCACGATGTATATCCGAGCTCATATGAGCCCGCAATTGTTGATTCCTTTTGCGATCTGCACGGCCTGCACGTTATCGAATCAGACATCAAACTCGGCAAGATAACAATAATCGAGTGCTGCAGCGATATTTTGGCCACTGGAACACTTGACTCGAATCATATAGCGAGAGTATTCGTGGACTCCGATTACCTTGGCATTGGCCTTGGGTCTTTCATTATGGACAGTCTCGAAGAAGAAGCCGCTTCGAAGGAGTGTAGGTTGGTCTGCCTGAACACGTCTATCCCGGGAAAGCGCTTCTACGAAGCAAGAGGATACAAAGTGGCCTCTATTGAAAACTGGGAGGCCCCAAACGGAGCGATTCTGGAATACGAAACGATGGAGAAAGCACTCTCCAACCTCTAAGCCATTGGTCCAAAATGCAGGCGTTTGTCACGGGAAAATCGCCCGTGACAACATTTTGACAACATGGATTTTCGCGAATTTTGTTTAATCCAGCGTAATATTCTTCAAAATGCCGTACTACGACAAAAACTGAAGAAAATACGCAACGATTTGATTATAGAGTGGGAATAGACCACATAGGCTTTGATGTGAAGGAGACCCCAGTTCAACTGGGGTTTTCTTGTTTTGCATTACAGAAAATCGACCCTCTGGTGTCGCCAAGATGCCGCCAACCGACTTGCGATGGTCGCCAACGGTTTGCGGGTGCGGGGCTTGACCTACGATTTTCTACTCGTGTCCATTATCAAACTGCCAGAAGGCGTCTTCTGCTTAAGACACGATTCAGGGACCCGGATGTGGACACGCGAAATTCAATTTTTTGAAAATCCTC
>JAQXTF010000114.1 GCA_029219345.1 Eggerthellales bacterium
TCTGCCTGCTGTTACAAGCCCCGGCGGGGTGATGGTGAGGCTTTCGACGACACTTTGAAAACCATAAATGGAAAGCCGTCCGAAGGCGGCTTTCCGAAAGATTTAAATATGAAAGAGCGACCGCTGCGGCTGTAAGCCGCGAGGGTAGCGGGTGTCGCGAAAGCGCTCGGCCTTCGCCCCTTCCTTCCCCTTACGCCAAAGCAGGCAGAGAAGCAGCGGCAACGGACTGGCCCACGCGACGCATCATTTCGTCGGGCATGCACACGTTGGTGTGAGCTGCAATCTCGGGATATTCCTCAGCGATAACCTTGTTGGCCACCTCAAGCAGCAGGTCGCCACCGACGCCGGAAGCCACGCGACCCATGATCATCAGGGTTTCCAGGTCGTAGAACATGCAGTACTGCATAACGGTGTGGCCCAGGTAAACGCCAATGCTGCGATAGATGTCCAGAGCGTTCTCGTCGCCATTGTTGGCCAGAGCCTGAACAACCTTCAGCTTCTCGGCAGGGGAAAGCTCGGGGTCAAGCTCAATACCGCAGCGAGGAGCCAGCTTGATAACAGCATCCTGGCTGAAGTACTTGCAGCCTACGCCGAAGTCGAAGGACCATTCGTCCTGCATGGCCTCGGGGGACAGGTCAACGGGAGCAAAAGCCAGCTCGTTGATCCAGCCCAGAACGTTGCGGTCAGCGTCAACGTAACCAACAGCCTCGGAGGTGCCCATGGCCAGGCCCATCATGTTGCCCTTGCCGGTGCCCATAGCGCCAGCAAGTGCAGAAACATCGCCGTCGTTGGCAACAACCAAAGGAA
This sequence comes from Eggerthellales bacterium, assembly GCA_029219345.1. Lineage (GTDB taxonomy): Bacteria > Actinomycetota > Coriobacteriia > Coriobacteriales > Eggerthellaceae > CAKUOV01. The sequence goes on from JAQXTF010000114.1 coordinate 808, forward strand.
TGTTGGGATCAATGGCAGCGCCTGCGCGGTCGTAGATGCTCTTCACTTCTTCGCGGCGCTCGCGAGGAACCTTGATGAACAGGGAAGCAACCATGGGGCTGTTGCCTACGAAGGTGCCTGCGGAAGAAACGCCAATGGCGTCAACGCGAGGCATCTTGGAAGCAGCGGTCTTGAAAGCGGTAACAATCTCGTTGAAGTGATATTCGGGGTCTTCGGTAATCTTGGGGAACCAAACAACTTCCTCGGAGTACACGGTTTCGCCGTCGATAACGGCAGAAACCTTGCGGTCAGAACCGCCGGCGTCAAAGCCAATGCGGCAGCCGTCCATATGGCCGCCAATGGGCTTGGCGCATTCATTGGCCTGGGGGAAGGTGTCTTCAGTGCACTTGATAATCTGCAGCCACTGCTCGTATACGTCATGGAAGAAGCCGTAGTCGAACTCGCGCTCGCCGCCTTCGCAGTATGCGGCAGCCAGCTGGTCGGCGATGGAATCGGCGCCCTGCAGGTACACCTTGAAGCCGCCAACGCTCCACAGCAAAAACTTTACCATGCGCTCAACGAAGCGATAGTTTGCCTCGGCGAATTCCTCGCTGCGAATGGCGTATTCGCGAACGGTGATCAGGCCGTTCTCGCGCTCAACAGCAATCTTGATGGGGTTGGTTGCACCTTTCAGGTAAGCTTTGGCCCATACGCCAAAGGGAATGAAGCCCTCGTCCAGGATAGGCTTGTTCTTGATGTCGTACTCAATACCCAGGTAGTTCATCAGTTTAGTCTCCAATCAATTCGGTCAGAACTTGCTCGGTCATGCACAGTGCGCGGGGCACATGGAAGGGGCCCTTGAAAGTGGAGCCCTTGGTGGAGGGCATGGTGGGCTGGCCGTCGCGGCGCAGGTAGCCGTACCACTCGCCGTAGCGAGGATCAGCGAAGTGCTCCTTGCAGTAGTCAACGGTCTTCACCAGCCAGTCATAGTAATAGTCATCGCCGGTGTCGCGGAAGGCCTTAGAAGCAGCAATCATGATTTCGTTGTGGGGCCACCACAACTTCATATCATGCTCGTATGCCTCGGGGGGCAGGCCTTGGGCGTCAATGAAGTACAGCAGTCCGCCGTATTCCTTATCCCAGCCAGCTTCAATGGCCTGGCGGAAGATGTGCTCGGCGGTCTTGTGCAGCTCGGCGTCGCCGCGATAGTTGGCTTCATCCATCATGAACCAGCTGCATTCAATGTCATGGCCGGGATTCACAACGCGGCCTGCGGTGTACCACAGCTCGGGGTTGCCGTCCATGTCAACGCTTTCCAGAGTGCAGCCCAGTTCGGGATGGTAGTGGTAGTTCACAATGTTGTCGCACATTTCCTTGGAGTGCTTGTCGTACTCCTCCACGTTCTCGGGGTCAACGCGGCGCATGATGCCAATGATGTTCAGGAAGATCATTGAGTCGCCCAGTGCGCGGCCGGTGCGGGTTTCGGCGATGGTCTTGGGGCCCAGGCCGGTGGGGTCTTCCATACCGCCCCAGTTCAGGCCGTAGATCATGTGGTAGGCCTTGCGAGCGCGCTCCAGGTAGATGGGGTCGTGGGTCAGGCCGTAGTACTCAGCGTTGGCAATGCAGTAGAAGCCCTCGGAGAAGCAGTAGCGACGCTGACGCAGGGGCTTGCCGTCTTCAGTGACGGTGAAGTACAGGCGATCGCCGGCTTCGTGGTTGATGCAATGGTCTTCCAGGAAGTCGATGGCGCTCTGTGCGGCGCTCACCCATTCCAGGTTCTTGCCATACAGGTGGCACAGGTAAGAGAAGGTCCAGCCGCAGCGGCCCTGCATCCAAACGCTCTTGTCGGTGGAGTAGATTTTGCCCGTGCGATCAAGGCAGGTGTACACGCCACCATGCTTCTTGTCCATGCCGTTCATGAGCCAGAAATTGATGCTGTTGCTCAGCTCGGAACGCATCCAGTTGCGCATCTCGATGAGCTTTGCTCGTTGTTCGTCGTTCACCGTTCCTCCTTCGTTTTTGAGGTGAAAAATGGTATCAAGACATTCTACTACGGCAATACTGCGCAGCGTGCGATTTTCCCTGATGAATGTAAAAAAGAAGCCGCACAAAAGCGGCTTACTCTACGGTGTTAATTTCAAAAGCGTCATCTTCCAGCTCAATGGTTCCGCCGTGGGCCTCTTGGGCCATGTGTATGAGCCGCTGGGCCGTGGTGCGAACGAGCAGGCGTGGGTCGGCGGGAGTGGTTTCGTCCACGTCGGCTTGAGCCTGAGAGCCCATAAGAAAGGCGGCAGTCACGCCGTACGTCATGGCGGCAAAGCCCACCAGACAGCTAGCCGCAAAGGCAATGGTGGAAATAACGCGCTTCATGGGGACTCCTTTCGGTTTCATTGGGAAAATGGTACCACGGATGAGGCGCTTTTGCCCACTGACCCCTTCCTCTTTGATCCCAAATGACGGTTATGCCTAGGCACAAGTGCCATTTGGTCGTTTGTGCATAGGCACAACCTGGGCATAAGTGAAATTTGGGCGCTTATGCCTAGGCACAACTGGAACTTGAGCAATTTGCAGGCGCAAAAAAGGCCCGCTCCGAAAAGCGGGCCCGAGAAAAACCTTGCGAGTGTGCGCTACTTAGCAACGTTCACAGCATCGGCTGCGGCTGCGTCGCCCGGCATGGCGATTTCTCCAGCCATGTTGGCAGCGATTTCGCGGTCGGTGCCAGAGGTGCCCTTGGGGGCTTCGATCTCAAAGGGCACTGCCTTGGTGAACAGGCTGACCAGAGGCACGATGGCAATAGAGGCCAGCATGGCGAAGGCGCCGCAGTTCAAGGGGTTGGCGAAGACCCACTCCACAACGGGGATGCCAGCAACTGCGGCCTGCAGAGCGGGGGTGCCGCCAGCCAGGCTTACGATCATGTTGCCGGAAGTCAGTACAACAGCGAAGATGAAGCTGGTCCAAACGGCAGCCTTGGAAATCTTGTTGCTGTACAGA
>JAQXTF010000115.1 GCA_029219345.1 Eggerthellales bacterium
ACCTTGTAACCGTTGTATTCGGCGGGGTTGTGGCTGGCGGTCATGCAAATGCCCGCGTCGCAGTGCTGGTAACGAGTTGCCCAGCTCAAAGCAGGCGTAGGCTCAATGCGCTCATACATGCAGCACTCAATGTGGTTGGCCGCCAGCACCTCGGCCACCACGTTGCAAAACTCTTCGCCGCAGTTGCGGGAGTCGCGGGCCAGCGCCACGCGGGGTATATGGCTCTTAACGGTGGCGTTCAGGTAGTTGGCCAGGCCTTGAGTAGCCTTGCCCACGGTATGGATGTTCATGCGGTTGGGGCCAGCGCCCAGAATGCCGCGCAGGCCAGCGGTACCAAACTCCAGCTCCTGGAAAAATGCGTTCTGATATGCGGTTTCATCGGTAGCCAGGGCGGCCAGCTCGTCCTGATAGCGGGCGTCGGCGCGGTCAATCCAGCGCGCCAAATCTGCGGGAACAGTCATGGATGGTCCTTCCATTTCATCGGGCACGGGGCCTAAAACCATTTCCTCTACATTATATGGTCTCAAAGCGGAGCGTCAGCGGAAAAAAGATGATAGAATTGCTCCCATGAAAGGAGGGGATTGGCGTACCCATGGTAAACGTTGCCGCAGTTCTCATAGCGAATCTTATGGCGCTGGTGGTGCTTTCTATGGTTGTGGCCAACTGCATGTGGCGCCTGAAGCAGCGCAATCGCGAAAGCCGCGTGTTGCTGTTCCTCATCGTTCTGTCTTCCGTCTCTTGCATCGCCGATTGCACCGGCTACCTTATTGACGGCATGCCGGGATGCGTGGTGTTCGTGGCGCAGTATGCCATCAACACTTGGATTTATGCTATGAACTTGATCATCGGCCCCTTGTGGCTGACGTTTTTGGCCACCTACCTGCACGTGCGGCTGCCTCAATGGGTGCGCAGCGTCAGCCTTGCCTTGGCGGTGGTTTTTCTGGGCGCCCTGGTGGTGAACCTGTTTGTGCCGATTGCCTTTACCATCGATAGCGCCAATGTGTATCATCGCGAATTCCTGTATCCCTTCTATGTGGGCGTCAGCGGTGCGTTCCTGGTGGGCTCCCTGGTGGTTTACAGCAGCGCCCGTAAGCAGGGCGGCATGCTGAAATTCTTCCCCGTATGGGTGTTCATGATTCCCGCCATTTTGGGTGTCAGCCTGCAAGTGATGTTTTACGGCGTGTCCACCACCTGGCCTTTTATCGCCATTGCAGTGAGCGGCGTCATGTCGGGCCTGCAAAACGAGCTCATTTTCCGAGACAAGCTCACCGGCCTGTACAACCGCTTTTATCTGGACGATCTGAAAAGCAGGGTGTCCGAGCGCGCCGATGCCCGCTTCTCCATTGTCATGATGGACCTGAACAACTTCAAGAGCATCAACGATACCTACGGCCACGCCGTGGGCGATAAGGCCCTGATTGCCACAGGTGCTGCGCTGTCTGACGCGGTGGGCACTTTGGGCACCGTTATGCGCTATGCCGGCGATGAATTCGTGGCGTTGCTGAACACCCAGGACGAGGAAACGGTGAATGCATGCATCGCTCGTATTCATCAGAACCTGGAGCTGCTGAACGACCGTCCTGACATTCCGTATCGCCTGTCAATTTCGGCGGGCTTTTGCCCCGTTGATCTTTCCGCCACTACGGTGGACGAGGCTCTGAACCGCGTGGATTTGCTCATGTATCAGGACAAACACGCCTACTACCAGGCCGCGGGCCACGATAGGCGTGCCGGGCACTAGCTCACGGCGCGGCGGCGCGGCAGGCGCTATCCCTTCGCCATTTCGTAGAACTGCAGAAGCTCGCTTTCCAGCAGCTTTAGCATCTTGGCGTTTTGCTTGGGGTCTTCCGCGAAGGCGGCCTCGTGCACGGCGGCGTTGCCGTACTGGCGAATGGCGTCGTAGGCCTTCTCCGATTCCGCGGGAATGTTGTTTTGCTGCAGCAGATAATCCACCTTGTCGTCTAGGGTGGGGGCGATGGTTCCCTTGGGGCCTAGATGCCCCTTTTTCAGGCAGAAATCCACGAAGGGCTGGCCCATGCCCAGGCGCTCGTACTCGTCGATGAAGCTGGTGGCAATGACCTCCAGGGTCTTGCGCATGTAGAAGGCGCTGGCGTCAAGCATGCCCTGCTCAGCACAGAGTTTGCAGCGCTTGTACAGGGTGAAGGCGCGGCTGTAGGCTTCCAGAAAAATGGGGCTGGCGGCCTGTGCGGCAGCCTTTTTCTTGCGTCCGAACATGAGTGTTTCCCCTTAGAACCAGCTGTCGGAGGCCTTCTTCACAATAGCGGCTTCATCGGGCAGCTCGCGTACGAAGTCGGTGGGGAAGGAAAGGATTACATTGCCGTAGCCGACGCCCGAGGCGGGCTGGTTCTGCACGGCTTCGCAGCGGTCAAACCACAGGCTCATGGTGTTATCCACGGCCAGCTGGGAGCGAGGCACCTGAAACACGGCCACCAGCTTGGTGGGTTCCTTGGACAGGATGGTTTGGCCCTGAATGGTGTTGTCGTATCCGTAAGCTGCAGTTTTGAATTTCTTTTCGGCAAAAGCGGCGGCAGTTTCCGCAGAGGTGGCGTCGTAGTAAGTGGCCGTGTCGCCAATGCTGGCGAAGCGGATGAGCGACTTGCCCAGGTAGGCGTCGACGGTGGCGCTGCCCGAACCCTGAGCGCGCAGGTCCATGGTCACGTACACCTGGGCTTCTTCGTCAGTGCTGGTAGCTTGGTTCAGGAAGACGCCGGTGAGCACCACTTGGCCATTTTCGCTCTTGCAATCGGTCCACGTGGGGTCGGCGATGGTGGGCTGCTGAGCCTCAACGTTGCTGCTGGAGCAGGCGAACATGCGCACTAGCACCACAATGAGAACCACAAAGACCACGGCAAAGATGGCGCGAATAGGGAAATTTCTCATGCGGGACCTTTCTCGGAGGGCGTCGATACGCAATTCGTTGGGTTTATTATACCGTACCCGTCAATTTGTTTACCGGTACGAAACGAAGCTCTAATATGATGGAAACCCATTTTGAAGTATAAGCGGCGCTTTGCCGAGTTAATGAAAAGAGGAATATATGACTCGCGTAGGTATTCTGGGTTATGGCAACCTGGGCAAGGGCGTTGAGCTGGCTATTCGCCAGAACGCCGACATGGAGCTGGTGGGCGTGTTCACCCGCCGCGACCCCGCTACCGTGACCATCGCAACCGAGGGCGTGCCTGTGCGCTCCGTTGCCGAGCTGGATGAAGGCACCGCCACCGATGTTGACGTGCTGATCATCTGCGGCGGCTCCGCCACCGACCTGCCCGTGCAGACCCCCAAGTACGCTGGCAAGTACAACGTGGTTGACTCCTTCGACACCCACGCTCGCATTCCCGAGCACTTCGCCAACGTTGATGCCGCTGCCAAAGAGGCCGGCAAGACCGCGCTGATTTCCTGCGGCTGGGACCCGGGTCTGTTCAGCCTGAACCGCCTGTACGCCAACTGCATTTTGCCCGAGGGCAGCGACTACACCTTCTGGGGCAAGGGTGTTTCCCAGGGTCACTCCGATGCCCTGCGTCGCATTCCCGGCGTGGCCGATGCCAAGCAGTACACCATTCCTGTGCCTGAGGCTCTGGAAGCTGTTCGCGCAGGTCAGAATCCTGAGCTGACCACTCGCGAAAAGCACACCCGCCAGTGCTTCGTAGTGCTTGAGGAGGGCGCTGATCCCGCTGCCGTTACCGAGCAGATTGTGAACATGCCCAACTACTTCGACGAGTACGACGTTGAGGTGAACTTCATCTCCCAGGAGGAGCTGAACGCCAACCACTCCGGTCTGCCTCATGGTGGTTTCGTCGTTCGTTCCGGCGCTACCGCTGGTGGTATGAACTGCACCATCGAGTACAGCCTGAAGTTGGACTCCAATCCCGAGTTCACCGCTTGCGTGCTGGTGGCTTACGCTCGCGCCGTTGCCCGCCTGTCCGCTGAAGGCAACACCGGCTGCAAGACCGTTTTCGACATTGCTCCGGCCTACCTTTCCGCTCAGCCGGCTGACTTCCTGCGCGCTCACATGCTGTAGACGCGTCGGCTTGCTTGCCGCAAAGGGGCGCCTTCCTCTTTGAAAACCCGCTTTTTCGGCTCAACTTTGACAAAAATTGCGATTCAGTGCATTTTTCGCAACAAAATCGTGGGGGTAGAGGGGCGCAAACACCCCTCTACCCCCACGATTTGTTTCAAAAGGTGCTTGAAATGGGTGAATTTTTACTCTGAATCGCAATTTTTGTCAGAATCTACGAAAAAAGCAGTGGCGGAGCGGCCAAAAATGGAGTGCGGCTAGGTTTTGCGGCTTTTTGCGTTGCAAGCTGTTACACTATGGCCAAGGATTTTAGTGTGGTAGGAGGTACCCATGGAAGATAAGCGCGTGTTTACCAACGAGGAATGTCCCTATTATCCCTGCCATACGCTGCCCGAGGGCGAAATTTTCAATTGCGTGTTTTGCTATTGCCCCCTTTATGCCTTGGGCCCCGATTGCGGCGGCGCGTTCCGCTACAACGACAAGGGTTACAAAGACTGCACCTACTGCACCCTCATGCACGAGGGCTCCCAGGGCTTTGATCGCGTGAAGAAACTGTTCCCTCAGCTGGCAGAGCTGGCACGCAGGCAGCAGTAATTTGCCCAAAATTTTGTCGTTTTCCAGCACTTTTTCTCCCGAGGATACTGGGGAAAGGGCAAGGAACGTGCTACTATGATCCAAATTCGAAAAAACACACCATATACGTACGGATACACTGCAAACACACAAGGGAATGCGGTTGTTACCCGGTTCTCTTTGTTTTTCGCAGTTGCCCTTTTTGAGCCCTTGAGAGACGAAAGGACCGTAGCGGTTCATGCTTCATGCCTTCGAAGATATGGCGCGCACCAATCCGCGCCAGCTATGCTTCACCGCCGTGGATGCGGCTGGGCGTGAGTCTCGTTTTACCTATCATCAAGCTCGTTTGTATGGCTCCGCCTTGGCCCAGGTCCTGCGGGCGGAGGGCGTGGCTCGTGGCAACTACGTTTCGGTGGAGATGCCCAACGGCGCTGGCTGGCCTCTGCTGCTGCTGGCGGCGGCATACGGCAACTTTGGCCTGGTGGGCATGGACCCCCATCTGACGGTGGCCGATCGCACGGCCCGTTATGCAGAAATCGAATCGGTTCCCAATACGGACATCTCTTTCACGGTGAACCTCAACAATATTACCGAGCTTATGACCAGGGCGCGCGCCCTCATTGATGGCGAGGGAATGCCTGGTCAAAGCGGTTTTTCGGGAGCGAACGGGCGTCATGTGGGTCTGCGTGCGTCCCTGTCTTCAGGCCCCAGCCAGGGCAGCTATCTGGGCGCTACCCGCGACGTGACCAAGCTGCCTCCTTCTCAGCTGCGCCGCTACTCGTCTGACTCCGAAGAGTCCATGGTACATTTCGCTGACCATGCCAAGTACCTCTTCGATGCCTCCAAGCCGGCAGTGGTGTTGTTCACGGCGGGCGTTTCGGGCAAGAGCAAGCCAGTATGTCTGAGCTGGAAGCATTTGACTGCAGCGGCGAAGGCCCTGAATACCCTGGTGAGCAAGCAAGGACGCGGCGTGTGGCAAGCGGTGCTTCCCTGCTATCGCGTCATGGGCCTGCAGGTTATCGTGCGCAGCTTGTGCAACCGGTCTTCTTTCGTCATCTACGAATACTTCGATCCCGCTCGTTTGCTGACTGACGTAGATCGGCTGGGCGCTACCCATATTGCGGTGGATGACGCCATGATCTCCGAGTTTTTGCTGTGCCCCAACCAGGGCGCTCTGCGTCGTTATAGCTGCATGTTGCTGGGCGGTTCGGCCTTGAGTGCTGACGTCGCCGCTCAGTGCCGCGCGCAGCATATGAGCGTGTATGCGGGTTATGGAACTACCGAAACCGCAGGTCACATTGCTATCGGCCTTATGGATGACCGTTTTGACGGCTCGCTGCGGCTGTTGCCGGGCGTGGAGGTGCGCATTGAAGACGCCGCCCCCAACGGCTTCGGAAAGCTGCTGGTGAAGGGCCCCAGCGTGTGCGACCGCTACTTTGGCATGCGCACGCCGGTCACCGTCAACGGCTACCTGGCCACGGGAGATACCGCCAAAAGCCGCAACAACTGCATAACCGTGCACGGCCGTACCGACGACATGTTCCTGTGCGGCGGCACCAACGTCTACCCCGACGAGATTCGCCAGTTGCTGCTGGATTGCTCCGGCGTCTCTGACGCTTACGTGTTCGGAGCTCCCGATGTGCTGCTGGGCGCATGCCCCATCGCCTTTGTGGAACGCAACGACCGCGGCATGCAAAACAGGCCCTCGGCCAGGCGTTTTGCTCGAAAGGTGCGCCAGAGGCTGGAGGGAAGCTTGGCCGCTGCCAGCATGCCCAAGCACATTTTCTGCCTGGACTCCTTCCCCCGCACCAGCGTGGGCAAGATTGACGGCGCCCTGCTGGAGCAGTGCTACCAGGAACGCCTGGAGGTGAGCCGCGTGGTGCTGCATCGCGTGGTGGTGCCCCTGGTGGCGCCCACCCTCATTGGCGGCCGCATGCGCACCGAGCGCGAGTCGCTGCTGGTGGAGGTCATCGACTACGCGGGCCGCACGGGCATCAGCGAGTGTGTGGCTTTCTCTTCCGACATTGCCGGCTTTGAGATTCTGCGAAACGCTGAGGAATACCTAAGCTCGGTGCTGGCTCCTCACGTGATTGGCCAGGCGTTTTTGCACCCTGGCGAAGTGACGGCATGCCTCATGGAGTGCCCCGATGCGCCGTACCGCCAGCGCTCTTGCGGCGCTTTGGAACCTGCCTTCTGGGACCTGTACGGAAAGATTTCCAACCTGGCGTTTTGGCAGCTCATTGGTGGAAAAGCGGCGCTTGCTCAGGGTACCCAATGCCGTGTGCGCGCTGGCGCCCTGGTGGGCTTGAGCAATGTGCAGGAAACCGTTGAGCAGGTGTGGCGCTGCGCCGAGGCCGGCTACAGCTGCGTGACCATCGAGGTGCGTCCCGGCATGGCTTTTGAGCGCGTGCGTGCGGTGCGCCAGGTGTTCCCCGATTTGATGATCACCTTGGACGCCAAGCAGAGCTTCACGGAAAAAACCATGGATGAGCTGCGCAAACTTGACACGACGGATGTCTCTTGGATTGAAGAGCCCCTGTCCTTTGTAGGCATGGGCGCCCTTTCTTCCAAGCAGCGACTGCAAAAGCTGGCCCGCTTGCAGCAGACCTTGAAAATTCCCATTTGCTTGGACGAGTCCATTGCCACGCTGCAGGAGGCCTACATGGCCCTGGAGTATCCCAATCTGCGGTACATGGTGGCGCGCATTGGCGAATTCGGCGGCGTGCGCCCCACCCTTGATTTCATTCGCCAGGCCCACATGCGCGGCGTGCATGTGTGGATGGGCGGCATGTTTGACCTGGGCATTTCCCGCCGTATGCATGCGGCTTTCCAGACTCTTTCGTCGGTGGAAGACGCGGGCAATACGGGCTCGGTGCTGCGCCAGTTTGTCAGCGATGTGGCTGACCCGCCCCATACGGTGGAGCGTGGTCTGGTGACGCTGAACAGGCGAAATGATCCTTTCGGTATTGGCTGCCACATTGATTCTGCCAACGTATCCCATTATCTGATTCACAGCATCACCATTGAGTAGGAGAAGGTCATGCCGACGACGTGCCCGATGGCGACTACTACCAGCACTACGTGGACCTCATTGAGGCCGGCAACAGGGATATCCCCGTTGCCCTTTAGTGGAGCGTTGGGATCCCAGCCGGCTGCTATTTGATTTCGATGATGGAGTCGCTGGGGTTGCTCTCGATGATTTCGTGCAACTTTTCCAGATAACGTTTAGCCAGTTCAGACAGCACTTTTTCGTCGTGGGTGATGTATCCCACGCGCATGATTGACTTCTCTTTCAGGGGCAGCGCCACAATGTTGGAGGCCATTTCGTCGGACAAAACGCCGGTTGAAAGGGTGTAGCCGTTGCCCATGCTGAGCAGCGAGGTCAGGGTGGCGCGGTCGGAATAGGTGATGTTGCGGCTGTGGGGCATGAAGCCGAAGGGCTCTTCCGAGTAATGGAACGAGTTGGTCAGGCCCTGCTCAAAGGAATAGCGGGGGTATTCCTCCAGGTCAGTCAGGGAAACGCTGGGGCGGCTGGCCAAGGGATGATGGGCGCCCACGAACACGTGGGTGCGGGCCTCGAACAGGGGTGTGAAGGTCAGGTGCGCCTCGGTGAAGGTGCTGGTGAGCACCTTTTCGTTGGATTCCGAAAGGTACAGGATGCCAATGTCGGCCTTGAAGTTGCGCACGTCGTCGATGATCTCGCCGGTGCGGGTTTCGCGCAGGGTAAAGTCGTAGGCGCTGGCGCCCACCTCGTTGGTCAGAGCCACGAATGCCTGCACGCAAAAGGCGTAGTGCTGGGTGCTGATGGCCAGTCGGGCGCGATTTTCCGCGCGGGTGGCGTAGCGGTTTTCCAGCAGTTCGGCCTGCTCAAGCACCTGGCGGGCGTAACCCAGAAGCTCCGTGCCCTCGTTGGTGAGCTTCAGGCCGCGGTTGGAGCGCAGGAAAATTTGAATGCCCAGTTCTTCTTCCAGCTCTTTCACCGAGATGGAAAGGGTGCTCTGGGAAACGAAGAGCTGTGTGGCGGCGGCGTTGAAGGAGCCCTGCTGGGCCACAGCCATAAGGTAACGAAGCTGCTGAAGGGTCATGGGAAGCCTTTCGATGGACGTGCTATTGGTAAACTATTATACCTGGTAATCGATTTTTGTGATGACTTGGTATTGCCGCGATCAGCCGCCCAAAGACGCGTAAAATGGAACGGTTCATTTTTGCGGAAAAATGCGCTACATTCCCGTAAATGTTCGTAAAAATGACTAGACAAGATATTTTATGCAAATAAACTGCATATTGCCTTAAATTTATGCACTATTGAATGGATTGACCATGGCAAAAGTATTTATCGATGGCAGCGCAGGCACCACGGGCTTGCGCATTCATGAAAGATTGGCCCAGCGAACCGACCTTCAGGTGGTCACGCTCCCCGATGAGCTGCGCAAAGATGCGGCGGCTCGCAAGGAAATGCTGAACGCGGCCGACATCGCCTTTCTGTGCCTGCCCGACGCGGCGGCGGTAGAAGCGGTTTCCCTAGTGGAGAGCCCCAATACTGTGATTATCGACACCTCTACGGCCCATCGCGTGAACCCCACCTGGGCTTACGGCTTCCCCGAGGTTGGGGACAAGGCCGCCATTGCCGCTTCCACCCGCATTGCCAACCCGGGTTGCCACGCCAGCGGTTTCATTGCCCTGGTGGCGCCGTTGGTGAAGGCCGGCGTTATTGCTCCCGATGAGCAACTGAGCTGTTTCTCGCTGACCGGCTACTCCGGCGGCGGCAAGAGCATGATTGCCCAGTACGAAGACCCCGCGGGTCGCGATGCCCTGCTGGAGGCCCCTCGCGTGTACGGCCTGACTCAGAAGCACAAGCATCTGCCGGAAATGGCCCAGGTGTGCGGTCTTTCCGCTGCTCCCATCTTCGTACCCACGGTGGCTCCCTACTACGCAGGTATGGAAGTATGCGTGCCGCTGTTCGCGTCGCAGATTAAAGGCGGAAAAGAAGCCATTGAACAGGCTTTTTCTGCGGCATACGCCCAGGGACTGGTACACTACGTTGCCGAAGATGAAGCGGCCGAGGGCGGCTTCTTGAGCGCCGCGGCTTTCACGGGTCGCGACGACATGCAGGTGACCGTCACGGGCAACGACGACAGGATTTTGCTGGCGGCCCGTTTTGACAACCTGGGCAAGGGCTCTTCGGGCGCCGCCATCCAGAACATGAACCTGGTTCTGGGCGTTCCCGAGGCCACCGGCTTGAACGTTTAACGTGACAAAAGCGCCCGGGGCAAAATTGTCACGCGGTTGGTTTGGTAGCAAGGTTTCGTTCTTTACAGAAAGAAGGAAAGTGATGAAGTTCATAGAGGGTGGTGTTTGCGCAGCTTCTGGCTTTAAGGCCAACGGCGTCCATTGCGGTATTCGCGCCGGTCGCACCAAGCGTGACCTGGCGCTGATTGTTAGCGAAACCCGTTGCGCCGCTGCGGCAACCTACACCACTAACAAGGTGAAGGGCGCTCCGCTGGACGTGACCCGCGCCCACATTGCCGATGGCTACGCGCAAGCGGTCATCTGCAACAGCGGCAACGCCAATACCTGCAATGCTAACGGCATTGAAATTGCGGAAGAGACCAGCCAGCTGCTGGCTGACGCGCTGGGTATTTCCGCAGGTGACGTAGTGGTTGGCTCCACCGGTGTCATCGGCGAGCCCATGAGCATCGAGCCCTTCAAGGCGGGCATCCCCAGTCTGGTTGAGGGCCTTTCCGTTGATGGCTGCGACCTGGCGGCCGAGGGCATCATGACCACCGATACGGTGGAGAAGAAGGTTGCCGTTGAGTTTGAGCTGGGTGGCAAGATCTGCCGCATGGGCGGCATTTCCAAGGGCAGCGGCATGATTCACCCCAACATGGCCACCATGCTGGGCTTCATCACCACCGACGCGGCCATTGAGCCCGCGGTGCTGCAGGCTGCCCTTTCCGCCGACATTGTGGACAGCTTCAACATGATTAGCGTTGACGGCGACACCTCCACCAATGACATGGTGGTTGTGCTGGCAAACGGCCTGGCGGGCAATGAGCCCATTACCGCTGCGGAAGGTGCCGACTATCAGGCGTTTTGCGAAGCGCTGGCGGCCGTAACCCGCACCCTGGCTCGCCGTATGGCGGCCGATGGTGAAGGTGCCACCAAGCTCATTGAGTGCATTGTGACCGGCGCGGCCGACAAGCCCGCCGCTCGTACCGTGGCCAAGAGCGTTATTTGTTCCAGCCTGGTGAAGAGCGCCATTTTCGGCGCCGATGCCAACTGGGGCCGTGTGCTGTGCGCCATTGGCTATGCCCCCGTTGACGTTGATGTGCACAAGGTTGACGTGCGCTTCAAGAGCACCGGCGGCGAAGTGCTGCTGTGCCAGAACGGCGCTGGCGTGCCCTTCTCTGAGGAAGAGGCCAAGGAAGTGCTGGTCCAGGACGAGATTCAGATTCTGGTCGACCTGGGCGATGGCGACGGTTGCGCCACCGCGTGGGGCTGTGA
>JAQXTF010000116.1 GCA_029219345.1 Eggerthellales bacterium
CTTGGTGCGTTCAATCTGCTTGATAACACGCTCGGTTTCCATGTCAATAACGCCAGCCAGAACGGGCACGCGGTGATCAACAATGCGCACAGCGTTTTCCAGTACCTCATAGCGCTGTTCATCGTTCAAAAACGCAACCTCGCCGCTGGAACCCAGGAAGAACAGACCATGCACACCGCCATCAATCATGCGGTTGATGGATTTCTCAAAAGCGGGAATATCCAACTGCTTGTCGGCAGTCAGCGGTACAACTACCGGAGGAATAACGCCTTGGAACTTGCTCTTGTCAGCCATTTGAAATTACCTAGTTTCTCTTTCTCTTTAATTGAGTTCTTTATTCGAACGCACTCTCATCGGGATGCAAAAGCGACGGAGTAGCGCCCAGAAGCAGTTTAGTGTAAGGCTCCTGTGCGTGGTTGAAGATTTTGTCAACGGTACCACGTTCTACAACCATACCCTTATTCATAACAATAATGCGGTCAGAAATGTAACGAACCGTAGAAATATCATGAGAAATGAACACCATGGACAGGTTCAGGTCGCGCTTCAGATCCATGAGCAGGTTCAGAATCTGGGCACGAACGGAAACGTCCAGTGCGGAAGTGGGCTCGTCAGCGATGATAACTTCGGGGTTCAGGGCCAAAGCGCGAGCGATAGCAACGCGCTGACGCTGACCACCAGACAGCTGGCCGGGCAGAGCCATAAGGCAGGACTCAGGCAGGCCTACCAAGCCAATGAGCTCCTTTACGCGAGCTTCGCGCTCCTCGGGAGTGCCAAGTTTGTGAACAATCATGGGGTCCATCAGCTGGTCACGAATGCTCATACGAGCATTCAGAGCAGTTGCGGGGTCCTGGAATACAACGGAAACCACGCGGCCCATGGCACGACGGTCAGCAGCGGTGCGCTTGGTCACGTCGCGGCCCTTGAAGTACACCTTGCCAGAAGTGGGAGACTGCAAGCCGCACAGCACGTTTGCCGTGGTGGACTTACCGCAGCCGGACTCACCTACGATGCCAATGCATTCGCCGGGCATCAGCTTGATGGTAACGCCCTGCACCGCATGAACCATGTTGGGATGCAGCAAAGAACCAGTACGGGTCTTGAAGGTAACGTAGATGTTGTCCAAGAACACCAGGGGCTCACGGCCGTCGTCGGGAGTGTCGTCGGGAGCGCTGAACTCAGGAGGAGCGATAGCCAGCAGTTCTTCGCGCACGTTGCGCTGCCTGGAAACAGGGCGGGAATAAATGTCTTCCTTAGCGCCCTCGACACTGGCTTCACCAACTTCGATAACATGAGAGTCAGCGTCAGCTTTTGCGTCAGTTACCGTCGCAGCATCAGACACTTCACGATTAACGGAAGCACCCAGAGCGGCAGAAACAGTAGACTGATTCAACATCTCTTCAGCAGAGGTGGTAGTCAGTTCTTCGATCTTCTCTACCATTATTCCCTCCCTTCGGCCGGTACCAGCGGGTCAAGACCCAGGCGAGCCAGCTCGCTGTCAGGCAGCTCGGCATAGTAATGGTCGCTTCCCTTGAGCTTCTTCAGCATGGGACGAACGTTGGAAACAGCGTCGGGGTGGCTGGAACGAGGACGGAAACGATCGCCCTCAGGGAAGTCCTTGGGAGAAGGAACCGAACCAGGAACCTGATGCAAACGGTCGCCGCCTGCTTCGATAGACAGGACAGAACCCAGCAGGCCACGAGTGTACTCATGGATGGGGTTGGTCATGATTTCGGTCACAGGACCCTGCTCAACAACCTGACCTGCGTACATGACAGTGATGGAGTTTGCAACCTCGGCAACCAGAGCAAGGTCATGGCTAACAAAGATCATTGCAAAGCCCAGCTCATGCTGCAGGCGGTTCAACAGGTTGATAACCTGCTTCTGAACGGTAACATCCAAAGCGGTGGTGGGTTCGTCAGCAATGATGATCTTGGGGTCACGAGTCAAAGCCATTGCGATCAAAACGCGCTGACGCTGGCCACCAGAAAGCTCGTGAGGATAAGATTCCAGCGTACGCTTGGGATCCAGGCCTACCAGTTCCAGCAGCTCTTCTGCGGTACGGGTACCACCACGGCTGGTCAGCTGTTTGAACTGTGCGCTAATCAGCATGGAGGGGTTCAATGCGCTCAAAGAGTCCTGATAAATCATGGCAATTTCACGGCCACGAATCTCATTCAGCTGGGATTCGTTCATTTCCAGAACGTTCTTGCCGTCGTAGATGATCTCGCCAGAAACGGTAGCCGTGCTCATATCCAGAAGGCCCATAATGGCGCTGGTGGAAATGGACTTACCGCAGCCAGATTCACCTACCAGACCCATGGTCTGACGAGGACGAACAACATAGTTCAAGTTGTCAACAACGTTTACATCGCCATGACGCTTGAACTTGATGCATAAGTTCTTCACTTCCAAAATAGGAGGCACATCGGTGCGGGCCACAAAGCGGTCGGTACGACGAGTTTCCACATCAGCCAGTGCACTCAAACGCTTCTCCAGCATTTCAGCCTGAGCAGCATAAGCCAGCTTAGGATCAGAGACCAGACGGTCGGCCTCACGGTCGGATTCCAGCTTGTCGTCGCCAGCCTCAACAGGAGCACTGGGAGCAGCAGCCATGGCGTCGGTAATGCCTTCAGACAAAATGTTCAAGCACAGCGTGGTGATCATGATGAACAAACCAGGGAACAATGCCTGCCACCAACGGCCAGAAAGAACGCCAGCACGAGCGTCAGCCAGAATATTACCCCAGGTAGGAATAGGCTCAGGAATGCCAGCGCTAATAAAGGCCAGGGATGCCTCAAAAACAATAGCATCTGCAACGCAAACCACGGTAAATACCATGATGGGAGCCAAGCAGTTGCGCATAACATGCTTAGTCAAAATCCAGGGAGCGTTTGCGCCAGCAACAATGGCAGCACGAACGTAGTCCTGACCATATTCGCTCATAATGTTAGCGCGCACAACGCGAGCGATCTGAGGCGCATACAAAATAGCAATTGCAATAATCAGTGACGGAATGGAGGGCCTCATAACCACAACCACAGTAGCCGCCAGAGCAATGCCAGGGAAGGACATGATGATGTCCATGATGCGCATGATGACTTCAGAAATCCAAGTGCGAGTTACCGCAGCAACAGCACCGATAATTGCGCCAGTTACTAGGGCCAACGCCGTAGAACCCAAACCAATTACCAAAGAATAGCGAGCGCCGTACATAATACGAGACAAAACGTCGCGACCCTTGTCATCGGTACCAAACAGGAATTCGGCACCAGGAGCAGTTCGGGCAGTGTAGATCTTCAAAGGATCATAAGGGGCAATGAGATTAGCCGTGATGGCCATCAAAACCAAAAGAAGAAGCACTGCCAAGGAAATCTTGCCTAGGGTGCTCATGGCCCTCAGTCGATGGAAGCTGATTTTCTTACCTGCATTTGCTTCCAACTTTGCAGTAGTCTTTTCGCGAAACTTAACCATGCTACACCGTCCTAATACGCGGGTCGATCAGGATGTACAGCATGTCAACAATAATGTTGATGACAATGAAGAAGAAGGCAACCACCAACACAACGCCTTGGATGAGGGTAATGTAGTTAGCTTGGATGCCTTGCAAAATTGCCATGCCCATGCCGGGGAGGTTGAAAATAACCTCGATAACAACAGCGCCACCAATCAGGTGAGCAATACGCAAGCCCAAAACAGTAACGGGGCTGATCAGAGCGTTGCGCAAAACGTTCTTTGCAATAACGGTGCGCTTGGGAATACCAGCGCCGATAGCGGTACGAACATAGCCCTTGTCCAGTTCCTCAACCATGGAAGTACGGATAACGCGGGTCATCTGGCCGATAACGGGAACAGCCAGAGAAATTGCAGGCAGGGCCATGCGGGCGCACCATCCACCAGGATTCTCAAAGAAGGCAGGCAAATTGCCGGCAACAGGAAGAGAACCCATGAATGCCAAAATCAGCAGAACTGCCAACCAGAAAGAAGGCATAGACAAAGCTGCAATGGAGAAAACACGGATAATCTGGTCAGGCCACTTATCACGATACACAGCAGAGACAACGCCCAAAACAAAAGAGAAAATCAAAGCGATAACCAAACCAGCAAAGGTCAGTTCAAGAGTAATGGGAAGTGCCTGGCCAATCTTTTCGGCAACAGAAGCCTTAGTAGCACCATACACGCCCAAATCGCCTTGAATCAAGTTACCCATATAAGTGAAGTACTGGACAATGATGGGATCATTCAAGCCGTTTGCCTCACGGTACGCCTCAACTTGCTCAACCGTGGCAGTTTCGCCCAGAACGGAATACGCCTGGTCGATAGGGGACATGGCGGTAACGAAGAAAACCAAAATGGTTACGCCAATAATCATGATAGGCAAAGCGATCAGACGGCGGCCGATAAGTCTAATGAGATTATTCACCCCTCCTCCTTTCAACTTGAGAGGCATCTGGTAAGAACCCCCTTATAAACGCTCTTGCCAAATGCCTTATTTCATAACCAACAAGACAGATTCACCCTGAGGCATTTTTCCGTCTTATTTTTCATGCTTAAATGCCGCAATCCACGGCAGAAAAAAACAGAAGGGAAACAGTGCTTCGAAAAACACCGCTTCCCTTTGTCAAGTTATGCGTTGGAAACGCGCTTCAACCGATTAATCCAAACTTACTTGGCTGCGTCAGCATCCAGGAAGTACAGACCAGTGGTAGAAACGGGCTTAAAGCCGTCCAGAGCCTCAGGCCACCAAGCGGTGGTAACAGATTTGTGCATCAGAGGATACAGAGGCACTTCTTCGGAGATGATATCGAAGCACTTGTTCCATGCCTGCTGCTGAGCGTCGCCGGTCTTCTCGCGGCCTTCCTGCAGAGCGGCCTGCATCTCGTTAAACTTAGCAGGATCGCTTTCCTTCCAGTAAGTACGGCCCTGAGTCCAAACGTTGTCACCATACCACCAGGTGAGCAGCAAGTCGGGGTCCTTGCCGAAGCAAGAGGGATCGCCAGGGGTCAGCAGGATATCGTAGTCGGGGTTCTCGCCAGGAGCCATGGTGCCCCACTGAACTTCGCATACGTCCAGGGTAACAGCGTCGGCGCCCAGAACTGCATCCCAGTTCTCCTTGATCTGGGGAGCCAGATCCTTGGGCCAACGGTCGTTAACCATAAGCTTGATCTTCAAGCCCTCAGCGCCAGCTTCCTTTAGCAGAGACTTTGCCTTCTCAACATCGTACTTGTACTGAACCTTGGCCTCATGATAACCAACGAAGCCCTTGGGCAGGAAGGAGGTCAGAGGAGCAGCCATGCCAGCCATCTGGTTGGAGATCAGCTTGTCGATGTCGATAGCATAGAACAGAGCCTGACGGACGCGCTTGTCATTGAAGGGGGCCTTCTTGGTGTTGAACTGCAGGAAGCACAGTGCGAAGGAATCCAGAGTCTCGATGGTAGCGCCAGCGCCCTTGATCATGTCAATGTTAGCTGCAGGAACGTTCTCCATGGCCTGAGAGGTCTTGGAGGTGAAGGAAGTGGTACGAGTGGTGTCGTCGTTCAGGATGTCCCAATGCATAGCGGAAGCCTTGGCAGGCTTGGGGCCATTGTACTTCTCGTTAACGGAGAACTCGACGGTGCCGCCCTTGTCGTAGTTGCAGGAGTCGATCTTCCAGGGACCAGAAGTGGGGAACACGCCCTTGTCCAGAACTTCCTGAGCGGTGGAAGCAGGGAAGATGCGACAGGTGGCCAGACGGCCCTTCAGCAGGCCTTCTGCGGGGTAAGCCAAGGTGATCTTTACGCCCTTCTCAGTGGTGTCAACCTGCTTGATGAAGCCCAAGAAATCCTTGTAAGTTGCGTTTGCAAGTTCAACATCGATAGCGTTCTTTACGTCAGCGGGGGTAACAGGGGTACCGTCATAGTAAACAGCGCCTGCACGCAGCTCAATTTCGAACTCGGTGTCAGAAATCTTCTTAGGATCGCCAGCAGCCAGAGCAGCATAGGGCTCGTTGCCGTTTGCGTAGTCCAGGTCGTACAGAGCCTCGCAGCAATGGCAGTAAGCAGCCATTACAGCAGCGGCGCTAACACCAACGGGGGTGTAAGCATTGGACGTAGCATAAGCGATAGCTGCATTGATCTTGCCGCCGCCAGCGAAAGCCTTGGAAGCAGATGCAGATGCGCTGCTTGCGCTAGAAGAGCCACAAGCAGACAGACCGGCGACGATAGCGCCAGCAGACACAACAGAGCCTGCCAGGAACGCACGCCTAGATACCTGAGTTTTCTCCATAGAAATACTCCTTCGGACGTAGAGGGCGCAATGCGCCCAAGACTGAAACACTAACGAAATAAACGTTGTGTTTATGACATATCAATTATGAATGAGTTACGCTTGGTATTCAATGGTCAGTATTCAATGGTCACGCTTTCAGATGCAAAATCGACAGATTTTTTACACCCTTCCTTTGCCGTAAACGGTACTTTTTTACCGAGCAACGGTAAAATGGAGAGAACGTGACTCAGCTATCCCTTTTCTTTTATGCACGGAGGTTTCAGTGCGCTCATTGATTCTTGTAGTAGGCTCGGGCATCGCCGGCACCTGCGCGGCTCTTTCCGCCGCCTTGGAAAGCCCCTCCAGCAAGGTTTTCTTGGCCAGCAAAGGGCCCCTATTTTCGGGCTCCAGCTTCTTTGAAGGCACCTGGGGCTTGGGGCTTATCGCACCCGACGGAACCACCGACCAGGAAGACTTGGCCGCAACTATCGAACAGGTGGGCTGCGGCGCGGCCAACCCCGCCTTGGTGCGCAGCTTCGTAAGAGGCATTGCTCCGGCCATCGCCCAGCTAGAGGTCTGGGGCGTGACGCTGAAGCACGCTTCTGGCACTGCGGCCGCCCAACGAGAATACATTCCCTGTTTTGACCATAAGCACCGCGCTTGGAACGGCATCGAACGCGAGCCCTACGTGCAGGCCATGGACGCACGCCTTCAGGAGGCAGGCGTCACGTTGCGGCAGGGTTGGGAGCTGATGGATTTTGACCCCAAAACGCGCTGCGCGCTGTTCTTCGACAGCAATACTCAAGCCTTTGAGCAGGTGGAATATGACGCCTTGGTGCTATGCACCGGCGGCACCAGCTCGCTCTTTTCACGGCACCTGACCCAAGATGATTGCTGTGCCACCGTGCAAGGATTGGCGGCGTCGCGCGGATGCCAGCTGATCAACATGGCCTTCATGCAGTTCATGCCCGGCATTGTCTCCCCTGTTCAAGGCGTTGTTTTCAATGAGAAGGCCTTCCGCTTTATGCAATTGCCTCAAAGCGGTATCGACGCCCTGGGCGGTGCTGCTGAAGCTGCCCGGCTTTTGGATATGCGCAGCGGCTATGGTCCTTTCACCTGCCGGCTGGAAAGCCGCGCCGTTGACTTTGCCATTCACCAAGCAGGACCCGATGGGCTGGAACTTACGCCCCATTTCCCCACCGTGGATGTTCCCGAATTTGTAACCACCTATCAGCAGTGGCTGCAAGAAAGCGCAGGCGTTGGCCCAAACGATGCGCTGCGCGTATCCCTGTACGCCCACGCCAGCAACGGCGGCATAGCCATTGACCAGCAGGGATGCACTTCTGTCCCGGGCGTTTTCGCCGCAGGTGAATGCACCGGAGGCATGCACGGCGCCGACCGTCTGGGTGGTCTTTCCAGCGCCAACGGCCTGGTGTTCGGCATGCGAGCGGGAAAAAGCGCAGCAGAGCATGCCGCTTGCCACGCGCAGGACAGGCCCCACGCAGATTTACCTGCATGGACCAATTTTGCCTGTTCGCTTGCGCCAGAAATTGAGAAGCAACTGCAGGCGATCATGGATGAAAGCTGCATGATTGTGCGCGAAAAATCCCAGGTGGAAACCGCGAAAAAGAAACTAGCCGTCTTGGCGGAAGACTTAGAAAACAACTTGGTTCCCACCGTAAGCGCCGCACAAGCGGCCGCCACGCGCACAGCTCAGTTGCGCCTAATGACTGCACAAGCTATGGTTTCTGCGATTCTTGAAGAAGAGGAAAGCCGCGGCTCTCATTATTGGGCTTAAGAACCTGCCAAACAACCTGTCTTTGACAGATTTTACAGACCCATGAAGTGGCCTATCGCGAACAGAGCCGCCACAACGCCTGCAACAACAGCATACACGCCCGTGGCGCGCTCACGGGACTCGCGATATTCACCCCAGCACAAACCAGCGTACGCTGCCACAACCAAGGCGGTAATGCCGGTAAAGCTCTTGCCCGTCACAAGGTCAAAAATAGCAAACACCAGCCACACGATAATCATCAAGACCAGCATGGTAACAGCCGGACGCTTACGGGCGCCTTCTTCGCGATCCATCTCGGAAAACTCCTTGCGGATAGACTGAAGCTCGCTTTTGCGTTCTTTTTCGTTAAACAGGCCCATGCTGCGTCTCTTTCTGCTCTAGTAATACCTATAGTATGCGGCGCAGCTGCCTTCGGAGCTCACCATGCAGGGACCCACTGGGTTCTCCGGCGAGCACACCTTGCGGAACAGAGGGCACTCGTTGGGGGCCATGATGCCACGCAACACATCGCCGCAGCGGCAGCCCTTGGGGTTCTGGGTGGGTTCAACCTCAGGCTGGAAACGCTTTACGGCATCGAACTGGGCAAACTCGGGGCGAATCACATAGCCCGACCCCTCGATGTCGCCCAAACCGCGCCAAGTGGCGGTGCAGGTATCAAACACCTCGTCGATAACAGCGCGCGCAACAGGGTTGCCCTCGGGCATGACGCCGCGGGAGTAAGCAATCTCAATTTCCGCGCGACCCTCATGCAGCTGACGGGTGATCATAGCAATGCACTGCAGCACATCCAAAGGCTCGAAGCCCGAAATGACGCCGGGGATACCGTACTTCTCCGCCAGGAACTTGTAAGGCTCAATACCAATAATAGTACTTACATGACCAGGCAAAATGAGGGCGTCCACCTTCAGCTGCGGGTCGGCAATGATGGCCTCCAGGGCGCCCGGCATATTCTTATGGGCCGCAAAAACCGTGAAATTCTTCAGGCCCAAAGAAGCAGCGCGCTTGATGGCCATGGCCACCAGCGGTGTGGTGGTTTCAAAGCCAACGCCCACAAAAATCACCTGATTATCAGGGTTTTCCTGGGCGATCTTCAAGGCATCCAGCGGCGAGTACACAATGCGCACGTCGTGACCTGCCGCCTGCTCAGCCAAAAGCGAAGAAGTGGAGCCAGGCACGCGAGTCATATCACCAAAGGTGGTGATGATCACACCGGGAATACGGGCCAAAGCGATAACCGTATCAATGTCTTTATTGTGGGTAACGCACACGGGGCAGCCGGGGCCAGAGCTCAGCTTCACGCCAGCGGGCATCAGGTCGCGCAGACCGTTGCGAGCGATAGAAACCGTATGAGTGCCGCACACTTCCATAAGAACGGCCTGCTCAGGAGCCCATTTTTCAATGGCCTGCACCAAACCTTTAGCCAGTTCGGGGTCTTTGAAATCGCGTGCGCGAACAGAAAGATCAACAGCCATTACATTAGCCCATCTTCACCGGCAAGTTCAGGGAACTGCTTAATCAAATCCAAGGTTTCCTGAGCGTACTGCTCATCAACCACCTCAATGGCAAAGCCAGCGTGCACCAGCACGTAATCGCCCACCTGAGCCTGAGGAGTCAGGTCAAGGGACACCTCGCGGGTCACGCCCAGCACGTCCACGGTGGCCATGCGGTCATCGTTCAGCGCATTGATCTTCATGGGAATTGCAAGACACATGTGCAATCTCCTTTATTCGTTGTAGGAAGGCATTTCGCCTTGATTATCTGCGGTTTCTGGCACGCAGACATCACCTGCGGCCAATTGTTTTGCTGTGGCACATGCTACCACAGCCTGGCCCAAAGAGATGCAACCATCGCTGGGCGGAACCTCTCTGTTCAGCGCCACGTTGAAGCCTTCCGCTGCCAGCAGGGGCACCACGTGCTCCATAAGATAGCGGTTCAGGAACACGCCGCCAGAAAGGGCCACCAGTGAGATGCCGTACAGGGCGCGGAAAAGTTGCGCCGCCGTAACTACAGCCTCAACGAAGGCGTTGTGGAAGCGAAGGGCAATCTCATCAGGGGAAACGCCTGTCTGCAAGTCATCCAGCAGAGCCTGGAACGTGGGGGCTGCGTCAAACAGTAGAACCGAAGTATCCTGAGCCGTGGAGCTTTCAGTGGCAATGTTTTTCTGGATGGTGATGGTATAGCGGCTGTCGAAAGCCTGGTCATCGGCCCCCGCCGCCACCGCGCGAGCAGCCGCAGCCTCCAGCTGCACGGCGCCTTCGCTTTCGTAGGTGGGTTCGGGGCAAATGCCCAGCAACGCCGAGGCGGAATCGAACAAACGGCCCACCGAAGAGGTGTAGGGGGTGTTGATTTCGCTCTCAATCATCTGGTCCAGCAGCTGAGGCATGGTGCCCAAAGGCACAAACGCCGCCTGAGCCGCAGGGTGTTCCAGCAGGTCGGCGGCCCACAGTACGCCGTAGGCCATGCGCAGCGGATGCTTCACGCACGCAGCGCCACCCGGCATGGGAACATAGGCAAAGTTGGCAAAACGCTCGAAGGCAGTCAGGTTGCACAGCAGCGCCTCGCCGCCCCAAATGGCGCCGTCAACGCCGTAGCCCGTGCCATCAAAGGCGAAGCCCAGAGCCGCTTCGTCAATGCCGTTTTCCGCCAGGACGGACACGATGTGAGCGTGATGATGCTGCACTTCCACGCGAGGCAACGCCTGTTGGCGCGCCCACTTGGTGGTCAGATATTCAGGATGCTTATCGCAAGCCAACAGCGTGGGCTGCATGTCAAACAGGCTCTGGTAGCGCTCCAGTGACTCGTACCATGCGTCATTGATCAGGGCATTTTCCATGTCTCCCACGTGCTGAGTCACAAAGGCATCGCCTTCGCGTACAAAGCAAGCGGTGGTCTTTTGCTCGGGGCCCGTAGCGCATACGACCTGGCCCTCGGGAGCCTCCAGCCCCGCCGCCAGGGTCAGGGGCGTGGGAGCATAGCCGCGAGCACGGCGCACGAACTGCAGGGCGCTGCCAACCTGGACGAAATCAAGCACGCGCACCACAGAGTCATCGTAGCGGGCGCGAATCTCGCGATTGTTGCCTATGATGGCATCGGCAATGTCGCCCAGGGTACGCAGGGCCTCTTCATCATCGATAACGATGGGCTCATCGTGCACATTTCCCGAGGTCATCACCAACATACGGCCACCGGCAGCCGCAAAATCATGCATCAGCAAATGCTGCACCGGCGTGTAGGGCAGCATGACGCCCAGCTCGTACAGGCCATCGGCCAGACCGGGCACCAACTGCGCATCCTCGCGCAAACGCAACAGCACAATGGGGCGCACCGAACCGCTGAGCAGGGCTTCTTCATCGGTGCTCACCTGGCACAGCTGGCGAGCGCTTTCGGCCGAAGCCATCATCACGGCGAAAGGCTTTCCTTCGCGGCGCTTGCGTTGGCGCAGGGTTGCCACTGCTTCCTCATTTTCGGCATCGCACACCAAATGGAAGCCACCCAGGCCCTTCACAGCCAGGATACCGCCTTGTTTCAGCAGGTCAACGGCCTGTGCAAAGATAGCGTCGCTTTCCTCGCGCGTAGTGCCCCAAAGGGTTTGCCCGCCGCGCGTCCACGAAATTTTGGGGCCGCAATCCCAGCAGGCGTCGGGCTGGGCATGGAAGCGGCGATCCATGGGGTTGGCGTATTCGGCAGCGCAAGGTTCGCACATCTCAAAAGCGCCCATGGACGTATGGCAGCGGTCGTAGGGCAGCTGGTCGATGATGGTAAAGCGGGGGCCGCAATTAGTGCAGTTGATGAAGGGGTAACGATACCGGCGATTGGCGGGATCGAAAAGCTCCTGCTCACAGGCACAACAAGTGGCAAGATCGGCAGAAACTAACGTGGTCTTCCCTTCCCCACCTTCTTTGCTGGCCACAATCTCAAAGGCTTCGCAGGGTTCCAGCTGAGCCTCATCAATGGAAATCTCGGCAATGTGCGCCGCCGCGGGAGCGGTGTCGTGCACCATCATGATGAAGGCGTTCAGCACCTCGGGCTCAGCCTCGGCGTGCACGATAACACCCTGGGAGCAGTTGTACACCCAACCGCAAACTCCCAGCTCATGGGCGCATCTATACACAAAGGGGCGGAAACCCACCCCTTGTACGGTACCTTGTATGGTCAAATTACATGCTTCGCGCATGGCAGTGCTCTTTCCTAGTAGGCAGCTTTTTCTGCGGCGTGCTTGACTACCTTCTCCAAGGCGCGCAGCGTAACGCCAGCGTTGTCGGGCAGATTGATGTACACGCAACGGCGACCGAGCTCGGACAGCGTCAAGAAATCGCCCGCAGCCTGGGCTTTTGCCAGATTACCCAAAGACTTCGCCTGGCTATCCAGCTTGATATCGTCAGATTCTTCAGCGCTCAAAATGAGGAAAACGCCGTTGTTCTTGCCGCCCTTGTGCAGCTGGCCGGTGGAGTGCAAGTAGCGGGGACCAACCTCCAAGCAGGCAGGCACGCCCATCTTGCCAGCAACGTCGTTACGGATGTCTTCCAGCGCCTCGCGGCGACCCTCCCCCGTGTAGGGCAAGAAGGCCAGCAGGCCGAAAAAGTCGCCCGGCTGGATGCTGGCAATAAGGGCCTGAACTGCGCGTTCGAGGCTTTTGCGAGTATGCACGGTTCCAGAAACGCTCACTTGGAACTTGCCCATCTTAATGCCGTTGATGGAGCTTTGAGTGAAGCAGGGCTTGGGCTGGCCATTTTCCAGAATGTTCAGCACCTGCTTCTTTGCCACGGCAACGTCGGGCTGGTCGAAGGGACACACCTGCATCAAATAGCCGCACATGGCGGTGGCGTATTCCCACATGATGAAGTGATGCACCAGATCATAGGCGCTTTCTACCTGGTAAGACAGCTTGGGCATAGCAGGGTCAATGTAGTTCATGCCCTTGGCAAAGCTCACCGTTTCGTCATGGGAGTCATTGCGGGTGATGTACGTGATGGCGCTGCGATCGCCCGGGTCTTTGGTCAGCAGCAGGGGGTCAACCTCAATGTTAGGCAGAATGCCCTTGCCTTCCTTACCCAGGCTCTCAGCCACCAGCTGCTCAATCCACAAACCCAAAACGCGACCGCGCTTGGGAGTCAAAAACGAGAACTTGTCACGCTCGTTGCAGTAGTTTTCGTACAGGAAAGAGGCCAGCTGAATGGCGGGGTTGTCAAAATCGTCGGCACTGCACATTTGCTCAGCCACGCGGGCTTCCTCCATGAGGGTGTCCAAGCGAATGCCTACCAATGCGGCCGGGAGCAGGCCAAACACCGAAAGCGCCGAATAGCGGCCGCCAACAGAAGGCTCGCCCAGCAGCACGTTGCGCCAATTTTCCTCATAGGCCTGCTTGGCCAGAGAAGAGCCCGGATCAGTGATGGCAACCAGATGCTTCACCACTTCTTCTTCGGGCATGACCTTGGCAAATGCACTGCGCACCGCCAGCAGGTACTGATTGGGTTCAATGGTGGAACCGCTCTTGGAAGACACAATGACCAGCGTGGTCTGAGGGTTGCACTCCGACAGAATCTGACGGAAACGCACCGGCGAATCAGAGTCAAGGGTCTTGAAGCTCACGCGGTTGGAGTCAACCTTGTTGTACTTGGTCAGGGTCATGGCAGCCTGAGTGGAACCGCCCTGGCCCAGCAGCAAAACAGTGCGAATGCCATGACCAACGCATTCGTCGGCAAAGCTTTGAATCGCATCAATGGGATAAGGCGGGTTGGAAGCCAAATCAACCCAGCCCATGAAATTTCTGGCGCATTCGCAAGCTTCTTCTGAGAAGTCATAAACGGTGGCATCCTTCGCATGAAGGCGGCTTGCCACCTTATTCTCAATGAGCTGCGTAGCAGCCCGGCAATACGCTGAATCCAAGTCAGCCATAGGTCCCTCTTTTCAAAAAACCGGCAATTCATCTGCGATTACGCTGAGCTTTGTCCGGAAATTCTTTTTTCCACCTATTACGCAAAAACCTGCAGGCAAGCTGCAGGCTTTCGTGTTGGTTTCATAAAATGCCCTGTTTACAGGCCAAGAGCCTTCTTCAAAGCAGACACGCGACGGCGCGAAACAGGAATCTTCTCTTCCACGTCGGCCAGCGACAGCAGCAGAGTGCCACCTGCAACCGCTTCCACTTCCTGGACCATGGACAGGTTAACCAGGTAGCCACGGTGCACGCGGAAGAAGCCGTGACCGTCAAGGCGCTTTTCCAGCTGAGCCAGGCTCACCGTGCTGAAGTAGCGGTCAACGTCGGTTTGCAGGTAGGCGTAATCATCGCGAGCCATGACAAAACGAATCTTGTCAATGCTCACCAGAATCTTCTTGCCGCCCTTTTCCACGGGAATGCGCTCAGAATGCTGAGCCTGAGCATGCAGGGCCACGTGCTCGCGAATACGAACGATAGCCTGATTCAGGCGCTCGGTTTCAACAGGTTTCACCAGGTAATCAATGGCATTCACCTTAAAAGCATCAAGAGCGTACTCGCTGTAGGCGGTCACGAAAACAACCGCAGGCGGGAACTTCAGATGCTGCAGAGCGTCTGCCAGCTGCAGACCAGTTGCCTCGGGCATGTTGATGTCCAAGAAAATAACATCGCAAGGATAAGCCTTGAGCTTCTCAATGGCATCGCGAACGTTGGCTGCCTCTGCAACTACCTCAACCTGGCCGGTTTCATCCAGCAGGAAGTGCAATTCAGAGCGCGCAGGAGCCTCGTCGTCAACGATCATTGCTTTAAGCACGGGATACCTCCATGTACGGTTACAAATAGTCAAGCAAGTATAATGCAACTACACTTCTTTTGGGCGTTTTTGCAGGATAAAAGCATAAAACGAGGGGTGCAAATATGCGTTTTTCTAAACCCTATCGGCCTAAGCCAGCTTCTTTACCGCATACTCCACGATGGCTGCGCAGTGCTTGGCAGCCTTTTCCTCAAACACCGGGTACAGCTCAGCATCGGAGCCGTCGGCCTTGTCGGAAATGGCGCGCACCACCACAAAGGGAATGTCATTCAGGTAGCAGGCGTGGGCAATCGCGGCGCCTTCCATCTCGCAGCAGCGGGCAGCGAAGGTGTCAATGATGCGCTGCTTTGCCTCGGCGGTGCGAATGAACTGATCGCCGGAAGCAACGCGGCCCGGAAACACCTGAATATCGGGGGCAACCTCGGCAGCAGCCGTCTCAATCAGGGCGCGCAATTCGGGGTCTGCAGGGAAGGCGACCACCTTGAAACCAGGCACCTGACCAGGGGCATAGCCAAAATTCTGCACGTCCATATCGTGATAGATGGCATCGGTGGAAACCACCAGATCGCCAATGTTGATGGCGACATCCAGCGAGCCCGCAACGCCTGTGTTAATCACGTGGGTCACTCCAAAGCAATCAGCCAGAATTTGCACGCAAATGCCTGCATTCACCTTGCCCACGCTGCAGAACACCACCACAACAGGCACGTCGGCAAAGGTGCCTTCGGCAAATTCCATGCCCGCAATGGTCTGCGCCTGAGCATTTTGCAGGTTATTTTTCAGATAGGTCACTTCGACGTCCATGGCGCCAATGATGCCAATTTTCATTTTCAGTCCTTTCGCCCGCGAAAGCTGCCAAATTACCCCATTATTTGTCAGCTTTTAGAAAGTGGGGTAGGTCATGTGAGCGTCGTCGATAACGTTCAGCGTGTTTTCCAGCCAGCGCTTGGCGTGATAGTGGGCCATGTTCAGGTCGCTGTCGTGCCAGTTGCCGCACTCCTCTGGGCGCGCACCGGGGATTTCGCCTTCAAAGTCCACGATGAACTGGCACATGCCTTTCAACAGGTCAATAATCTGGGACGATGCGTACTCACCAAACAGAATCAGATAAAAACCCGTGCGGCAGCCCATGGGGCCAAAGTACAGCACGCGCTCTTTCCACTCAGGATCGTTGCGCAGGTAGGTGGCAGCCAAATGCTCCACGGCGTGCACCGCGGCGGTGTCCATGACGGGCTCCTGATTGGGAGCAGTCCAACGCAGGTCAAAGGTGGTGGCCACCGTGCCGCCAGCGGGGTCGGTGTCAACGCGGGAAACATACACGCCCGGCTCCAGAACCAGGTGATTGATGGTAAAACTTGCAATCTTTTCCATAAAAAGCCTTTCGGATATACATTTTTATGCTCTCATTATGTCATATCGCGCTCAATATTAAGCAATGAACTGGTCAATTGCCCTCGCATCATGTCATAATGGTGCCACCATAAAACCTCATAGATAGGAGTCCTCATGGGCAAGTTTGAAATTTCCAAAGCAGGAACCGGTTTCAAGTTCAACCTGAAGGCTGGCAATGGTCAGATCATCGCCACCAGCCAGACCTACAAGTCTCTGGACTCTGCCAAGGCTGGCGTTGAGGGCGTTAAGAAGAATGCTCAGGTTCACGTTGAAGACCAGACCGTTGAGGGCTACGAAGAGCTGAAGCACCCCAAGTACGAAGTGTACACCGACAAGGCTGGTGAGTTCCGTTTCCGTCTGAAGGCTTCCAACGGCGAAATCATTGCTACCGGCGAAGGCTACAAGGCCAAGGCTTCTTGCATGAATGGCATCGAGTCCATTGGCAAGAACGCTCCCGAAGCTGAAGTTATCGTCATCGAGGCATAATTTTACTTCCACCTGGTTTTTAAAGGCCGTCCCTCGGGGCGGCCTTTTTCGTACCTCCCCTGGTCGCGGCACCTATTTCTTACGTTCGGGAAGCTGCGCCAGCACCACAGCAACGGCCATGAGCACACAGCCCAGATATTCGCGACCGCTGAGCACCTCGCCCAAAAGCACGGCGCCTGCCAGCACGCTGAACACGCTCTCCATGGAAAGGAACAAGCTGACCACCGCGGGGTTGGAGTTCTTCTGCGCCACAATTTGCAGCGTATAGGCAACGCCCGAGGAGAAAACGCCCAGATACAGAATGGGGATCACGCTTTCGCCCAAGGCGGGCAAGGTAATTTCCTCAAGCACAAGGGCGGGAACTGCGGAAATAACGAAGCACATCAAAAATTGCACGCAGGAAAGCTTCACGCCGTCGCAATGGGGCGAGAAATGGTCAATGAACAGAATCTGAATGGCAAACACCAGTGAACAGGCCAAAACCACCAAGTCGCTCAGGCGAATTTCAGAGCCCTCCTTCACGCACAGCAGATACAGGCCCGCAACGGCAACCACCACGGCAATCCATACGTTCAAGGGGGCGCGCTTTTTCAGCGCCAGACCCAAAATGGGCACCAGCACAATGTACATAGCGGTAAGGAAGCCCGCCTTGCCCGCTTCGGTATCGGCATCCAGGCCCGACTGCTGCAGAAAAGTTGCCACCGCCAGAGAGATGCCGCAGCACAAACCGCCCAGCCAGATGGCGCGGGTTTCCTGAGGCGTGTGGCCTTTCAACAGGTGCTTCACGTCGCCCTTGTTCATCACCAAAATGACGCCGCACAAAAACACGAAGGCCACAATGGAGCGCGACGCATTAAACGTCAACGCGCCCACCGTGTTGTTCTTCTGAGCCACGAAAGCAATACCCCAAATAAAGGCGGCCAGCAAGGG
Source organism: Eggerthellales bacterium (assembly GCA_029219345.1). Lineage (GTDB taxonomy): Bacteria > Actinomycetota > Coriobacteriia > Coriobacteriales > Eggerthellaceae > CAKUOV01. The sequence continues at coordinate 17,599 of JAQXTF010000116.1, forward strand.
CAGCAAGGTTGTGCGAAGGCGCTCAAACATCAATTTTCCTTTATGAATGCTCGGTTAAAACAAGGGCACAGCATAGCACTATCGCGGCGAAAACGGGTTACGCGACGATGAACAGGTGAAATACACCACCTGGCGGTTGGCGGCCAGTTTGTCCAGCAGAGCAAAACCGTGGCCCATAAGTTCATCGTCCACATTGATGAAGGGGTCGTCCATGATGACAAAGGGCTGCTCCTTGGTATACAGGGCGTCGCACAGCGCCATGCGCATGCACACCACCACCAAATCGGCGTAACCAGCTGACAGGCTTTCCAGGCTGCGGGTTGCCCCTGCCTGGGAATAGGAAATGCCAAAGTTGGCGTCTATCTGGGCCTCCCCCATCTCAGACCCCAACAGCAACTGCAGATAATGGCGGAAGCGCTGCTGCACCACATCGGTGTAATCGGCAGAAATCTCATCGCGGGCCTGCTGCAGGTAGGCCATGGTGGCATCTAGGGTTGCAGCGTCTTTGCCCGCCTTCTTGCGCTTTTCCATGAGCGTTTGCAACTGCTCCTGAAGCTGGGGAATGCGCTGCACGCGCTCCTGCAGCGTTTGCACGCGCTGGGCATCTTTCGCATGGTGTTGCAGCGCGTCATCCAGAGCGTCCATGAGGGCGTTTTCTTGCTGGCGCAGCTCTTCCACGTTCAAACTGCGGTAATGATCCTCGTCTTCGCGGCTCCAGGCGCACAAACCGTGCTCGGCCACGTAATTGTCAAAAGCTTGCTGGGCATCGGCCGAAGCCTGATTTGCACGACGCAAGCCTTGGGCATCGTTCCATACCTGCAGCAAGCCGTCATGGGTCAAGTCTTCTTGCTCAAACCCATAGGTCTCACAGAATAGCAGAACTGCACGATAGGCATCCTGCGATTGTTTCAGCAGGTCAGCCTTGGGTTTTGCCGCCATGACAGCTGCCGTTTTTTGCTTGCTGCTCAAAACGACGCCTGCAACGGCCAGCGTAAGACCCGCTACTGCAGCGCCTGCGCCCGCGTACAGTTGGCCGGCGAACGCACGCAGCACGCCCGCAAGCTCCAACCCGGCAAGGGCTGCGCCTGCCACCAGCAGCAGTGCACCCAGCACCAACAGCACCCTGGGCACGGCGCTTTTCGGCGCAGGAGGCTCCACAGCGTCTATTGCCAGATTCTCTTCGATGGCGTCGCGAGGCAGCCCCGCCTGCTTCGCCAGCTCAAGAGTACGTTCAGCAGCAAAAAGCTCATTGAGTTCCTCTTCTGAAGGGGCGCCCTGGGGCAACCGCTCCCCCAACTGCTGGCACAGGGCTTTGGCCGCCTTGCGCTCATCATCCAAGCGCTTGCATTCCAG
>JAQXTF010000117.1 GCA_029219345.1 Eggerthellales bacterium
GGGCAGAGTAGAGGCTGGAGCCTTCCAACATGAGGCCCTGGTTAATGAGGTGCCTCATTGCCTCAGATTCGCTCATGCCGGTCGCCTTTGTGAAGGCCGCCAGTTTGTCGTACTGCTCCTGGTCCAACCGCACGCCCTTCATCACGGACTTGCTGGTGGAGCGCTGCATTTAGCGCTCCAGAAACGTAGCGTGCTCGGTGTCGAAAAGCAGCTGGATGATGCCCTTCTGCCCGTAGCGGTTTTTCAACGCAGTTACCTCGATGGGGCGAAAAGGATAGGCTCCCTCGTCTTCGCCTTTGCCTTTGACCTCGCGCATGTGCAGCACGGCGTCGGCACTGTACTCGATGGCTCCGCTGCCAGAGCTGCCGCCGATGGAGGGCGTCTTGCCGTAGGAGGTGCGGTTAAGCGAACTGGTTGCGATTACCTGGATGTCCTCGCGGTTGGCGATTTTGCGCAGGCGATACGCGATGTCCTTGATTGCCATGCGCTCGTCGGTGAGGTGGGTGGTGATCACCTGCAGGTAATCCACCAGAAGGAGGATGGGCTTATCGGTTTCGCGCTTCACGCTGGCAACCAGGGCGGCAAGGTCGTCGGATTCGATAGGGCCCTCGGCGAAAATGAGATTGGGGGCCACTTCCTTGCGGTAGACCTCGTTGACCTTGGCGAACGCTTCATCGTTGCCGCCGGCGATGACGTCCCTTATGGAAAGGGCTCCGCCTGAGAGGAGGGAATGCGCTTTCGCTACCCACTGATGGGGCGCGATCTCCAGCGTGACTACCATCACCACGAACCCGTCAAGCGCGGCGTTGACGGCTATCTGGCAGAGCATGGTGGTTTTGCCCACGCCGGGCTCTGCCTCGATGATGACGTAGCGGCCCCGGTAGATGCCGTCGAGCAGCTTGTTGAGGGATGCAGGGTTGAACTGGCCGATTGGTACCTCTGCGCGGATGCGCTGGATGTGCTCATCTGCGTCCTCGGACGCGAAGTGGAAGTCTACTGACATGGCGCGCCCTCCAATTCCTGGAGGTAGGCTTTGAATGCGCTCTCTTTGATGTACACATGCCTGCACAATTCGATGGCATGGCCGGAGCGCTTCATCACGCGCGATGCGGTAATAGGGGTGATGCCTAGATAGTTGGCAACGTCCTGAATGCCCAAAAGGCGTTCAGATTCGATAGGTTGGTACGCATCTGCGCACGTAGATACAGAATTCATGGTAGAATTCCTTTCGTTCGGGGCTGCCCGCTTCTTCGTTGATTTTCCAGGTCGTGAAGGAAGCGTGGCGGCCTTGTTCTTATATTTCCAAAAGACGCGCTGCTGCTACTCATCTCTCCTTCCCGCGCGGCTAGTAGTGATATACGCATGTCCTGCGAGGTAGTCTTTGTTGCGGCCTCTGCGCATCGCGCCAAAGAGGCTTTTCCGTTGAATTTCAACAATCATATGAATTGTCGTGTGTCCTTGAAGACCCAAAGCAACTTGATCAATCATGCTTGTGCTTACGCCCGGATTTGCGGCCCAGAAGCGCCTCATGAGCTGCTGGTCTTTTTCGGTGAACTCGACGCTCTCGAGTGCATTTGCGGCGCTTTCACCAAACTTGCCGAAGCGGGAAAGTTTTGCTTTGAGGGCTCGCTTTACAGCTTCACTTTCGGCTGATTCGTTGGAACCGAGTTCTTCTTCGAGCAGAATCGCCTGCTGCTGACGAAGCATTGCGAATTGGGGGTATTCCCTATCAACGAGGTGATAAAGTCGTTCTTCGTCTTCGCGCGTGAAGTCGTTGGCGTGCGTGTTCGAAAAATAAACGAAGTGCGACTCGTCGCCATCTTCTCTTGCTGTGGGAATCGATAGCATGCAAGCATGCGAGCTGAAGCTTGCTTCGTTCCCGTTCAAAACGATCCACTCGGAAGGGATCACGGCACAGCTTCCTTCAGCCATTTCAATATATGTTTGATTGTCGCTCATATCGCAGCATCTTTCTATCGCGGGCGCTCGATGATCGAGCTGGTGCCTATATGGGACGTGGTCTCGAATATCTCGTCGATATTCATCCATGAAAAGCGAACGCATTTGCATTCGGGGTGGTCGGAGAAGATATTTCGTGAGGCCTTTAGCATTGCTCCGGAGAGTGCCAAGAATTCCGTCATGCACTCCATGCGATCTTCTTCCGAGTTGAATGAAGGTCGTGGCTTGCCGAGTTTGTAGATGTCGTTACGCTTTGATGCATAACAGTAGAGCGGTCCGAGGCTGTTACCATTCCAGGCGCTGATCTGGTCGCAAGGCGCATCGGCATCAAAGAACCATACGGCGTAGATGACTGAGCTCGTATCGCAGGATTCTGGATTCAAAACGATTGCGTCGGCGGGAACGTTCCTGGTTTTGCCGTTGAGAAGGACGACCTCTTGGTATTCAGGCGTGTGTAATACGCGGACTTGTTGTTGTAATGATTCACGTAATAGAGTTTTTGTCGTTTCGGGCAAATGAGAGAAATTCTGGGCAAGAGCGAAAGCAAGCAACTCGTCGCTTTGGTTGAGGCCATCGAGCGGAATAACGGCAGCTTTATTTGTTCTCGCAACAGATAGAGCCAGCAGCTCTTGTTGTTCGTCTGTTAGAGAGTATTCTTGGCAAAGCTTGTCGAGAAAATCATCTTGGATGCTACGCTTGCCCGACTCAATATTGGAAAGTAATGCAGTGGAGACACCGAGGCGATTTGCCATGTCCATAAGATATTCGCCGCTATCGCTGCGAAGCTCTCTTAGGTATTTGCCAAACGCGGTTATCATCGATTTACATTCCTTTCACACAACGATAACACATTATCATTGATTAACAAAAATGTAAATCACTTATATTAGATTATTTTTATCGAGGAAACGCTACTACAGCCAGCATCTTGTATCCTTGCTTTCGCCAAGCTTCTTGATAACGCCCTCGCGCTGCAAGCTCACCAGTGCGTCGGGTATTCAGTTTATGCTGTTGGTGCGACAGGCTTTCATCATGCTGCAGCTTGCTGGAAGATTGCGGTTTGATAATGTTTGATAAGAAAGCTGTTGTCATATGTTGAATGTCTATTGCAAATATACACAAGATGTTGTGTATATTTGCAATGAGATAAAAGCTTGTGATTATTGATGATAAGAACGCATCCAGTGTATCGCATATCTTGCATCTTTACTGATGCCTGATTGTTGCGGCATGGTTGGTATACGCCGGGCTGCTGCGCTAAGCAGCCAGTCGCACGCAGATTAATCTAAACTAGACTAACAATCGGAGAAAATTAGTCTAGTTTAGAGAACGAATTAGTCTATTTGATCAACTCCCGCTTTTCGCTTGATCGTGCCGCATTGGCTTGGTTTCCGTTTTCTTTCATCGATGCGGTAAAACCATTTTGGCCGTTGATCACGTAAACTTCCATTGCCCGAGTCGCTTCAAGCCTCTCGCCCACGAGTGTGGCTAAGATGCTTGGCCGTTCGACGCCCACCCGCACGTCGCCACCCTTCATTCGGCTGAGAAAGAAGGTCGTGTTGGGCAGCGATGCGAAAGCGACCACTATCTTTTTCGGTGTTCAAATATATACAAAATGCGAAATAGTATAAATTTCATCGGCTAAACGGCAGAAGAATTTATACTTTCTGCGGTTGCAGCGTGCGGTACCTTGCGTCCTTGCTTTCGCCAAGTTTCTTGATGGCGCCTTCGCGCTGCAGGCTCACCAGCGCGTTGGACATCCATTTCATGCTCTTGATGCGGCAGGCCTCCATGGCCTGCCTTTTTGTGAAGTCCTTGGTTTGGGCAAGGGCGAACTCGCGCACCGCGGCGGTAGCCTCGATTCCGTTGCGCGGGCCCGCTTCCTCCATTATCTGCCGGATTTCTTCATCGCTCTTGGGGATGCACGCGAGCTGCTCGGTTTCTATGAGCGTGGCGGCGATCTCGCTGATGGAGCGGTGGGTGATCACGCCGTTGAATGCCGCGGCGGCTTCGGCGTCTTTTGCGGCAATAGCGTGAGCGTAGATATCCATGGTGGTGCTCAGCTGTGCGTGACCAAGGCGCGCCTGCACGGTTTTAAGGTCGGTGCCGGCGCCAATGAGTAGCGTTGCGTGGGTGTGTCTGAGGATATGTGGAGTTAGGCCTGTGTAGTTTTTGCAGTCGGTCTCGCTCTTCACGTACTTCGCAGGTACGCCGCTCTCCTTGAGGTCGTAGTACTCCTCTTTGGTCATCCGGCGCTTCTGCCATCTTTTCCCGTCGTGGAACTTGACCACGTACGCGGTCTCGACGCTCTCGTAGCGGCCGAACCCGTTGTCTACGCAGAAGCCGTTGAACCATCTGTTGAAGTTGGCGGGGTCGCTGAAGGTCGCGACAATCGCGTTGCCGCAATCCGATGCCTGGACGACCCCGGCATCGGTGAGGCGGCAGACAACGGGCGTGTCGGGGGTCTGCTTGACTCCCATTTCGGCAAGAAGGCGTGCCTGAATGGTCTTCCAGGTCGCGAGGTAGTTGACCGTATCGGGCTCCAGGCCAATGTGGCGTTTGCTCTTCTTGCTCTTGGGCGAGCGCAGTTTCTTGTCGTTCGTGTACTGCCACGCCACGTATATGTCGGGCACGTTGAAGTTCACGTACTTCCAGGTGAGGCCCAGGACCTCGCCCTTGCGCATGCCGGTCATCAGCATGATGTAAGTGGCGATGATACGGGAGTCCAGCGGGGCCGTTTCCAGAATGGACAGCAGCCGCGCGGCCTCTTCTTCGGTGAGGGAGTCGCGCTCCTTGGGCTCGGGCCTTGGTATGCTGATTCTGGCGCAGGGGTTCTTGGTGATGAGGTCGTCGTTGATGGCCTCTTGGAGAATCTGCTTGAGGCGCATATGTAGGTCGTGAAGGATATTCTCGCTGTACAGGCCCTCCTCGCGGATTCGTGCGTAGATCTCCTTTATGGTGAGGGACTTGAGGTTGATGAGCTTGATGTTGCCGAACAGCTCGCAGATGCGCTTGATCTCGCGCTCCTCCTCCTTGTAGGTGAGGGGCGAGAGGCCGCTGTTGGCGCGCATCTCGTGGAACTTCTGGGCGTACTCGCCCACGGTGATGTTGCGGTCTTTGTCCAGCAGACCCTCGTTCAGCTCGCGCTTGTATTCCTCAAGGGCGGCGGTAACTTCGGACTTGCGGGTGGTGTAGACGTTTCGCCAGGGGGAGCGGATGTATTTGCCGGTCTCGGGGTCTCGTCCCAGGTTGTGGCGGATTCGCCATACGCCCGGGCGCAGTTCTTGCCTGGTGCCGCGACCTATAACAAGCTGCTTTCTTTCCAACGATACTCCCCAATTACAATGAGCGAAAAACCACGAAATTTTTCGCTCATTGTAATTGGGAATGTTTGAAATTGCAAATGGGGCAT
>JAQXTF010000118.1 GCA_029219345.1 Eggerthellales bacterium
ATATGGTTTGCGGCGCGCGGCGAGGGGGAGGCCAGCCAGCTGTGGTCGCTCGCCGACATCCACGAGGCCAACGGCAACCTGGTCAGCAAGAACGCTGCCTTCGATAAGCAGTACCTGTCGGGCCGTTACGGCGCCGACCCGTACCTTACCCGCATCGAGAAGTGGGACTAGCATGGTGGCGAAGAAGGCAAAGGGCTGGCGCAGCGGCAGGCGCGAGGGTCGCTCGCGCATGGTCCTGATGACGCGCCCTGTTGCATGCTTATTTTCCCGCGCCTGACGCGCGTTTATTTTCATCTGAGCTGTATCCTTCCGACCCTCATGCATAGCTTTTGAGGAAAGGACGCAGCCATGTTGCTCGTCCGCGATATTTTTTGGCCGAGACGATGGAACGGCTGGTTGTGAAGCTGGCAGTGCTGCGGGTCATCCGCTTCGAGATCAGGGGCGCAAGCAGCTGGGGTCTCGGCGAACTGCTTTTGCCACGAGCGACTGCACAACCGCGGCGAGATCAACCCATCAACGGCAATATGCTGAGATATAAATACTGTTGCTCTGATTCGTGGTTGTTTTTCTTGTGCTCTGATAGCTATCGGGTTTTCTGTATCGTATTAAGTAAGGTGTATATGACTGACTCGAAACTTGACAACAAACTTGCAGGGGCGCTTTCGATGGTTGTCGAGCGCTATAACGGTGATAATCAGTTTGTTTCTGTGGAGAATGCAGATAAGCTGGTCTTTGATGAGCTTGAGCGAATGGGTTATCTCAAAAATCTGAGCTATGATCTCTCAGGTAACGCCACGATGATTCCATCGTACAAGGCTGTTTCCTATTTCCCGGAAGAGAATAGCGCGGCAATTGCTGCCCACCGCAAAAATAAGGAATTCGAGACATTCGGAGAAACCTATACTCAGATAAAAGGAATCGGAAACGGCGGTGCAGGCAACGTGTACGAGGTTGCCGCCTCGGATGGCAAACACTACGCGCTCAAGCTGCTGAGCGCGGAGGCAGCCCGTAACTCCTCCAAGCTGAAGCGCTTTCTGCAGGAAGCACGATACGAGTTGGAAGGCAAATGCTCTGCCATCGTGAAGGCGGTTGATCTCGGCAGTATCGGTTCTGGCAGCGAGAAGAGGCCCTTCTACGTCATGCCTCTGATGGACGACAGTCTTGATGGCCTGATGAAGCGGACTGGGGAGTTTCCGGTAGGCGCGCTGGCGGAAATGGTTCTGACGCTTATGGACGAACTTAGACCCTTCTACCGTGATGGGAACTATCACAGGGATATTAAGCCTCAAAACCTTCTTTACGATGCCTCGTCCAATCGCTTGCTGCTTTCCGATCTTGGCATCGCTCATATCGAGGAGGACTATCCTGGCGCAACCGTTGAGACCGTTGCGTCGGACCGGTTGGCGAACTTCCAGTACGCTGCTCCAGAACAGCGTGTGAAAGGCGGCTCATGCGATCAACGGACCGATATCTACGCCTTCGGCTTGATTCTGAATGAACTCTTCACTGGGGTCGTTCCGCAAGGTGCGAACTACAAGCGAATCGCGGATGTTGACAGGGGTTACGCCTATCTGGATCGCGTTATTGAGCGCATGATCGCACAGAGCCCCGACGACCGTTATCCGAGCATTGAGGCTGTTCTCATGGATATCGACGCCTTGTCTGATAAAGTCGCCGCTGAAGCTGCCGCGCGGCGTGCCCTGGAGAACGTAGCATCTGACGAAGTGACCGTTATTCGCATCGTTGGTAAGCGGTGGGAAAAAGGTTCCCTCCTGTTTGAGATGAGCGGCGCGCTCCAGGGCCGTTGGCTAGACGTTTTCAAGAGTTATGGGCAAACGTCCATTTGTTACGATGGGTTCTATCTGGACCCCAAGCGCTTCAGCTACTCTGGCTCAATCCTCACAGTGCTGAAAGTAGGTCGCGACGAAAACAGGGTTAAGCAAGCAGTCGAATACGTCAGTCAGGCAGTCGATTGGGCTAACGGCGAATATGAGCGTATGGTAAAACGCGAGAGACAACGCGGGTATGAGGAAGCCCTTGCAATGCGCCGCGCTGAGCTCGACCGCGCCGAGAAGGACGCTGAGTTCGGGCGCGCTATTAACGATATGCTTGCGAATGCGTAGGCTTTAGAAGAGAGGATTCTGTGTTGGATTCTTGCAGCCTAAGCGCCGTTTTGGACACCTTGACCCCAGCGCTCCCGTCGCTTCTTGGAACACTTATCGGCGGGGCCGTGACGCTATTTGCGACTTACATGACAGCAAGATACCAGAACAAGCTCGAGGACAAGATACTCGCTGCCTCTCGCGAAGATGAGCGGAAGCGCTTCGAGCGCGATAGCCTGGTGAGGTTACAAGAAGCTGTTCAAAGAGGCATGAGAGCCACGGGGAAATGCTACCTCCAGATGACTAAGCTTGCAGCTGAGGGGAAGGAGTGGGCGGAATGGATTATCGATTCCGCGGACTTGGAAATGCAGCGTCAGGCGATGGAGGACATTCTCTTGCTTTCATGTAGGGCCGATGATGCTGAGTTGGTAAAACTCCTCTCACTATTTCGCGAGAAGGCTCATGGCGTCACCCTGGATTCAAGGACCTGCTCTCAGCTGTTCGATTCGATGAGGGAGTTATTCGAAGCCTACGATGCCGTTATGGAGGTCATCAACGAGAAATTGATAGGCTGTGTTGAAGGTCGTTGATTCGGCCGAGCAGAGGATGGAGGCGCGTTCGCTCTTGATGGGTTTGGGGGCGCGATGCCGTGTGATTCATGCCGCATCGAGGTTAGCAATGTTGCGAAGTCTCATTGTTTCCGATGCCGTTTGGCCGATTGCGAAGACTGTGCTTATATTCAGAGTAGTTTGCTTGAAGTCTCGATTTCTATTGAGCAATTTTGATTTATGGCGTTTACATGTCCTCGAAACTCAAATCGATCTGCGATGTTTCTTGATTCTAGGTCGAATTATTCGCTGTCGACTAACGGTTGCTAACTACCGGGAGTGGTAATCGGTGGAAGGCCTCTTTCGTCGTGGCCGCCGCTCGCCCTTAGGGCACGTCTTAATGCTTTCGTTCTGGTTCGCGACTTTCTCAAGTAACGCATGCTACCTGAATTAATCGATTAATGCTATTGTGATTAACAACAGTGATATTGTCTATTGCGTTTAGGAGACGACTTTTTTATAGGGCACTAAGCGTTTCCAGGTGCTCTTTTTCGTTCGAAATAGGTGTGACTTTACAAATGGATGAAAACGTTAACTCGCATACAAGGCCATGGTTGACTCCTGAGGAGCAGGTTAATCACCTAAAGTCAAAAGGTGTCAGATTTGATCTTATGTCGGAATCTGATGCCGTGGCATATCTTTCAAAGAATAATAACTATTTCAGATTGCGTTCCTACAGAACAGGGTTTTCGAAGGTGGACGACGGTCCACGAAAAGGTCAATATACCCGCCTTGATTTCAAGATGCTCGTTGATCTTTCTATCGTCGACATGCTTCTTCGCTATGAAATGCTTCCGATGACATTAGATATAGAGCACTTTGCTAAGGTGCACCTTTTGGAACGAATCGAAGCTGCTGAAGAAGATGGTTACGAGATTGTTGCGGACTTTCTTGCGTCTTATGATCGAATCAATAGGGAAGGTGCGGTGTCGAATGCTACAAAAGACGAAATACGCAAAGGTCTTTCAAGTCCATATGTAGCTGGCATTATTGGGAAATATCCAAGTTTCGACTTTCCAGTATGGGCATTTCTTGAATTAATCACGTTTGGCACCTTCATCTACTTCTATAAGTTTTGTGCCGAAAGATTTGATGACAAGGTGATGCGTGACAGATTCTACATTTTGCAAAACGTAAAAAGCCTTCGGAACGCTTGCGCCCACAACAATTGTATTCTGAACGAGATGGCGGGCGGCAAACCCATGTTTCGCCCTCAAAACTCGGTCTCGAGGGCAGTAGGGCAGATCGCATCGATTGGTCAGAGTCAACGCAAATCGAAGCTCAGCAATGATAGGCTGCAGCAAGTTGCAACGACTCTCTATGTTCACAGCCTGGTTGCATCCGAGGGTGTTCATAAAAACAGGTCAATTAGCTTGCATAAATTCGTGGAGAGAATGAATAGGCACGTTGATTACTATGACGGCAACTATCAGGTTTCCTCTGGGTTCGATTTTATTACTAAGCTTGTTGATTCGTGGTTTCCCATTGAAAATAGCGATTTGCGCGAAAATACTCTTGAAGTGAGAGGGTCCGAAGGATAGAATAACCGCACAATGAAAAACGGTTTCCGTTTTGTAAAGGGGGGTCTTCGGAAGAGGAAACCCCTTAGTTTTTTCTATGGGATTCCTTGGTCCAATGATATCCTGCGCGAATAAATGTTGTCCAACCCGCCTCCTCAGCCGCTTTGCCTGCATTCTGCAAACAGCTGATTCTTGCGTTACACCCTCCTTCTAGGATGAGCATGAAGCATTGAACGCTTATATTCATCCTTGGGAGGAGATTCATGAAACGAATCGCAAGAATGCTCTGCGGTCTTTTGGCGGTGGCGCTGCTTGCGCTTTCACAGGTGATGGCAGCATATTCCGCGCCGGCAGTTACCGCGCCAACGTTCGCGCCTTCCTCAACGCCAACTGTTGCAATTAACGAGGTGGAGTCCAACGGCAATGCTTCCGATTAGGTGGAGGTCATGAACGTTGGTGTGCAGGCGGTGAATATTTCCGGTTGGTTTCTGCTGGACAACGATCCAGTGGGGCATAAAGCGGCTACACGCTGGTAGGCGGTAAAAGTGGTTCTAACTCAGGGCGCGTTTCACGCGAACTTTCTAACGACCTGCATGATCTGGTACCGGTATATGCAAAGGACTCTAGCGTGAGTAGGGGTTCTGATAGTGCGAGTATTTCCAACTTATCGGTTCTGTGCAGAGGCAAGGGCCCGTGCCCACAATGGAGCGGTGAGCATAACAGACGCTCAGCTTGCGTATGACCTGGCCACGAAGTCTTGGCTATATTCCGGCAGATCCGACAGGGGAGGGCGCTAATTGGCTATGCGCCCTTTGGCGTCTTGCATTCCGCTTATCGTATTTATATGATATTTGTTACATTAGAATTCGCCTGGAAAAAAGATAGGTGTAATATCAAAACCCATGGGTTTTGAAAGGACAATGCGGAATGACGCTTCTTGAATTACTGCAACTTTTACGGAAAAAACTAGCGCTGGTAATTGCGCTGCCAATTGTCTTTGCTTTGGCAACAGGCGTGTATGCCTATGGCTTCATGAAGGATATGTATACTTCTCAGGTGCAGCTGTACGTTCTGACCCAAGCTCGTACTTCTCAAGAACAGTCCTATGCTTCTAGCTCTGATACCACGGCGTCCCAGCAGCTGGCTAACGATATTGCCGTCTTGGCTGATAGCCCCAGTGTGAAGAAGGCCACCGCAAGTGCTTTGGGTATGAAAGATCTTGAGGGTTACGAGCTCGGCGTAAAAAACTCCACCACCAATCGCGTGATTACCCTAACGGTTACTTCTGCTGATCCCGATGCATCTGCCCGTGTTGCCAACGAGCTTGCTAAAAAAACCGCTGTCCGCTCTGTTGAGGTTATGGGCGTTTCTGCCGTAAATGTCGTTGACGAGGCAAGCGCCCCTGAAAACCCCAGCGGTCCCAATCGCAAAATGTACGTTGCCGTTGCGTGCTTAGCTGGTTTGTTCTTGGCGGTTGCTATCGTTGTCGTTATGGACATGCTAAATGTTACCGTTAAATCCCGCGAAGAAGCTGAAGAGTTGTTTGGTTTGCCTGTCCTTGCAGAGCTGCCTAAGCTGAAGGAAGGGAAGTAAGTAGCCATGGCAAACAAGAGCATTAAGAAATTCGCAAAGATTGATCTGGAGGAATTGGTCCGCAAGAGTGAAACGCTTTTGGCAAATATCCAATTCGCCAGCATTGATGAGCCAGTAAAAACGGTTTTGATTACCTCCACAGGTCCCGATGAAGGTAAATCTACCACTGCTTTGGCTCTTGCCACCGCTATGGCGAAGGCGGGCAAACGTACGCTTATTATGGATTGCGACATGCGTCGTCGTTCTCAAGGAAAGCTGCTTGGCGTTCATCCTGCTGCTGGCGTGTATTCGGTCTTGTCTGGTCGCGCGCCCTTGAAGAAAGCGGTAGCAAAAACCAATATCCCTAATTTGTATCTGTTAGACTGCGAGCCGAATATTGCCAATCCTGCCAGCGTTTTGGCATCGCAACGTTTCGCCGCGCTCTTGCGTGCGCTCTCAAGGTCTTTTGACTACGTAGTTGTTGACACGCCGCCGATAGGTACGTTCGTTGACGCAGCTGTTGCTGCGGCTCTTGTTGATGGCGTTGCCTTGGTCGTGCGCCAAAGGGTTTCCAAGAAACAGGCCGTTGCTGATGCATTGGCCCAGTTGAAAGCTGCTGATGCACGTATTTTGGGTTTGGTAATGACTTTCGTTCCTCAAGAGAAGAGCGATTACTATTGCTACTACAACGAAGAGAACAGGCGCGTAAAAAAGAAGCATTCTGATGGCGAAAGCACCACTTTGCAGCAGACCCCCGCAGAAGAGATGGACCTTGGTCTTGATGAGGATGATATGCAGGCCTGGGCAAGAAGAATTGGCGTAAGTGCTGAAGACCTTCAGGAAGCGCCTAAAGCCCCGGTGCGCCATGCGGGTCATGCTGCGACTCCTAACGCTTCTGCAAAGAAGGCTTCAAGCTCATTTGCCCCTGGATCCTTTAAGGGCTAACCATTTAAAACGCGGCCTGATGCTGCGTTTCTTTCGTTTAAGGTACCGTTGTGTTTGACATACATTGTCATATTTTGCCTGAGGTTGATGATGGCTCTCGCTCTGTGCAAGAGTCCCTTGCCATGCTGCAAAAAGCCCAGGCAGTGGGCATAGACACCATCATGTGTACGCCTCATTGCCGCTGGGACTCTTTTGATAAGGGTAAAGTTGAAGACGCCTTTCAGCTAATTGACGAGATTGCTGCGCCTCTGGGGATGTCGCTGGAGCTGGGCTATGAGGTAAATGTAACGAAGCTTATGAGCCTTGGCATTGAAAGGGCCCCCGAATTTGCCTTGGGTGATACGGGCCTGTTTCTGCTGGAATTTAACGATAGGGCTTTGATCCCTAATTGGCAGCGCCTTATCTACCAGCTTCAAGGCATGGGCCTGCGGGTTATCATTGCCCATCCTGAGCGTTATCGAGACGTGCAGAAAAGCCTTGATATTGCTCGCGAAATGAAAGAGCTGGGTTGTTATCTGCAGTTATCAGCGAATTTTATCAAAGGTGGCATGTTGGATACTCGTAGACGCATTGCCACAGCCTTGTTGAAAGAAGATTTGATTGACTATGTGGCTAGCGACGCCCATCGTCCTGATGACTATGCGGTGTTTGCTAAAGCGCTGGAGTTTAGCCGCAAAACTGCATCCTAGGGCCGCTCTTGCGGTGGGTCAATTTCAAAAATGATAGATATGCTATACTTACGAGGCTTATTTAACGGGCTCTGCGAGTGTATGAAGGGAGCATAGGAATGAAACTTGCACTTGGGCGGAAGCGTCCGTTCGTTTTTGCTGCGTCGCTAGCGCTGGCTACGGCTTGCTGCTTTGCGGCTGTTGGCACCGCTTGCGCGGCAGATGAACCGGTGAGCGGCGTTGTTGGCGCCGTTGACCGCGTTTGGGGTAATGAGGCGGTAGACACCGCTATTGCGGCTTCTAAAGAAGCCTTTCCCGAGGGCCTCACCGAAGGTGTAGTGGTGCTGGCCCGCGATGATGACTATATGGATTCCATGAGCGCAACGGGCCTTGCCGGTGCTTATGATTCGCCCATTCTTCTGACCAACAGAATGGAGCTGTCAAGCCAGGTTCTTAAAGAAATCAAGCGCCTGAAAGCGCACACCGTGTTTCTTATTGGCGGCAATGTTGCCGTAAAGCCCGCTGTTGAGAATGCCTTGATTAGGGCGGGTCTTACGGTTGAGCGCATCTTTGGTAACGAAGCCAGTGATACTTCTGTTGCTTGCGCTAAAATGATCGAAGAAAAAGATGGCTCTCGCAACTCCCTTGATACGGCGGTTGTGGCTACCTCCATTGACTTCGCCGATGCCCTGTCGGTGTCGTCTTTCGCTTACAAATATCATATTCCTATTTTCATCACCACCAGCTATGACTCCGAGGCAGGCGATCGCGTTCTTGGTGCCGAAGCTAAGGCCATGATTGATGGTTACGCCAAGGTGTTTGTGCCCGGCGGCCCTGGTGCGCTGCCTAAGTCATCGGTTGAGGGCGTATGGGGCGAAGAAAAGGTCACCCGCGTTTTTGGCATGACGGGTTACGACACCTCAGTTGCCGTTGCCAAAAAGATGATGGAAGATGGCTATTTGCCCGGTTCCACCGTTGGTGTTGCTAATGGTATGGCCAGCGCCAAGGGTCTTGATGCCCTGACTTCTTCCGCCTTGCTGGCAAAAAATGATGCCCCCCTGGTTCTGGTGGAGGGCACCATTAATACGGGCGCTGCTGTTGCCTTTATTGCCGGCAACAACAACGTATTCGATAACGTTAAAGTTTTTGGCGGTACTTATGTGTGCCCGAATGACCTGGTGGAAGAGATTGATGACGCCTTGAGCAACACCGTTCATTACGTTGCGGTTCTTGGCTCTGACTATTGGGATAGGGGCGCGAGCAAGAAGGTAGTGCAGGGCTCTGATACGCAGATAATTATGCGTGTGGATACCGAAGACGCAACAGTGTCTCTGCTGACGGTTCCCCGCGACACTTATTACGTGCAGCGAGGCGATGATTGCCGCCCCAATTATCCTGGCTCTACTTGTATTTGCGGCTCTTCTAGTGCATGCCTTGGCAAGACGTGGTACAAGTCTAACTATGCCTTCCATTATGGTTATTATCAGGCGATTGAAAATGGCAGCGACCATACTGCCGCCACTCGTGCCGGTGCAGTAAAGGCCTGCCAAGCCTTGAGCGAGATTGCCAAGGTGGGTGTTACCGACTATATTCTGTGCGATATTGGAACGGTGCAGAAGGTTGTTGAGACCATTGGCGGCCTTACGGTGAATTTGCCTTACACCATTGACTGGGGCACAACGAAAAATCGCCTTTATGCTGGTGAACAAGTGCTCAATGGCGATGATTTTAACGTTGCGTCCCGTGAGCGTCATTCTTACGCCGAAAGATATGGTCTGCCCGAGGACGCTACGCGTCAATCTGTTGATAGAATGCTGCTTTGCAACCTTATTAAGGCAGCTCTCAACTCTGACGAGATTGGCTTCGACAATACCGGTGATTTGCTGAATATGCTGGTGGCAAGCGGCTTCATTCAGACCAATATTAGCTCTGAGCGAATTTCTGAATGGGGTAATGCTCTTCAGCAGAAGAGGGATAGTCTGGTTGTGCAGGGAGCATCGGGACCCTATGAGGTTGAGCGTTACGATTGGCCCGAGCTGGGCTCCAATGGTGAGGGCAGTATTCAAACCGTTGCCGACTACCATGAAGAGGAATACGTCGCCATTGCAAAGGAATTCTGCTCTGGAAGCCGCATGAACAGCGGTTATTACGTGGAAACCTGGAACTAGGCATTCCTTGCAGTAAAGGCCTAATGGGCGGGGATGGATTTCATCCCCGCCTTTTCAAATGGTGAGGAACAATAAAAGTGCGTCAGAATCAAACAGAGACTATGGTTTCTAAGGGGAAGCATGCCGTTTATCAACGGAAACCCCAGAATTCTGATGTTGCCCCAATGCCTCGCCACCATAAAGAGCATGCGCCTATGGAGGCGCCGCAGGAAAACATCGCACCAGAGTCTGAGCCTAAGAAAAAACGGGGCAAGGTAATCCTTGGGATTATCGGGGCCATTGTTGCTTTGGCCCTTATCGCCGGCGCTGCGATAGCGGCCTATATGGGTGGCTTGTCTGAGACCCTTTCTTATAAAGGTAATGCCGACGAGCTGGCAAATGCCCTTGCAGATTCCGAAGAAAACGGTTCCTTCTACGTTTTGGTCATTGGCGTTGACAAACAAGAGGGACGAAGTGATGTTATGGTGCTGACCCGTGTTGATGTGAAAAACTCAATCATTACCATGGTCTCGGTGCCCCGTGACACCCCTTATTTGCTTGA
>JAQXTF010000119.1 GCA_029219345.1 Eggerthellales bacterium
AACCGATGACGAAGTGAAGCAGTGCCAGCTGCGTATGCTGGATATCATGGACGAGTTCTGCGCTGCCCATGATTTAACGTACTGGATTGCTTACGGTTCGCTGATTGGTGCTGTGCGTCACAAGGGCTACATTCCCTGGGACGACGATCTTGATCTGGCTATGCCCCTTTCCCACTACCAGCGCTTTTTGGAGCTGGCTGCAACGGAAGAGGGAAGGGCGTTTTTTGCGGAGCGCAGCATTCGCGTGGCCGATGACAGCGTTGACCCTGACATTCCCTATCACCAGACTTTTGCCAAGCTGTACGATATCCGTACCCAAGCCAGCAGGGGCGTTCTGGAATATGACCGCGAAGGCTTCGTGGAGTGCGTGTTCGTAGACCTTTTCCCCATTGTGGGATTGACGGGTACCGGCGACGAAGATGCCCGACTCCTGCAGCTCGATCGTTTGTACAATAAGGTGCGCTATGCGAGCGAGGTATTTTCCGCCACGGCGTATAAGGAAGGAAAGAAGCGCTTCCTTAAGCGACTGGTGGGTTATTTGCCCGCCCGCGCAAAGGGCTACAGGCACTGGCTGCGGGCATTCTGCCAGCTGCGCAACACGTTTCCCGATGCGCTGGACTGCGAAGTGTGGACGGTGCCCGACTCCGATCCCGCTCGTTATCGCATGGGGCGCAATGTGAAGACGGTGCGCCTGCCCTTTGAGGGCCGTATGGTGCCTGCGCCAGAAGATTATGATACGTTCCTGCGTGGATACTATGGTGATTACATGCAGCTTCCCCCTGAGGACCAGCGGGTTCCTTCCCATTCTCAGGGTTTTTGGTGGATTGACGACGCTCGTTAAACGCGTTACGGAGGTTTTACGATGGAAGAAGAATTGACGCCGCTTCGTAAGTATCAGCTTACGGAAATGAAGATTCTTAAAGAGTTCATGCGCGTGTGCGAAGAGAACGATTTGACCTGGTGGATTGGGTGGGGCACCCTGCTGGGCGCTGTGCGTCACAAGGGCTTCATTCCCTGGGATGACGACATTGACATTGGCATGCCCGTAGAGGATTACCTGAAGTTTCGCCAGCTGTGCCGCGAGGGCGCGTTGGGCGACGAGTTCTTCTTTAGCTGCCATGCTGATTGCATCTACGACATGATTTACAACCAGGGCATTGGCTTGAAAAACACCACCAGCTTGCCTAAGAAATACGCCGATACTCCTGCTAATTGGGGCATTCGTATTGATATTTTCGCGTATTCGCCGGCTCCAGGTTTCGATTCGCCCGAGTCCAAGAAGTTCAAGAAGCTGGAGAAGCGCTTCGATCAGCTGGCCAGCCGCTACTACTACAAAAAGGAAGTGCAGACCACGTCGGGCATTCGCAAGCTGTACTGCAAGTTTATGTCGCGAGGAACCGATGAGCAGCACTTGCGTCAATGGAATGCCTTTGAGCAGAAGTATCTGGCGGGTTGGGATTTTAAAGATCGCCGTTGCTTTGCGGCAAGTCCTGGTCGTGTGACGGCCGCCGCTTTTGAAGAAACGGTCATGCTGCCTTTTGAGGATTTGATGCTGCCGGCCCCTGCAGGCTATGATCAGGTGCTTACTGATCTGTATGGCCCCACCTATATGGAGCTGCCGCCTGAGGAAGATCGCTGGTATCATTCTGGTGGCGAATCAGATGACATGTATGTATCTCATACGGAACCTTGGACCAAGTTTTTGAAGTAACAAAAAAGACCAGCTGAGCTGGTCTTTTTTCTATTTCACACTCATGCAGCGTATGGCGTTTAAGATGGCTATCACGGCTACGCCTACGTCGGCGAAGACGGCCAACCACATGTTGGCGATGCCTATAGCGGCCAGGATGAGTACCAGGAGCTTCACTCCCAGGGCAAACGCGATGTTCTGGCGGGCGATGCCCATGGTCTTGCGGGCAACGCGAATGCTGGTGGCAATCTTAGACGGGGCGTCGTCCATAAGCACCACGTCGGCGGCCTCAATGGCGGCGTCGCTTCCCAGAGCGCCCATGGCAATACCCACGTCGGCGCGGGTGAGCACGGGGGCATCGTTGATGCCGTCGCCTACGAAGGCGGTGCGGGATTTATCGCCCTGACCAGCAAGGATTTGCTCGAATTCTTCCACTTTGTCTTGGGGAAGCAGCTGAGCGCGAACGTCATCCAGGCCTAGGCGGCCAGCAATGTCGTGGGCCACTTCTGCGCGATCGCCGGTAAGCATGACGCAGCGCTTCACGCCAATGCTGTGCAGCTGATTGATGGCCTGCCGAGCATCGGTCTTTAGGGCGTCTGCGATGACGAGCGACCCCAGGAACTGACGGTTGCGGGCCACGTAGATGATGGTTCCTACAGCGGTGCAGGGGGTGAAGGCTACGCCTTCCGCGGTCATGAGCTTGTCGTTGCCAGCTGCAACGGGCGTGCCGTCTACCAGGGTTTTTACGCCATGACCGCTGATTTCTTCAGCTTGGGAAAGGCGCGTCTGGTCAATGGGTTTGCCATAGGCTGCACGTACCGACTGAGCAATGGGGTGGTCGGAGTAGTTTTCCACTGCCGCCGCGGCCTCCAGCAGTTCCTCTTCCGTGATGCCCTCGGCGGGGTTTACTTCAACCACTTGGAACGTGCCAGTGGTAAGGGTTCCCGTCTTGTCGAAGACCACGGTATCTACCTGGGACAACGCCTCAAGATAGTTACCGCCCTTGATAAGGATGCCCAGACGGCTTGCGCCGCCGATGCCGCCGAAGAAGCTCAAGGGCACGCTGATGACCAGGGCGCAGGGGCAAGAAACTACCAGAAAGATCAGGGCGCGTTCCACCCAGCTTGCCCAGGATTCGCCCAGCATCAGGGGCGGGACTAGGGCCAACAGCAGCGCGGCAACGCTAACCACGGGGGTGTAGATGCGGGCGAAGCGGGTGATGAAGTTTTCGGTGCGAGCCTTCTTATCGCTTGCGTTTTCCACTAGCTCAAGGATGCGCTGCACGGTGGACTCGCCATAAGGCTTGGTCACGGAAACGCGCAGAACGCCGGTAAGGTTCACGCAGCCGCTGGTCACCTCGTCGCCTTCCGCAGATTTGCGGGGCAGTGACTCGCCGGTGAGGGCTCTGGTGTCTAGGCTGCTGGTGCCTTCCAGTACCACGCCGTCGAGGGGTACGCGCTCACCGGGCTTGACCACGATGATATCGCCAACGGCTACTTCATCGGGATCAATTTCTTCCAGCTGGCCGTCGCGTTCAACATTGGCGAATTCGGGAGCAATGTCCATCATATCGGCAATGCTTTTGCGGCTTTTGCTTACGGCGTAGCTCTGGAACAGTTCGCCCACCTGGTAAAACAGCATGACGGCTGCGCCTTCAGCCATGTGAGGATCGCCTTCAGGGAAAACCACCAGGGCAAAAGCTCCCAGGGTGGCGATGGTCATAAGCAGGCTTTCGTCAAAGGGCTGACGGTGGATAATGCCCAGAACGGCTTTGCGCAGCACATCGTAGCCAGAAATCAAATAGGGCACCAGGAACAGGGCAAACTCCACCAGCACGGCGGCTTGCTTGCTGCCCAGCATTTCTTCCAGGGGAAGCAGCTCCGTAACCAGGAAAACAGGGATAAAGATGGCCAGCGCAACCAGGATTCTGTTGCGCCACTTGCGTTGCTTCTTGTTCATAGGGATTTACCTGACGATGTCGCAGTCGGGTTCGATCTTGTGGCAGATTTTCTGTGCCTCATCCATGATGGCGTCAAAGCGAGCGTCGTCGGCCTCAATGGTGAGCTTCTGGGCCATGAAGTTGACCTTGGCGCTTACCACGCCGTCCAGCTTGTTGATGGCATCTTCCATCTTGGCGCCGCAGTTGGCGCAGCCCAGTTCGTCAAACTTGAATACTTTTTTCATAATATGCTCCTTTTCGTGAGGTCATTACCGA
Organism: Eggerthellales bacterium; assembly: GCA_029219345.1. Lineage (GTDB taxonomy): Bacteria > Actinomycetota > Coriobacteriia > Coriobacteriales > Eggerthellaceae > CAKUOV01. The sequence continues at coordinate 3,906 of JAQXTF010000119.1, forward strand.
GGTGGGGGAGTGGCGCGGGGCTACTCACAAATATGGGTAAGGCCCTGAGACAGCATGGTGTATACGTGGTCGTCGGACAGCTGATAGTAGATATTCTTGCCATCGCGGCGGCATTTTACCAGGTGAGCCTGCTTTAAGATGCGCAGCTGGTGGGATACGGCGCTTTGGGTGCCGCCCACGGCTTCCGCGATACCTGCCACGCACAGCTCTTCGGCCATGAGGCTGTACAGAATTTTGATGCGGGTGGTATCGGAGAACACCTTGAACAGGTCGGCCAGATCATAGAGCAGCTCTTCATCGGGCATACTTTCTGCAATGGCGCGTCCTTCGCTTACGCATTCGCAGCAATCTTCGCTCTGAGTCTCTTCTTCCATGTTTAAACCTTTCAACATATGAACGATTGTTCATATGTATACGCCTCTTGCAAGTGGATGTCAACGACGAAACAAGGGTTTATGTTCGATAGGCGGCAAATTCCTGTCTTTTGGCGAAGCCCATGGGTGGGGAAGGGCGAATGCGGAAGAATTACCACAGAAACGTACATCTTTTTCCCAAATTACCACATAAACGAAAAAAATTTGCGAAAAGCCAAAATATATGACGTTTCTGTGGTAATTACGCCTGAAAGTGTTCGATTCTGTGGTATTTCGGGCCATACGAGACAAACAATCAACGGGCACGTTGCGCATTCCCTGCCCCCAACTTTTGTGGGGGCAGGGCAAAGGGTGCTTCATCAAAACGTGGGGGTGGCTCAATCTACCGTTTGTTTTCTTTGGGGTTGCAGCTTTCTAGAATTTAATCATCCGATAAGAAATCGAGAGAAAGCAGGAGGATGATGAAGACAGCCGATAAGACTACTTACAAGAATATGTCTCTGTGCTCCTTCGGCAACGGTGCAAACCTCACCGCTGTTGATTCCATGGACGGCAAGATTGTTCGTATGCGCCCGGTGCACTTCGATCAGTACTACACCAAGGAAGATCTGAACTACTGGACCATCAATGCCAAGGGTCACACCTTTGAGCTTGGCATGAAGACTCTGAACTCCCCGTTCACCTTTATTTACAAGACCCGCACCTACTCTCCCAACCGCATCCCCTTCCCGCTGAAGCGCGTTGACTGGGATCCCAAGGGCGAGCGTCACCCCGAGAACCGCGGCAAGTCCAAGTACGAGCGCATCACCTGGGACGAAGCAACTGACATCATTGCTTCCGAGATTGTTCGTATTGACCAGACCTACGGCCGCAACTCCATCTTCGCTCAGGCTGACGGCCACGGCGAAACTGGCTCCATCCACGGCCCTCATGGCACCATGGCCAACCTGCTGGATATGACCGGCGGCCTTTCCATGCAGGCTCGTCAGCCTGACTCCTGGGAAGGTTGGTACTGGGGCGCAAAGCATGCTTGGGGCAACGAGCCTCTGGGCCAGAACACCCATCAGCACAACCTGTTCAAGGACATCTCCGAAAACTCCGACGCAGTGCTGTTCTGGGGTTGCGACCCCGAGACCACTCCCTGGGGTTGGTCTGGTCAGCAGGCTTCTCGTCTGTGCTTCTGGTTCACTGAAATTGGCGTAAAGCAGATTCACATCGCTCCCGACGTTAACTACACCAACGCTGTTCACTCCGACATGTGGATCCCCATCCTGCCTAACACCGACGCTGCCATGCAGCTGGCTATCGCTTACGTGTGGATGACCGAGGATCTATACGACAAGGAATATGTTGAGACTCACACCGTTGGCTTCGACTGGTTCCAGTACTACGTTCTGGGTAACGAGGACGGCATTCCCAAGACTCCCGAGTGGGCAGAAGAGAAGTGCCACGTTCCCGCTTACCGCATCAAGGCTCTGGCTCGTTACTGGGCAAAGCACAACGTTTCCATTGGCCACTGCAACGGCGGTTCCTACATCCGCTCCGCTTACTCTCACGAGCCTGCCCGCCTTGAGGTTTACCTGCTGGCCATGCAGGCTGTTGGCAAGCCCGGCCGCAACCAGGTGAAGTTCATCGAATGGGCACTGATTGGCATGGACTCCTTCAATCCTCTGCCTCCCGGACATTATTTGCCTGAAGTTCGCGCTTGCTACCACGGCGCTGTTCTGGGTGAGCTGCCTGCCTCCTTCATTCCCAAGACCCTGGTGCCCCAGTGCATCACCGTTAAGGAAGGCGAGAAGGTTGAATGGTACGGCCACACCACCAGCCGTCATCATCGTACCGACCAGTTCAAGAAGTTCCAGTTCCCTCAGGAAGGCGATCACGGCATCAAGATGATCTGGTCCGACAGCCCCTGCTGGAGCACCTGCTGGAACGGCGGCAACGAGTTCCAGGATGCCCTGACCAACCCCAACCTGGAGTTCTTCCTGGTCCAGCATCCTTGGATGGAGAACGACACCCTGTTCGCCGACATCATCCTGCCTATTTCCACCACCCTGGAACTGGACGACTTCGGTGTTGACACCTACTCCGGCCAGTTCAACTCCGTCATTTGGGAAGAGCACGCCATTGACCATCGCCTGGAGTCTCTGTCTGACTACGAAGCTGTTGTTGAGGTAGCCAAGAAGCTGGAGAAGTACGGCGGCATCTACGAGGATTGCGCTCTTCACCTGACCGGCGACATGACCATTGAAGAGTGGCAGGAAGCTGGCTACGAAGGCTGCGAGATGCCCGAGGAAGATCAGGACCTGGAGCTGCTGAAGAAGCAGGGCTACCAGATGCTCCCCACTCGCCCCGATTGGGACAAAGAGCCCGCTGGCATGAT
>JAQXTF010000120.1 GCA_029219345.1 Eggerthellales bacterium
TGCGACGTTTCGTCTGGAGCGGTACGTCTATAGCGCGTACGTCATTACTAGATGCACAAGAAACGTAATACGCAAACAACAAAACGGAGGAATCCAAATGGCAAACATCAAGAGCCAGAAGAAGCGCATCATCACCAACGAGAAGTCTCGTATGCGCAATCGTGCCATCAAGGCTGAATTGAAGACCGCTGTCCGTCGCGTACGCGAGGCTGTTGCTGAGGGCAACGCTGAAGCCGCATTTGCTGCTGCACAGGTTGCTTGCCGCAAGCTGGACAAGGCTGTTACCAAGGGCGTTATCCATAAGAACCAGGCTGCTAACCGCAAGTCCGGCGTTATGGCTCTGGCTAACACCATCGTTACCGACGAAGTACGCGCCGCCTACAAGCCTGCTCCCAAGAAGGCTCAGGAAGCTACCGGCAACAAGAAGGCTGCCGCTAAGGCTGCTCGCAAGGAAGCTATGGCTGCTGCTTCTGCCGAGAAGGCTAAGCGCCGCGAAGCTCAGCTGAAGGCTGAGGCCAAGGCTGCTAAGGCAAAGGCTGAGGCTGAAGCAAAGGCCGCTGCTGAAGCTGCTGCTGCCGCCGAGGCTGAGGCTGCTGAAGCTGAATAAGCTCACAAAGCTCAAAGACATGGGAGCCTGGTCAACGACCAGGCTCTTTTTTATTTCTTCAAAGTGTTCGCAACCCACATGCGAAATGCTTCGTCAGGATTCTCCCCCGATTTCATCGCCTTTTCGGTATCACGCAAGGTGCTCAATGCACAACGCAATTCCTCAGCGGAAAACTGCCGCGCATAGCGTCCATGATTTTTCACTTTCCACGATTCGGCCTGAGAATACCCCAGCTCCGAAAGAAACGATCCAGTTGCGTGACGGGCCTCCAACGACTTGTAGCACATCAACTCGCGCAAACGATTGGCGCACTGCGGAACTAATGCATGGGCCGAAACCCCGCGCGCCGATTGCAGCCACTGAAGCGAAGCGGACAAGTTGCGCTCAGAAAAAGGCTCCAAGAACTTCCAGGGCTTCACATCGGCGGTGGCCTCAACGTATTCCTTGACATCGGCAACGGTAATCTGCCCCTTATCAGAGCAAATAAGGGAAATCTTTTCAATCTCATTGTCAAGGAAAACCGTGTCGGTGCCTACGTAGTCAATAAGCAGCGACGCTGCGGCCTCATCCATGCGCATGCCATAAACGGTGGCCATAGAAGCCACTTTCTTTTGCAGCTCGCGCCCCTTGGGCAAAGCGCACTCAATAACCGCCGTTTTACCTAGCGCCGCAATTGCTTTATACAGCTTGGTCGATTTTGCCAGCTTCTCAAAGGACAAAGCCAATACCGTAGAGTCACAGGGCGCCTGAGCGTAAGCCAAAAGCGCATCCGTATCCGCTTTACGCAGCTTTTCACCATTGCGAACTAGCACCAAACGTCGCTCGGCCATAAAAGGAATGGTTTGACAAGCAGCAACAATATCCGAGCCCGTGCAGCTCTCTCCGTTGAATTCGTCGCAATCGAAAGACAGATCGTCTTCCTTTTCCATGCGAGTCTTCAGACGATCGAGCACTTCAGCGCGCTTCAAATCGTCATCGCCCACGGCCAAATGGATGCTCAATATGTTGGATGCATTTGTCATAGGCATATTTTACCTTTCTGCGACTACCCGCAAAGCATCAGTTTGAAATAGGCAGGTAATTGTTCCCTGCTGATCGGTTCGATACGATTTCGCACCATAGCTTGACAGCAAATTAAGTGCCGTGGGGGTTGGATGCCCGTATCTGTTTGCTTCACCAACGCTCACTAAAGCCACACGAGGACTAATTGCTTTCAGAGCAACGTCACTGCATGAATTCTTAGACCCATGATGTCCCACCTTGAAAACATCAGCTTTGGGAAGCAATTTTTCGGCCGCCATTTGCTCCAATGTCTGCGATTCCGCGTCTCCAACCAAAAGGGCACTGTAGTCCCAAATGCCATCTTCTTCTGCATCTACGATGATTTGCACGCAAAGACTGTCCTGATTACCTCCCTCCTCTTGGAATTTTTCGGGCCATAGAACGTTTATTTTGCATCTATTCGTCAGATAGCTATCCCCCACCTTGGCCCCTTCAACATTGCATTGATGCCGTTCTAAGGTTCTGCGCAAATCTCTACACTTCATACACGGACACTCCAATAGGGGCTGGGCAACCACAATGGTTCCTATTTGCATAACCGCTAAAAGAGACTCTAGCGAACCGCAATGGTCATCATCAGGATGAGAGATTAATAAAGCATCTAAGGTTGATACGCCTTTCAGCGCAAGCTGACGCTTTAAAAGATTGTCCTGGTTTCCCGTATCAATCAGTATGGAAGATGACCCATCTTGCAAAAGCAAGGCATCTCCCTGGCCAACATCTAGGGCAGATAAGCTCACATCATTGGCATTTCCGCTGTTTAAAAGAGTATGAAAGCATGCAAAGAGCGCAAGAACGATTGTTAAAAGGGCGCCCCACAAACATGCAGAATGCAATGTAGAATCAAGCTTTCGCTGAGCAAAAAGCAATACTACCCCCATAACAAAGCTTGTAAGTAGGCCGGTTATCACGCTTCCATACGATGGGATTGCCGCAAAGGGGATCATGGAAAGATGAGCCACCACAAAATTAGTGAAACGGCATAGACCAAGAGCCATTAAGAGTAATCCTTGGGGCAATACTCCCAAAAGCGCATAAAGCAATTGGCAGCCAACGCATAGAGCGCAAAGAGGGGCAAAAACAATGCCGACCAACACATTTGACAAAGGAGAAATGAGTGAGATTTGAGCAAAAAGCGCCGAACAAAGGGGCATTGTTGCGATATTTGCTGCAGCGGTAAGAGCGAGAGTCTGCCGCAAAGTATTGCATTTTCTCAAGAAGGTTTTGCCAAGCAGCGCATCTAGGTAGGGCGAAAGCAAGATAATGCCCAATGTTGAAAGCGCAGAAAGACAAAATGACACTGATAAAGATAACGAAGGGTCAATTACCAGGCAAGTAGCGATACACACAGCCAAAGCGTTTTGAGTTGCTGTCCTTCGTTTAGCAAAATAAGAAGCACACCCCAATGAGGCCATAATGCCAGCTCGCACTGCCGAAATAGGAACAGCGCACAATATCAAAAAGATAAAGATGAGCCCGAGGCTCATTGTTAGGCGCTTGCGCTTGTGCAGCTTTATGCGTGACAGAGCAACCCCTGCCAGCATGATAATGATATTAAGATGAGCGCCGCTTACCGCAACAATATGAGCCAGTCCAGCAGTTTGATACTCACTATATGTTTGGGAGCCCCTGAGGCCTTCTCTGAAGCCGCAGGATAAGGCAAGTAGCATACTTATTCCATCGTCGTCAACACCGGCATGCTGCACTGATTCCACGAAGGACGCGCGTATTTTTGCAAACGGCGTTATCCATTGGAACTCTTCCTTTGTTTTTAAGCGAGCATTTGCTGCATATCCCTTTTGCCACAGTTGGTCGCTCTGATATTTTTTTTCGGCGGCAAAGGCCACAGAGGCCTTGCAGGCCTGGCCGAAAAAGAAGTCATCTGCCTGACCGGATTGTAAACATAGGCTCAGCAACCCGAATTCATCGCTCCAGGCAATGCAGGGTGTGCTCGCGCCATAGAACCCCGAGGAAGAATCAGCGGTCGCAATTAACACCAGATCATGTGCTCCTTGGGCCTCAAGAATGGCCGCCTTGCATTCGTGAAGATGCTCCCCCTTCACGAATCCTGCAGATAGTCCGCTAAAAGCAACTGCTACAGCAATCACTATATAAAACAGGTGTTTTGATTTGCTTTTAGCTTGGCAACAAGCAATCAAGCTGATTGCAAGAAGACCAAAAGCTATGTCAAAGCATAACGATTGCGATAATTCCTTTGAAATCCAATAGCTTAAAGCGCATGCTGCCCAGAAGAGCGAAACAAGCCCCAGAACAGGCGATATTCGAGTTATGCGATAGATCGGGCTTGCAACCAAGTTACGAAAAGGAGCTTCCACGATTTATACGCAAACGTAGTCTCGAATGGAATCGAGCTTCTTATCGCCAATTCCCGAAACATTTTTCAAATCATCAATGGATGTAAACGCGCCCTGCGCATTGCGATAGCTGACAATTTTTTGAGCCAATGACGGCCCAACACCAGGAAGCTGCTCCAATTGCTCGGCGGTAGCGCCATTAATGTTTATCAACAGTGAGCCATTTTGAGAAGGGTCGGAATAAGCTAGAGACAGCTCATCCACCGAACGAACGATTATCTGCTCCCCGTCCTTCACTTCACGAGCAAGGTTCAGCGTCTCAGGCGCCGCAAAATCCGTTAAGCCATTGGCTTGCTGGACAACATCGCAAACTCGTGACCCCCGACTAACATAATACACACCAGGATTGTTTACCTGACCGCAAATATAAACACAAAGCAGCTGTTCATCAGCGGTTTCATCAATAATTTCATCTTCAGCATGAGCGAATGTATCGCTGTTGCCTCCCAGTGCATGGTATCCGGGTATGCCGAAAATACCCAAGGCAATAGCCAGAAAAGCTGCGACAATAAGCCCTGCGCGCTTTAGATAATCCCTGTTGCCTTGCATAAATTTTATTACTTTGCGAATAGCAAGCTTTCCGTTTTTAACCATAACAACTCCCTTCATTTGAAGAGAGTTTAGGACTCGTTTCTATCAAATTTGGGGATTATTGCTATCAAAAAGCTATCAAAATGTGCACAAAAAGCTATCAAAAAGCTATCAAAAAGCTATCAAAAGTTTATCAAACCGTGCATAGAGAGCTATAAAAAGGAGGCCGAAGCCTCCTTTCAAAGTACTATCGACTGCCGGGACAGCGATAATCATGGCGCTCAATCTTTTCCATAATCTCGGGAATCCACTCATCCAAAGGAAGAAGGGCCTCCGCTGCCAAAACATCTTCCATCTTTGCATGGGTTTCAGGGCTTCGAGGCATGAATAAGGTGCAGCAATCAGGAGCGTCCTGGGATGAAATCTCAAAGGTTCCCAGCTTTTGCGCATCATTGATAATATCCAGCTTATCGGTGCCAATCAGGGGTCGCAAAACGGGTAAAGTCACCGCAGAATTAGTTGCATTGATGTTTTCCAAAGTTTGAGAAGCAACCTGGCCTAAGCTTTCACCGGTAACTATAGCTCCAGCGTGAACCTTCTTCGCCAATCGCTCAGCAATCATGAACATCAAGCGACGATACATAACGATGCGCAATTTTGGAGGCACCTTAAAGGCAATCTCACGTTGGTAATCGCCAAAAGGCACCACGTAAATGCGAGCAATGCAGCCCGTCTTTTCCAGCACGTGAGCAATGTCATCGACAAGGTATTCGCTCGTATCAGCCGTTTGGGGGCGTCCCGAGAAGTGAATGCCAAAGCACACAGCGCCACGACGGGCAATGCGCCATGCGGCAACCGGCGAATCAATGCCCGAAGACATAAGGCACATCACACGACCCGAGCTGCCAACTGGCAAACCGCCAATGCCACGAATACTGTGGGCAAAGATATAGGAAGATCCCTCAACCACTTCAATTCCCACGGTCAAATCAGGGTTTACCATTTGGACTTTGACCTGGGGATACGCATCACTTAAAGCACCGCCGATAATGCGATTCATATCCATGGAGCATACCGGGAAATCAGTATGGCTACGGCGCGCCTGCACTTTGAAACTGCCGAACTGGCCCGATTCGGCCATAGCCCCAATGCCGGCTTCAATCATGGCGTCCATATCACGAGGACACTTAAAACCAAAAGAAACACGGGCTACACCGGGTATATTCGCAATAAATTGGGCTACTTCAGTATGAAGAGCGAAGTCTGTTCCCTCACGAAGGAAAACGCAAAGACGGCCAGAAATGCGTTGAATCGTCACCACGGGAAAATCCTGCAGTAACGATTCAATATTTCTCAGTAGGCGCATCTCAAAAGTAGAGCGATTCTTTCCTTTGAGGCCAATTTCGTGATAATGGACCAGACAGATTCTTTGAAAATCAGTCATCCTTATCCTAATTTGCTTTCAGGTCGATAGTTTCAGGATCGTAGGAAACGTCGCCTTCGCACACCTCAGCAAAAGCTATAGACAGAGGCTTCTTATCAGCGGCGCGAGCAACCTGCACAGCCAAAGACTGAGCAGCAGCACGATCGCGCTGACCGCACATCATATCATTGATGTCGCGAGCGCGCTTGGATGCGATGGTGCAAAGCAAAAAGCGATCGTTGTCGGTCCGTTCCAGAAGCTCATCGATTTTAGGTTCAATCAAGCTCATTTTTTAGCTCCAAATTCTTTATTGACCTCGGACGATAGCTGCCAATTCCATGGTAGCCACTTCCAAGCTGTCATTAATCACGCGAACGTCGTAATCATAACGGCGTTCCATTTCAATCTCAGCGGTCTTCATGCGTGCTTCAATCACCTCAGCCGTTTCAGTGCCGCGTCCGGTAAGGCGTCTGCGAAGCTCTTCCATAGAAGGAGGCTCAATAAAGACCAGGCATGCCTCAGGGAAAATCTTCTTTACCTGAAAAGCACCCTGCACTTCAATTTCTAGAATAACGGGTTGACCTGCGGAAAGGTGCTCCTGGATAGGAGCAATGGGGGTTCCGTAATAATTCTCATTATACTGAGCCCATTCCAGGAAACCGTTTTCAGAAATACCCCGCTCAAACTGCTCCTTGGTCATAAAGACATAGGATTCACCAGGGATTTCCCCTTCACGCGGCTGACGCGTAGTAGCGGAAACAGACAGCCATGCTTCGGGTACCTCACGCATAAGTCGAGCCACCAAGGTGCCTTTGCCAGCACCCGATGGCCCGGAAATTACAAAGAGTTTAGAAGGCACGATTAGCCCAAACGCTCCAGCAGAGCAGCCTGCTGACGCTGACCTAGACCACGCAGACGGCGGCTGTCGGCGATGTTCAGCTCGGTCATGATCTTCTCAGCCTTAGCCTTGCCGTAACCAGGCAAGGTTTCAATGAGGGTGGAAACCTTCATTCGGCCAATAACTTCGTCGTCCTTCTTAGCGATGACGTCAGCCAGAGAAATCTCGCCGGACTTGAGCTGCTCGCGAACCTCTGCGCGCTTAGCGCGGGCCTGCTTAGCCTTCTCCAGTGCCTGTGCACGCTCTTCAGCGGTCAACTGAGGAATTGCCATTCTTATCTCCTTTTTCATTCTATCCATCGAATCGGACATGATTCGAAAGTCTCTAAAATACAAATCCGAATGTTTCGGGAACGTAGGGAAAAATTTTAACCGATATTCCCAGCTCATACAAGGAAAATTATTTTAACTTTCCACAACAAGACACATCTTTTCTAAATTTGGACGGTTTCAAGTTCCTTCACAATGCTACGGAAAGACTCAACGGGATCTTCTGCTTTGGTGATGGGACGGCCTACAACGATGTGAGAAGCACCATGCTCAACGGCGAAAGCAGGGGTGGCAATGCGCTTCTGATCGCCTGCGGCAGCGCCTGCGGGACGGATGCCCGGGGTAACGATAGCGGCATAATCGCCCAACAGAGCGCGCAGCTCTTCTGCCTCCCAAGGAGAAGAAACAACACCGGTAACACCAGCAGCCTTGGTGAGAGCAGCTAGCAAGGAAACCTGCTGTGCAGCAGGGCGATTGACGCCAATCTCATTCAGGGTTGCGTCATCCATGCTGGTAAGAACGGTAACGCCCAAAGTGATGGGAGCCTGGCCATCGCCTGCAGCAGCTTCTACGGCCTTCTGGGCGGCTGCCATCATCTCAACGCCACCGGAGGTGTGCATGGTGAGCATATCGCCGCCAATGGTTACCAAGTTGCCAATAGCGCCCTGGACCTGATGAGGAATATCGTAGAGCTTCAGGTCTATGAACACCTTATAGCCCATATCCTTGAATTTCCGGATAAAAGCGGGGCCTTCCTTGTAGAAAAGCGTCATACCAATTTTCACCCAGCGAGCTTCACCCTGCAGCTTTTCTGCCAGGTCAAGGGCGTCTTCCGCAGACATATCCAAAGCGATGATGACGCGGTCGGCCGGTTCCAATTCCTTATAGTTTTGCATTTTCAATCCTTCCTTGAATGAGACAATTAGCTCAGGGCAAAGTGTCTCATTTAGCAATCAAGAGCGCCGATGAGCTCGTTAACGTCGGATACGCCCTGCTCTTCGCAGTAAGCGATGATGCCGTCAACCACATCCATGGTGGCATGGGGATTCATGAAGTTTGCGGTACCAACAGCAACAGCAGTAGCGCCTGCCAGCATGAACTCAATTGCGTCAATACCCGTGGTAACGCCACCCATACCCAACAGAGGTACCTTAACCGCGTTATGCACTTGCCACACGCAACGAAGGGCAACAGGCTTCACAGCGGGGCCAGAAAGGCCGCCAACCACGCGGGCCAGTACTGGCTTGCGGCGCTTGGCATCAATGGCCATGCCAAGCAGCGTGTTGATCAAAGAGATGGCATCGGCACCTTCGGCTTCTGCCACCTTTGCAATCTCGGTGATATCAGTGACGTTGGGCGTAAGCTTCACAATCATGGGGCGCTTTGTGACATTGCGGCAAGCGCGTACAACTTCGGCCGCTTTCTCGGGAACGCAGCCGAAAGTCATACCGCCAGCATCAACATTGGGGCAGCTGATGTTGATCTCGTATGCGTGGACGTTAGGGCACTCTTCCAAAGCCTCAACTACAGCGTGATACTCATCAACAGAGTGACCAGAGACGTTGACAATGCAGGGAACATCCTGAGTTGCCAGCCAAGCAATATCGCCCTCAATCAAGTGCTTTACGCCAGGGTTTTGCAAACCGATGGAATTCAGCATGCCGCTCGGGGTCTCTGCAATACGGGGAGACTCATTGCCTGCCCAGCCGTTAAGGGAAACGCCTTTGGTTGTTACGGCGCCCATGCGGGAAAGATCAACGAAGTCGGCGTATTCGTGGCCGGCTGCGAAAGTGCCCGATGCAACCGTTACGGGGTTTCGCATAATGAGTCCGCCCAGATTAACTTGGGTATTCACCATGATTACCACACCACCTTTTCAGCAGGGAAAACAGGACCGTCAACACAGGAGCGCTTGCGGCCATCAACGGTTTCAACAATGCAGCTCAGACAAGCGCCTACGCCGCAAGCCATGCGCTTTTCCATGGAAAGTTCGCAAGGTACGTGTGCCTCAGCAGCCAAATTGGCAATGATGTGCATAAGCGGTTCAGGGCCGCAAACATATACTCTGTCGTAAGTGGTTTCTGCCAGCAGCTTTTTGGCAGGTTCGGTGGCAAAACCGGCATAGCCGTAGGTGCCATCATCGGTGGCGCAAACAGGTTCCCCACCGTGGGCTTCGGTGTAATACGGCAGCGTAACCAAGGCGTCCTTCGTTGCAGCGGCAAGAATGATGTCAACCTGAGCGCCAGCCTGGCGAGCCATCTTGGACAAAATGAACAAGGGAGCAGAGCCAACGCCGCCGCCAACAATAAGCACGCGTTGACCCGCCTCAGGAACAGTCCAGCCCTGTCCGATAGCGCCAATAAGGTCAAGGTGAGCGCCTTCAGCCACCGTGGTCATCCACTCAGTGCCAACGCCAACCACCTGATACACCAAAGTGATGGTGCCCTCTTCCCTATTCACGTCGAATACGGAAATAGGACGGCGAAGGATATGGTTTTCAAAACCGGTGAGCTGCACATGAACAAACTGGCCAGGCATTACCTGCTCAGCAATTTGCGGGCAGCGCAGCACCATAATATACAGGCGAGGGCCAACATTCTGATTGCTCAGAACGGTTGCCATTTCATCTACAAGGGCCATGAAAATCCTTTCTGCTTCAAACCGCGTGCGCGGAATTTACTGAACCTTGCAATCAATCATGGTAGCAACGCCGCCAACGTAGACATCAGTGGCGCGACCAACCAAATCATAACCAATGAATGCGCAATTGCTTGCACGAGATTCGAAATCTTCCTCGGTAACCGTCCAGGCCAAAGCGGGGTCGATAACGGTAATATCAGCGGTGCTGCCTGCGGAAATGCTTACAGGCTCTACACGCAGAATCTCGCGGGGCTTAATACACATAAGTTCAACCAGGCGCTGCCAAGAGATAACGCCAGGGTTCACCAAGTTGGTAAGCATGAGACCTAGGGAAGTTTCGATGCCGGTCATGCCAAAAGGAGCAAGCTCAAACTCGCGATCCTTTTCGAAGGCCGTATGAGGAGCGTGGTCGGTGACAATGACGTCAACGGAACCATCCACAACGCCCTGGATGAGCGCCTGATTATCGGCAATGGTTCGCAAGGGAGGATTCACCTTGAAGTTGGTGTCATAGTTGGTGCCAATCATATCTTCATTAAGGAACAGATGATGCGGCGTAGCCTCGCAGGTAACCTTCAGGCCCTCTTCCTTTGCGGCGCGCACAGCGTTAAGGCCGCGCTCGGTGGAAATGTGCTGAATATGCAAGGGGCAGCCCGTAAGACGGCTTAAGGCGATATCACGCACAATTTGCAGCTCTTCGCCTTCTGCGGGCCAACCGGCAACGCCCAAACGCGTGGAAACAACGCCCTCGTTTACCTGGCCTGAACCAACCAGGCTCTCGTCCTGGCAATGGCTCATAACAACCTTGTTGAACTGAACGGCATAATCCATGACACGGCGCATCATACCTGCCGTTTGTACGCCGCGGCCGTCATCGGTAAAAGCAACAGCGCCATGGGCAGCCATATCGCCCATCTCGGAAAGGCTTTCACCCTTCAGGCCCTTGGTGCATGCGCCAGACACATGAACGCGGCATTTGCCCACCTCTTTGGCGCGAGCCTTGGTGTATTCAACAGCCAGTGCAGTGTCAGTTACGGGAAGGGTGTTAGGCATAGCACAAACGGCAGTGAAACCACCATGTGCAGCAGCGCAGGTGCCGGTTTGGATGTCTTCCTTCTGCTCGTAGCCCGGTTCACGCAAATGCACGTGGATATCCACCAAGCCAGGAACCAGCACTTTGCCGATCATGTCGCGCACTTCAGCGCCTTCGGCATTAATACCCTTTCCCACTTGGGAAATCTTATCGCCCTCAATGAGAACATCGCAGACCTCATCCAGGTTTACCTGGGGGTCAATTGCTCGTACGTTTTTAAGAATTAGCGCCATCGTTACCTCCCAACAGCAAATACAGAACAGCCATGCGCGTCAAAATGCCCGCATATACCTGATCAAGAATCTTGGAACGGGTGGAGTGGTCGGCCATGTAGCTGTCCAGTTCCACGCCGCGATTAATGGGACCAGGGTGGCAAATGATGGTATCAGGACGCATGAGCTTTTCACGATCTTTGTTCAAGCCGTACAGCAGGCTGTATTCGCGCAGGCTGGGAAACGGCGCGTCCTCAATGCGTTCCATCTGAATGCGCAGCATGTACACCACATCAAGCTCGGGAAGAGCCTCATCCAGGTTTGCGGTAACGTAATCGGCGCCCAAGATATCGGGTCGAGCAGGAAGCAGCGTGTTAGGTGCGATTACCGTGACGGTGGCGCCCATGATCTTCAGCGCGGGAATAAGGGATCCACACACGCGAGAATGGTTGATGTCGCCTACGATACCCACATGGAGGCCTTCCAGAGTGCCCTTTGCCTCCCAGATAGAATACAGGTCCAGCAGCGCCTGGGTAGGATGCTGGTGCTTGCCATCGCCGGCGTCAATGACGGGCAGACCCGAAGTCTGAGCGATCTTATAGGGTGCGCCTGCATGCTTGTCGCGCACAACAATGCAGTCAATCTTGTAGGAGCACAGGGTTTTCACCGTATCTACCAGGCTCTCACCCTTTACGGTGCTGGTAGAGGTACCGCCAAAAGCCATGGTGTCACAGCTCAGACGCTTCTCAGCCAGCTCGAAGGAGCTCTTGGTGCGTGTGGAGGGCTCGTTGAACATGTTCACCACGGTATAACCCTTCAGGGTGGGCACCTTCTTTACGCGGCGCTCGTTCACGGCCTTGAAGCTTTGGGCAGTTTGTAAAATGGTCATGATATCTTCTGCGGAGTATTCCGTGATATCAATGAGGTTCTTGTGATTGAAAGCCATACCTATTCGCCTTCTTTCGAGGAAAGGGGCAGGCTATGGGCACGCTGGCCTGCATCAAGCTGAGTAATTTCGACGCAAGAGCGTCCATCGGTCTCATCCAGGTACAAACGCACGTTTTCTTCGCGGCTGGAAGGAACGTTCTTGCCTACAAAGTCTGCGCGAATGGGCAGCTCGCGATGACCGCGATCAACCAGCACGGCTAGCTGTACGCAACTGGGACGACCGAAATCCATCAGGGCATCCAAAGCGGCGCGAACAGTGCGACCGGTGAACAAAACGTCATCCACAAGCACCACCTTAAGTCCATCCAGACCAAAAGGAATATTGCTGCCCAGCACCTGGGGAGCAATATAGATGCTGAAATCATCACGATAGAAGCTGATGTCCAAGGCACCAAGAGGCACCTCAACGCCTTCAATCTCCTTGATTTTAGTCGCCAGCTTCTTGGCCAAAACATCGCCGCGGGTCACAATACCCACCAAAGCAACGCCTTCGCAGCCTTTGTTGGCTTCCAGAATCTGATGCGCCATGCGCGTCAGTGCGCGCTCAATCTCGTCTGCGTCCATGCAAACGTTTTTAACTGCGCATTCTTCCATACCACACTCCTTTCCATCTGCGCAAAAAAGGCCTACGCAGTAAGCGAAGGCCTTCAAAATGCGATGTAGTATGCCCCTTGTCGGTCTCTCGGTACCGCATTTAAAGGTCATGTTCATAATACGACATTTCTGGGCAACGAGAGCCCGCGCAGGAGCATACGGAGGATATTTTTGCCTACGTAAGACTCGGACTTTTCGTAATCGAAATTGATGAAAGACTCTTGACCCATCTGGGCACTTCGTCATTTAGGCCAATTCGCAGCCAAAATCCAAAGCACGAACAGCAGCTACCAGGGCATCAGCTTCGGCGGAGCCGCTTACTACGGCACGCTCCTCTTCCAGGTTAACGTCAGCGCTCATAACGCCGTCAACGGCCTCCAGGGCATCCTTCACGCGGGCAACGCACTTCTGGCAGTGCATGCCGGTGACCTTCAGGGTTACTTCTTCTGCAGTATCAAACAAAGCCATAGTTTTATCCTTTCAAATCAGGGTTCCAATTACGAAGACGAAGCGCATTGCTTACCACGCACACGCTGGAGAAACTCATTGCCGCAGCCGCAATCATAGGGTTCAGCTCAACGCCCAAGGGAGCAAGCAGACCCGCTGCAACAGGGATGCAAATCACATTGTAGAACAGTGCCCAGAACAGGTTCTGCTTGATGTTGCGCATGGTAGCGCGGGAAAGCTGCACGGCAGAGGCAACATCCATCAGATCGCTTTGCATAAGCACTACATCGGCGCTTTCCATGGCAACATCAGTACCAGCGCCAATGGCAATGCCCACGTCAGCGCGAGCCAGCGCAGGGGCATCATTTACGCCATCGCCCACCATGGCCACCTTGCTGTTCTGGCCAATGGCACGAACCTGGGCTTCCTTTTCGGTAGGCAGCAATTCGGCAACCACTTCATCAATGCCTACTTGTTCAGCGATGGCCTGGGCGGTCTTTTGGTTGTCGCCTGTAAGCATGACGCAGCGCAAGCCCAAGGCTTTAAGCTGCTTCACGGCCTCTGCACTGGTGGGCTTCACCGTATCGGCCAAAGCCATGCAACCTGCCAAAGCACCGTTGTAGGCAAAGAACAGAGGCGTTTTACCCTGGTTGGCGAAGTCTTCAGCTTTGCCGTTAAAGGAGGAAACATCAATGCCACAACTTTCCATAAGGCGAGCGTTACCAGCGATGATCTCTCGCTTCGCCAAGCGAGCCTTCAGGCCACCGCCAGGAATTTGCTCGAAGCCCTGCACGGCCATGGGCTTTATGCTGCGAGACTCGGCAAAGGCGCAAACGGCGGCAGCCAAGGGATGCTCAGATTTGACCTCAATGGCATAAGCCAGCTGCACCAATTCCTCTTCGGTAACACCCTCTACTGGAATGCAGTCAGTCACCTCAGGAGAGCCCTTGGTGATAGTGCCAGTTTTGTCCATGACCACAACCTTCAGGTCGTGGGCGTTTTCCAGGGCCTCAGCGCTCTTAAACAGCAGGCCGTTACGTGCGCCACGACCAGTTCCCACCATAATAGCTGTAGGCGTGGCTAAACCCAGCGCGCAGGGGCAGCTGATAACCAAAACGCTAACGGCATGCTTCACCGCCAGGGAAATGTCCATGCTGCCAATGAACATCCATACCGCGAATACCACCAAAGCAATACCGATAACCGTAGGGACGAAAACGCCGCTGATCTTGTCAGCGATGCGCTGAATGGGAGCCTTGGTGCTGGTAGCATCATCCACCAAGCGTATGATCTGAGCCAGCGCGGTATCAGCGCCTACGCGAGTGGCGGTCATGGTGAAGTAACCCGAAGTGGAAACCGTGGCGCCGGTAACGCTATCGCCCGAAGCCTTCTCCACCGGAATGCTCTCGCCCGTAAGCGCGCTCTCATCCACCGTGCCTTGGCCATCGCACACCACGCCATCAACGGGAATAGACTGACCCGCGCGAACCACCAGAACATCGCCTACCTGCACATTGGCGGAAGGAATCTCTTCCTCTTCGCCCTGGTCATTTAGACGGGTAGCGGTTTTGGGAGCCAAATCCATAAGCGCCGTCACGGCAGAGGTGGTCTTGCCCTTGGCACGCGCCTCGAAAAACTTGCCTAAGGTAACAAGGGCCAAAATCATACCGGCACTTTCAAAATACAAGTCCATGGCGGCTGCGTGGGCAGCAACGTGATCGCCCACGCCCAGAGCTATGCCGATGCGATACAAAGCAGCAATGCCATACACCGTAGATGCCGTAGAACCCAAAGCGATGAGAGTGTCCATGGTGGGCGCTCCATGAAGCAGCGTCTTGAAGCCCACCCTGAAAAACTTGAAGTTTACGAAAATGACCGGAAGCAAAAGCAAGAACTGGGTAAAGGCAAAGGTCATAAGGTTCTCGGGACCCAAGAAAAAGCCCGGAAGAGGCCAGCCGAACATGTGGCCCATACTTAAATAGAACAGGGGGATCACGAAAATGAAGCTCATAATCAGGCGAAACTTTATATGCTTTGCTTCTTTTTCGGCAGCATTCTCCATCTGGGGCATACCAACGACTGCAACGGCAGCTCCAGCACCACCCTGAGTGCGGGGTATAGCGCCATAACCCGCTTTTTGCACGGCGAGGCATACGGCAGAAATCACCGAAGCATCTCCCTCATATTCCAGCTCCATGCTATTCTTTAGCAGATTTACCACCGCTTTTTGTACGCCAGGCACGCTTTGAGCAGCGCCTTCCACACGACCCGAACAGGCAGAACAAGTCATGCCCGTAACATCAAAAGCCTGCTTCATTTAGCGGCCTCCAAACTTTTTAATTAAACACATGGCTTCATCGATGATTTCCGTATTCCCCTGCTGAATCTGTTCAACCACACAAGTTTCCAGATGCTCTTGCAGCAGAATCTCGGAAACGCGATGAATAGCGCTTTCTGCGGCAGCCAGCTGCACCAGGATGTCACCACAATAGCGATTCTCGTCAATCATGGTCTTTACGCCGTTGAGCTGGCCAATTGCTCGGTTCAAGCGCCTCTGCACGTTATCCTGCAGCTCCTGACTGCGTGGCGTATCTTTATGCTTGCAGCAACATTCTTCCATGGTTCCTCCATTTGATTGTTTTCAAACATTATATACCCCCAGGGGGTATATAGAGAGCAAAAAACCTGCCAAATGATGGGGTAATTTGGCAGGTAATTAGATCATCATGAGCAGGGCGTAAGAAACTACGCCCGCAATAGCGCACCACAGAAGTGACTTGGTCAGGCGCGCAACTACCACAACCACCAAAGCGGCCACAAGAGGCGCTCCCGCAGGCCATAAGCCGGCATCAAACATGGTGGGAGATAACAGGTCATTTGCCACCAAAGCAGCAAAGGCAGCAGGCGGAATGAAACCCAAAGCTCGCTCAACCTGCTCAGGCAGGCTCTTACCCTTCAGCAACATCAACGGAGCGCAGCGGCAGATAAGCATGGTCACCGTGCAGCAAAGAAACACCAGCAAGAATTCTTGGTTAGTCACCAGCTGTTACCTCGCCTTCAGTGGGCTTACGACGCACCGTAGACACTACAAACGCGGCCACAACGCCCATAATAGCTCCCAGCAAAATAGCGGGGCCAGAAAGGCCCACTGCCTTGCACAGGAACACGCCCGCCATGGCAACCACCACGGCCACCACGTTTTCCACCGTTATTTTCTGGGTGCACATAAGACAAATGAAGATGCTAGTCATGGCAAAGGCCGCAATAGCCAAAGGAATGTTCAGCAGCGAGCCAATAAGCACGCCCAGTACATTGGAAGCGGACCATGAGGCGCAAGAGAAGCAGTTCACGAACAAGGCGCGACGTACCGTCCAATCGCCTTCTTCAAACTTCTCTGTATTGACACCAAAGCTTTCATCAGTCACGCAGGCGGAGAACATGAAGGCCAGGCGCTTCTTGATACCCTCGCACATGGGTGCGAAAGAAGCGGAATAGAGCATCTGGCGCGTATTCACCAGCGATACCGACGCGATAATTGACGCAATGGGCGCTCCCGCCAAGAACATGTTGGGAATCATGAACTGGCCTGCACCGGAATAGAACAGAATGCTCATGGCAAGCACCTGGATGGCGTTCAAGCCGATAGAATCATTCAGAATACCACAGGGAATGCCAATAGCAATATAGCCCAGCACAATGGGCAAGGCGGCTTTAAAGGCTAACGATATGTCTTCGCGTAGGGACACAATGGTCCATTATAGCCATTTAGGCGAAGGGACGCGGTGTGAAAACATCCTCGAAGCAGGCAATTGCGTAACGATCAGTCATGCCAGACAGGTAGTCCACTATGGCTCGAACATCGTTGCCACCAGACACAGCGCGATACTCAGCAGGAATATCGTCCACGTGTTCAAGATAATAGCCGTACAGGCCCTTCATGAGACGCAAAGCTTTTTGCACCTCGCGCTCCACCTCGGGAGATTTGTACACGTAATCAAAGAGGAAGCTTCGAAGCTCCATCATGGCGTCAGCTACCGGTTGGCTCAAGGAAATATCACCTGTTTGGGCGCTGGTTTTCACCATATCTGTAACCAAAGTTTCAATGCGCTGGGCATGGGAAGTGCCCAGAATTTGCTTGGTGCTTTCAGGCAAAATGTGTTCAGAAAGCAAACCCGCTCGAATAGCATCATCAATATCATGGTTCACATACGCAATGCGATCAGCCGTGGCCACAATGCGGCCTTCCATGGTAACCGCCTTTACGCTACCCGTATGGCGCAAAATGCCATTTTTGGTTTCTTCGGAAAGACTTAAGCCTTTGCCGCCGTTTTCAATAACCTCAACAACGCGCACGCTTTGCACGTTATGCCTGTAGAGCTCTTTCACCTGTTCAGAGCCGGGATCAAGACGCAAAGTGGCAGCAACGCAATGGCGCAATGCCTCCTCGCCCGTATGCCCAAAGGGGGTATGTCCCAAATCGTGTCCCAGGGCAATTGCTTCAGTCAAATCTTCGCTAAGGCCCAACGCACGAGCAATGGTACGTGCAATCTGAGATACTTCCAGGGTATGGGTCAGGCGCGTGCGAAAATGGTCGCCTTCGGCAGCAAGAAACACCTGGGTCTTATGGGACAGGCGGCGAAAGCTCTTGGAATGAAGAATTTTGTCGCGATCTTTTTGATAGGGATTGCGTAAAGCATCCTTGGTCAAACCAGGGGCCCAATGGGCCGCCTCGGGCGAAAGCACCTGATCAAGGTTTTCGCTGTACTGTTCTTTTGTCAAAACCTTCACAGGCGGCCTCCTTACTGCAGTTTACCCAGTTCAGAGGGTTTAAACACACCCTTTTCAGTAATGATAGCGGCAATCAACTCCGCTGGGGTCACATCAAAAGCTGGGTTAAATACCTCCACGCCCGCAATAGGCTGGGGCAGCACCTCTTCTGCAGCGCGCTGCTCAATAGGGATGCACTCCCCCGTTGCCAAGGAAAAATCAAAGGTGGAAAGAGGCGCCGCTACATAGAAGGGGATCCCGTGATGCTTTGCCAACACCGCCAATCCGTAGGTGCCAATCTTGTTGGCCGTGTCACCATTGGCCGCAATGCGATCGGCGCCAACGATAACGCAATCAACCTTGCCTTGCGCCATAAGAGTTGCGGCCATATTATCGCAGTTCAGAGTAACGGGAACGCCCGCCTGAGCAAGCTCCCACACCGTTAAACGAGCCCCCTGCCCTACGGGACGGGTCTCATCAGCATACACGTGCTGCACCTTGCCCTGAGAAGCCGCCGTATACACAACACCCAGCGCGGTACCGTAGAAGGAAGTAGCCAAGCTGCCAGCATTGCAATGAGTGAGTATTCTTGCGTCTTCCGGGATAAGATCAGCACCATGTTCACCAATAGCGCGATTGATGCGCTCATCTTCAGCCGTCAACTCTTGCACATATAGGCACACCTTTGAGCCCATCTGCTCAAGAGGATAGCCATCTTCCAGCAAAGAAAGAACGTATTCCACGGTTTTGTCCACCGCCCACTTCAAATTAACAGCGGTAGGTCGAGCTTCTGAAACTTCCTTTGCTACCAGTCCTAGGGCCTCTTCAAAATCATCGTCATTGACGATAACGGCTTCATTTTCTACCCAAAGGGCAATGGCTGCTGCGCCCGCAATGCCAATAGCCGGCGCACCACGAACCGCCAAGGTCTTAATGATATCGACGACTTCTCGCCACTGCTCGGTTTCGGCAACCAACAGCTCACCCGGCAGCAAGCGCTGATCCAAATAACGCAAGCAGGCATGATCATCGCGATATATCAGTTCCAAAGAGCGAGGCAAATTCTCCATATGCAGTTCTGCAGCCATAATGAGTCCTTTCACAACATTTATTGCAGTATATCACCTGGCCATAAAAGAAATGCGCCGCCCCAAAGGACGGCGCATCTGAATGCCACAAATGGTGGATTTAAATTAGAGCAGTGCCTGAACAGCGATGAACAGGGGGCTGAAGGTCAGCGCGATGATGGTCATCAGGTTGATCAGAATGTTCATGGAAGGACCAGAAGTATCCTTGAAGGGGTCGCCAACGGTGTCGCCAACAACTGCAGCCTTGTGAGCCTCAGAGCCCTTGCCGCCGTTGTGGCCCTGCTCGATGTACTTCTTAGCGTTGTCCCAAGCGCCACCAGCGTTGGACATGAACATAGCCAGCAGCATACCGGTAGCAACAGCACCAGCCAGGAAGCCACCCAGCATCTCGGGGCTGAAGCAGCCAATGATGATAGGCACAACTACTGCCAGGCAGCCAGGAAGCATCATTTCCTTCAGAGCGGAAGTGGTGGAAATGCCAACGCACTTGTCGTACTCGGGCTCGTTCTCGTACTCCATAATGCCAGGGATCTCGCGGAACTGACGACGAACTTCCTCAACCATTGCGTGAGCAGCGCGGGAAACAGCGCCCATGGTCAGAGCAGCGAACATGAAGGGCATCATAGCGCCGATGAAGATACCAGCAACAATGATGGGGTTGGTCAGGGTCAGGCTGAAGCCGGGGAGCATGTGGCTCATGGTTGCCTGATAAGAAACGAACAGGGAGATAGCAGCCAGGCCAGCGGAAGAAATTGCGAAGCCCTTTGCGATGGCAGCAGTGGTGTTACCCACAGCGTCCAGGGAGTCGGTACGATCGCGGATTTCCTCGGGCAGACCAGCCATCTCGGCGATGCCGCCAGCGTTGTCAGCTACGGGGCCGTATGCGTCAACACCAATGGTGATAGCGGTGTTAGAAAGCATACCAGTTGCAGCCAAACCTACGCCGTAAAGACCAACAGCAATAACACCTTCTGCGTTCGGGAATGCCATGTTACCAAACGTGAAAGCACCAACAATAGCCAAAGCCAACAAAACGATAGGTGCGATGGTGGACTTCATACCCGTGCCAAGACCCTCGATAATTGCGGTAGCTGCACCAGTTTCTGCAGCTTCAGCAATCTTGTGAACTGGGGTGTATTTGTCGGAGCAGAAGTATTCGGTGATCTTACCAATAGCAAGACCAGCAACCAAACCGCAAATAACAGAGCCAAACAAGAAGATTGGCGAAGATTCGGTGGTTTGGCTGTTCCACATAGCAAAGATTGCAAGGATGATGCAGATTTCAATAACTGCAGCTACATAGGTGCCACGGTTCAAAGCCTTGTGAAGCTCTGCGCCTTCCTTGGTGCGAACAGCAAACAAACCGATGATAGAAGTAAGAATACCAAAAGCAGCAATGGTAACAGGAACGATGATTGCCCAAATGAAGTCAACACCGTTGAAGTAGCCACCCAAAGCGCCAAAGGTTGCAGCCAAAATGGTTGGAGCCAAAATGGAGCCAGTGTAGGATTCAAACAAGTCGGCACCCATGCCAGCAACGTCGCCTACGTTGTCGCCTACGTTGTCTGCAATGGTAGCAGGGTTACGTGGGTCGTCTTCAGGAATACCAGCTTCTACCTTACCTACCAAGTCGGCGCCTACGTCTGCAGCCTTGGTGTAGATACCGCCACCAACACGAGCAAACAAAGCAACAGCAGAAGCACCAGTTGCAAAGCCTTCTACCATGCCAACGTTGTCGTGAATGAGCTGCCATTGAGCGTCAAGATTGGTGATGTCGATATTATTGAATACCAAAACGATCAACCAAAGAGAAAGGCCCATCAATGCGAAAGAAGCAACGCAAAGACCCATGGTCAAGCCAGATTTAAAGCTTACGTTGAGTGCTTTTGCGATGGATTCTTCTGCAGCATAGGTGGTACGGGTGTTAGCACGAGTAGCAACGTGCATACCCACATAACCTGCAGCAGCGGAAAGAACGCCACCAGTGATAAACGCAAGCGCAGTAATAATGCCAGATGTTGTCCAAACTCCATCTTTGAAGCCAAGGCCAACAGCCATAATAACTGCTACTACGATCATGAAGATGATGAGCAACTTGTATTCAGCAAACAAAAATGCCTTTGCACCCTGCTGAATCTTCAAAGAGATGCTGTTCATCTTGTCTGGACCAGGGTTTTGCTTCAAAACCCAAGAACCAAGGTAACCAGCTACACAAATGCCAATCAATGCGCATAAGGGAGCCAGCCATGCGACTGTTGTAGTCACGTGAAACCTCCTTGTGTCAGTGAACATTACCAAGCTATTTCCTTTTCGCACGGCATTCTTAGCGAAAAGAAAATAGCCTGCCTATTTTAAGACGTATCAAGGTTTTGGTCACTTCGTTTTCGTGAACAGAGCAGTTCAAGCGGTAAACTGCCCCAAACACGCTGTTTTCCCACATAATCACGTGCTCTGTTTCGCGTCTTACCGCAACATTGACGAAAAAGTGCAAAAGAGTGCTACACTAGGCAAACGGCAAAAGGAGGAACAATGATCTACAACAACGTGCTCGAAGCGATGGGCCACACGCCCCTCATTCGTCTTAATAGTTTTTGCGAAGAAGGCGCAGCACAAATTGTTGCCAAGTTTGAAGGCATCAATGTTGGCGGAAGCGTCAAAACTCGTACCGCATACCAAATGATTCAAGCTGCCGAAGAGCGCGGCGAAATCAACAAAGATTCAATTATTGTTGAGCCCACCAGCGGCAACCAAGGCATTGGCCTTGCACTGGTAGCTGCAGTAAAAGGCTACAAGGCAATCATCATCATGCCCGACAGCGTTTCTGTTGAACGCAGGAAATTGGTGCGCCACTACGGGGCAGAAGTTATTGTTATCCATGACGAGGGCGACATTGGAAAATGCATCCAAGAATGCATCGACACCGCGAACAGGCTCGCAGCTGAAGACCCACACGTATACGTTCCTCAGCAATTCGAAAACATCGACAACCTTTATGCCCATAAATATCACACAGCATTAGAGATTAGCGAAGAAGTGGAAGGCCCCATTGATGGCTTTTGTAGCGGCATTGGCACAGGCGGCACCATTTCAGGCATTGGGCAAACCCTTAAAAGCCTCTACCCCAACATTGAAATTTGGGCAGTTGAGCCAGAAAACGCCGCTATTCTTTCGGGCGGCGGCATTGGCACACACCTTCAAATGGGCATTGGCGATGGCTTAATTCCAGCTATTCTTGACCAAGAAATCTATAACGATATTTGCATTATCAGCGATGAAGAAGCACTTGAAACCGCACGTGCCCTTGCTCGTCAAGAAGGCTTGATGGTTGGTGTTTCAAGCGGCACTAATGTAGCTGCAGCACGCAGGCTCGCACGCAAACTTGGGCCCGGCAAAACCGTTGTTACTCTGCTCCCCGACACTGGCGAGCGCTATTTCTCTACCGAATTATTCGACGGGGAATAAACAGAAATTTTCATCATTACAAGTGGCGCCCATTGTGGTGCCGCTTGTAGTATTTATGCAGATAAAAGCGCTCTCAAAAGCGCGCCCTCAAAGCATATTACAACAGGCAAACTACAAAGCGCGTACAAGCAGCAATACTACAAACTGTCGCGAACGTACTGAATGTTGCTCATAACG
>JAQXTF010000121.1 GCA_029219345.1 Eggerthellales bacterium
GGCGACGGCCACGACCCGGAGGGCAAGGGCCATTCCGGCTGGATGGGCACCCTGAACGACTGGTTCACCAACGAGGGCTTCAAGGCCTACACCGTAGCCAACGGCAAGCTTGCCGCCGGCGACGAGATCCGCGTGATGTACACCTGCACCATGTACGATCTGGGCAACCCGAACAACACGGACCGGACGCTCAAATCCATCGAGTTCTCCGCCGGCACGCTTGACAAGAGCTTCGGCGCATCCGAGCACTCCTACACCCTGACCGTGCCCGAGGGCACGACGTCGGTGAAGGTGACGCCCACCGCCGCCAACAAGAGCTACCAGGTGCGCACGTTCGCGGGCGACACCCTGTACAAGCGCACGGCGGACGTTCCCGTGACCGACGGCGCCACCATTACCGTGAAGAGCGGCTACGACAACCTGGACGCCGCGAACGACGCCGCCGATACGGTGGCCTACACGTTCGCCGTGAAGGTGGGCGAGCCCGCGCAGCCCAGCGCCACCGCACCGAAGATGACAGCCCTGAACTTTGCGGGCACCCCTGCATTTGACCAGATGATGATGTACTACGACCACCCCGAGGGAACGCTTTTCCAGCTTGACGACCAGGGGGATCGCACCGGCGAGACAGGACTGTCGGACACGTGCCGCAATTACGCCGTGTATGTGAGTCCCGGCACGGAAAGCGTAAAGCCCGCAGGCACGAGTGCTGTGAATATCCTCAAGAGCTTCGCATACGCTCCCTCAAACAGCAAGTCAGATATATACGTTGACGACGAGCCGTTCATCACGGATAAAGCATCAAGCATGGCAATGGCCTTGGCCTGGTCGAAGACAAAGCTCGACTTAGTCAACAACAAAACGAAGATGAGCATCCATCTTCTGAACGAGAAGACCGAAGAAGAAACCACGTACACGGTAACGTTTGAGATTGTGGACAAGTTCAGCGTTGATGCCGTCAAAAGCCAAATCGAAGCCCTTAATCCCGACGAGCTCGTATGGCCCGATGACACCGACACCGTTACGAAGGTGTACCGAAACTACTCGAACTTGAGCGAAGAGGATAAACAGCAAATCCCCGCGGAGCTTGTGCAAAAGCTTGAGCGCTGCATGGAATACGTAAGCAACGATCGCGTACCACAGGCACTGGAAATTGCTCAGCCTGCGCAAACGCCGTACTACCTTGAAGGCCAAACGTTCGACACGACCGGTCTGCAGCTTTTGGCAAGCTACGCCGATGGTTCAACGCGCACCGTCAAAGACTCCAAATACTACACCGTTTCGCCCAGCGGCGGCCTGACAAACGAAACCGAGGTGACAATCACCTATAACGGCCTGAGCGTGAAGCATCCCGTCTCCATTGTTTCCCCGTCGTTTGCGGGAAGCGGAACCGAGCAGGATCCCTACCTTCTGAGCAGCGCCGCCGACCTGCAGAACTTGAGCCAATTAGTGACTGCGGGATTCGTCACCGAAGGCACCTTCTTCCGCATGACCGCCAATATCACCTTGCCCGAGAACTGGGCGCCTATCGGGTGCACCAAAGACGGCTCGATTGACATCAATAAGGGCAAGAATCTGAACGCCTTCAGGGGCACCATCGACGGCGCTGGATACACCGTGACCGTACCTGCAGGCGAAAAACCGCTGATCGGATACGTTTGGGGCGCTATCGTCAAGAACCTCAACGTTTACGGCGAGCGCATTGATGGCTACGGCCTGGTCAACAATCTGGAAGGCGTGGGTCTTTCGGGCAGCTCCGTTATCATCGACAACGTAACGCTGAAAGCAGGCTCGAACGTGGTGAAGTCGGGCCTGCTGGGCGGCAACATCACCACAAACCCTTTCGCAGGTTGCTCTGCGGGCTTTGTCGCTACTGTGCGTAATTGCACCATTGAAGAAGGCGTTGTCATCGGATGCGATGGCGACCAGCCGTACATCGGCTCTATTGGCGGGCGCATGATAGGCACCGTTGAAAACTGCGTGAGCTACGCAACCGTCAAAGGAACAAGATACGTGGGCGGCCTTATTGGAACGCCCGACAACGCCATGGGAGAATGCGCTGCCATTAACTGCACCTTCGGCGGAATTGTCGAAGGAAGCTCGAACGTTGGCGGCATCGTTGGCGGCGGCTACAGCAACCAAACCGCCCCGAACGGCGGACGCCCCACCATCGTCGGCTGCACGGTTACCGGCACTGTTTCCGGAAGCAGCAACGTGGGCGGCATCCTGGGCGGCGACGAATATGCCGCTCAAACCTGGAGCAATGTAGCTGGCTCCATCAGCAACAACACGTTTACCGGTAAAGTTTCTGGTACAAGGAACGTAGGCGCAATCATCGGTTATCTTTGCAGCTTGAACGCCATGGATAGCATTTTTGGAAACCTTTATTCGATTGATTGCGGCGCCGAAGGTGTTATCGGCTTCTTGAAGTACCTGGATACCAACTTCGAGAATCCTACTGTTATGGAAGGCACCGTTGTTTTCAATACCGAAAATGGCACTTCTGGCTGCCCGCCCGTGAGCGGCTGCAACTGGAAAGCGGGTCTTAACCGTACTGATGATCCGCTGGGCGCAGACTCCTACAAGCTGGGTAAAGCTTTGAGCTACTTCAAGGTATCGACCTCTGTTTCTGCCGCCGACCCCATTAAGGTGGGCGACACCGTAACAGTGAATGTTTCCGTTGCCGCGAACGACGGCGTTGCGGCGCTGTCCGGCACGCTGGACTTCAACCCTGCCGTGTTCGAGCTGGTGAGCGTTACGAAGGGCGCGGGCCTGTCCGAGGGCGCGTCGTTCTTGCCGGCCGAGGGCGCTGCTGAAGCCCTGTTCAGCTTCTACGGCAACGAGGCCGCGGCTGACGCGCAGGGCGGCATCGTGGTCGCCACCGCCACGCTCAAGGCGCTGAAGGCCGCCGATGCCGCGACTGTTAGCGTGAAGGACGCCACCGCCGCCATCGCGGGCGACTCCCTGGATTACCAGGCGACCATGGGCGGCGTCGCGACGCTCGACGTGCTGGCGGATGCCACGCTGGGCGATGTGAACGGCAACGGCCGCGTGAACATCGTGGACGCCCAGGTGGTCTACGACATGGCGACCGGCGCCTACGGCGCGGATTACGCCGCGCTGGCGCTTCCGACTGGTTGGACGCACGCGACCCTGCTGTGGGCCGCCAACGTCAACGGCGACGACGCCATCGACGCGGTTGACGCCTTCGCCATCCAGCGCTTCGTGCATTACGGAGCCTGGGCATAAGATTGCCGACAGGGGATCTTATGCCCCTGTTGATGGTCCTTCCTTCCTGCAAGGCGACCCCGGGCTGACCTGCTCCCGGGGTCGCCTTCGTTTTTGTTGCTAAAGGGTGGAGTGATTTGACAATGATGCGGGCGGGAAAATATGAGTGGTTTTGCCAGCATGATTCTTGCTAAATGCAAGGCGTATGCTATTATATGCGAACAAGTGTTTGTTATTTTGCGATGTTCGACTAAAGCAATAGAGCTTGCGCCAAATCGTTCGCGCGGAGAGGCCGGCCCGAATCACGCGTTTCGGCTGTCTCTTTGCCGTCGAATTGTGAGCACAGGGAAGGCGGGCTGCGTATTGCCGCAAGAGCGCTACATACTGGGTATTGACCCGGGCCTGGCGAATACCGGCTGGGGCGTAGTGTGCCAGCGAGGTTCGCGTTTAAGCTGCGTGGCCTATGGCTGCATCTCCAGCGATACCGATTTGCCTCTTGAGCAGCGCTTATTGAAGATTTGTCAGCAGATTGGCGCCGTGGTTGCCCGCTTTGAGCCTTGCGCGGTGGGCGTTGAAACCGTGTGGTTTGGCCAGAACATTACCGCTGCTTTTGCCACGGGGCAGGCACGCGGCGCAGCGCTGGTAGCTTGCGCCCAGGGCGGCCTTGAGGTGGGCGAGTACACGCCCAAGCAGATCAAGATGGCGGTTGTAGGCACTGGCGCGGCTGAAAAAGAGCAGGTGCAGTATATGGTTCAGCAGATTCTTGGCCTGGAGCAAATTCCTAAGCCTGATCACGCAGCTGACGCTTTGGCTGCTGCAATTTGCTATACCACTCATAACGGACGCTTGTCGGGAAAATAGAACAGGGAAGAGGTTTTCGTGATTGCATTTCTGAAAGGCATTGTTGCCATGAAGTCCAGCTCCAAGGCATACTTTGATGTGAACGGGGTAGGTTTTGAGGTGAATATGTCGCTGACCAGCCTCTCTGCGCTGCCCGATGTGGGCATGCCCGCCACGGTGCTCACCTACATGCAGGTGCGCGACGACGGCATGGCGCTCTTCGGCTTTTCCACCGAGGGCGAAAAAGCCCTGTTCGAGAAGCTTATCGGCGTGTCGGGCGTGGGTCCCAAGGTTGCGCTGGCCGCCCTTTCGTACTTCTCGCCCGATGATTTGGTAACCGCCATTGCTGCGGAAGACGTTGCCCGCGTATCCAAGATTCCCGGCATTGGCAAGAAGACGGCTTCCCGCATCATCCTTGACCTGAAGGGCTCTTTTGAGATGAACGCTGCGCAGCTGCGCCTGGGCCAGGCTGAGGCTGCCCCCGCTGCTCCTGCCGATAACGGCGTGCGCGACGCCTTGCTGTCCATGGGCTTTACCACGGCGGAAATCGATTTGGCCCTGAAGGGCGCGCCCGAAGGCGCTGGCGAATCGACCCTGCTGCAGCATGCTTTGAAACGCTTGAGTTTTTTGTAATAGACGGCTGCTTTCTGATGGGTGAAAATGGTGCCTATGAATAAAGATGTAGAAATAGAAGGCATGGTATTTGAGGCCGAGTCTTTTGGCGCGGGCTCTGGTGGTCGTGGTGCGGGGGAGAATCGCACCATGAGCGCCACCCTTCAAGAAGATGACCTGGTATATGACCGCAGCCTGCGTCCCAAGCATTTGGACGAATATCTGGGCCAGAGCAAGGTGAAAGATGCGCTTTCGGTGCTCATCCAAGCCGCCAAGCAGCGCAAAGATCCTGTTGATCACCTTCTTTTTGCAGGCCCTCCGGGTTTGGGCAAAACCACGCTGGCGGCGGTTGTGGCCAACGAAATGGGCGCAAACTTGCGCACCACCAGCGGTCCCGCTATTGCCCGCACGGGTGATTTGGCTGCGTTGCTGACCAACTTGGAAGAGGGTGATGTGCTTTTCATTGATGAGATCCATCGCCTGAACAAAATGGTCGAAGAGGTTTTGTACCCTGCTTTGGAAGACTTTGCCCTGGACATCGTGGTGGGCAAGGGCCCGGCGGCCCGATCCATTCGCCTGGATTTGCCCCGCTTCACTCTTATTGGCGCTACCACCAGGTCGGGCCTGTTGGCGGGTCCCTTGCGCGACCGCTTTGGTATGGCTTTCCACCTGGAGTACTACACTCCCGATGAGCTGGCAGCTATTGTGCTGCGCTCTGCCGCTTTGCTTGATGTTGACATTACCACCGAAGGTGCTTTTGAGATTGCGCGCCGCAGCCGTGGTACCCCCCGTTTGGCCAATCGCCTGCTCAAGCGTGTTCGCGACTGGGTTCAGGTGCGCGGCGAAGGCCGTATTACCGAAGACTCTGCCGCTCAAGCCCTTTCGTTTTTCCAGGTTGACAGCTTGGGTCTTGATTCGGTGGACAACCGCATTCTGGAATTTCTTACCGTGCGCTTTGGAGGCAAGCCCGTGGGTCTTTCCACTTTGGCCTCGGCGCTTTCCGAAGATCCGGGCACGTTGGAAGATATGTATGAGCCCTTCTTGCTTCAGCAGGGCTTGCTTATTCGTACCCCCAAAGGCCGCCAGGCAACTGCTCGCGCCTATGAGCATTTGGGCCTGCCGGTGCCTGAGAAACTGTAGAGAGGAAACGTCGTGCTTCAGCGAGATTATCTGGTGCAAATGATCGCCCAGTTTGTAGAGGCCATTATCCGCACTCGCACCAAGGAAAATGTTGACCCGCAAGAGGCCGCCGATTCTTTGGAAACCGCACTGAACAGCGTGTTGGATATTGATGCTTCGGTGCTTTTGGCCATGGGCCCCGAATCCATTGCGGCCGTTATGCAGCTTTCGGGCGTTGATCCCAAATTGGCTGTTTATATTGCTTACAGCCTTCGTTTGGAGGCCCAATATTTGCAGGAAGCCGGCGACGGCTACCTTGCTGAACTACGTTTGGGACAGGCTCAGAGTATTGCGGAAACATTTGGTTTCGATTTGGCAGAAGTGCCGATTGAGCTGGAGGAAAGCAACAATTAGTTGAGCACAATATTTTCTTGTTACAATTCAAAAAAAATCAGCCATTTCCAACATATTCGTGCAAATAAATAGCGTAATATGCAATTTGACGCTTCAAGAGTAAGTTGGCGTCGCTCCTTTGCGGGGGCAAGTAAGATCTCCGCGCGTGCGGAAAATGAAAGAGGATCCGAAATGGCAGAAGGTACGGTAAAGTGGTTCAACCCCGAGAAGGGTTACGGCTTCATTTCTCAGGCTGGTGGCGAAGACCTGTTCGTTCACTTCTCTGAGATTCAGATGGACGGCTACAAGACTCTTGATGAGGGCCAGGCTGTTTCTTTTGACGTCGTCACCGGTCGCGATGGCAAGCTACAGGCCAGCAACGTTGTGAAGCTCTAAACTCGAGCTTCTGTAAGTGGCATTGAGAAGGGAAGGGTCATAGGCCCTTCCCTTTTTGTGTCATGCGATATAATAGCGGCGAAGTTTTGCCCTCTTCTAAAGGATTTCCGTGCAGCAGTACACCCAACGAGATCAGCTTGCCTTGCAGATTATCAACCTGGCCAAGGCCGAGGTGTTGCTGGAAAACCCCTTTCTGGCTGAGGTGATAGGGCGCCTTACGGAGCAGCCCGCTCCCATGGAAGGCTCCCTTTCGGCCCCTAAGGAGCTCAGGCAGTTCACCACCAATGGTCAGACTATGGGCTTTGATGCCGGCGCCGTTATGGCCAATTTCCGCACTTCAGGCGGCAAATCTCCCAAGCACGATTTGCTTCACAGCGCCGTCCACTGCGTGTTTCTGCATCCCTTTGTGGGCCAATCCATCAATGCTGACTGGTGGAACATAGCCGCCGATATGGCCGCGGAACGGGTGGTGGCAGAGGTGCTGGGTCCCCGCGAAGAGCCTCGCGGTTCGTCCATAGCGCGCACCCTTTCGTGGGTGGAAGACCAGCTGGGCTGCCGCGCCACGGCGGAAAGAATCTATCATCGCCTGGCCAGCGGGCAGTGGGAAAACATGATGCCGGTGTGGGAGATGCTCTTCACTTCTGATGAGCATCTGTGCTGGTATGCTCCTCCTACGGTTGACCAGGGGCTTTCCTCTGACGAGACGGAAGAGGGGGAAGAAGAAGACCGCAGCAACATCAAGGGCGACCAAGAGCCGCCGGCTGGCGCGCCCAAGGACGCTGAGGGCGACCCGAACTTGCAGCAGCAGAACACAGCGGGTCAGGGTCAGAACATGACCCCCGACGAAAACGCCTCCTGCGAGGAGGATGTGCCCGCTCCCGATGATTTGGACGCAGGCCCCGATGGCGCGGCTGATGAAATGTCGCCTGTTGACCCCCAGGAGGATACCGCCGAAAGCGCCAACCCTCAGGAAAGCGGCACTATCGACCAGGCACTGCCCCGCGAGGGTGCGGTGCGCCAGGCCCCCGACCAAGAGGCGCCGGGCGTCAATCGCCCCAATGACCAGGCCACCGATCCGGGAACCACGCCCTCAACCGGCCAGGCTTCGGCTCGCGCTCAGGGCGAAGGAGCAGGTACCGGCAAGGAGTCGTATTTGAGTCAGCGAGCTGGCATGGATCTGCGCCTGAAGCCGGGCACCGATGTGGCGGCTCTACGGGAAGAATGGGCCAAGGTTGCCACCAACTTGTCGGTGAATCTGCAGACGTACGCCAAGGATAAAGCCTCGGCGTTTTCGGGGTTTGTGGCCGATTTGGAGCAAACCACGGCGCGCCCGGTGGACTATCGCGCCTTCTTGCGTCGTTTCGCCGCACTGGGCGAGGTCATGCGTGTGTCCGACGATGAATTCGACTACGTTTTCTACACCTATGGCCTGCGGCTGTACAAGGATATGCCCCTGGTTGAACCCCTGGAGTATCGCGAAGAAAAACGCATCAAGCAGTTTGTTATTGTCATTGACACCTCGGGCAGCGTGCAGGGCGACATTGTGCGCAGCTTTGTTGACACCACCTTTGATATTCTAAAAAGCTCTGAGTGCTTCCATGAGCAAGTACAGGTGCGCATCATCCAGTGTGATGCCAGCGTTCAGTCGGATGATAAGATTACCAGCATGGACGAAATGCGCGACTGGGGCCGCAGCATGCGCCTTTATGGCGGCGGCGGAACTGATTTTCGTCCTGCTTTTGAATACGTTGATTCCCTTGTTGAACAGGGGGAACTTGATAATTTGGGTGGTCTTTTGTACTTTACCGACGGCTGGGGCACTTATCCCGAGTGGATACCCAGCTATCGCACCGCCTTTGTGTTTTTCGATGAGAATTATCGCCCCGAGCAGGTGCCCCCTTGGGCCATGCAGGTGGTTATGAACCAAGATGTGTTGAGCAACGCGGCGCAAGGATAGCGCCGAGATTGATAGGAGTATGAACATGAACATCGCCCAGGCAACGAAGCAGATTCGTGGCGCCGTGCAGGCGTACCTGTCCCGCGACGTCCGCGGCAGCTATCGCATTCCCTTCCACATGCAGCGCCCCCTGGTGATGTTTGGCCCTCCGGGCGTGGGCAAGACGGCTATCGTGGCCCAGATTGCCCAGGACCTGGACATCAATTTTGTCAGCTACTCCATCACCCATCACACGCGCCAAAGCGCCCTGGGCCTGCCTTTCATTGAGCATCGCACCTACGGCGGCGTTGATTACAGCGTGAGCGAATACACCATGAGCGAGATTATTGGCGCAGTGTATCGCGCTCAGGAAGAAAGTGGCGTTGACCAGGGAATTCTGTTTTTGGACGAAATCAACTGCGTGTCGGAAACCCTGGCTCCCGCCATGCTGCAATTCCTGCAATACAAGACCTTTGGTATGCATGAGCTGCCCGAGGGCTGGATCATTGTGACCGCAGGTAACCCGCCGGAGTACAACCGCGCCGCCCGCGAGTTCGACCCCGCCATGATGGACCGCCTGAAGCGCATTGACGTGGAGCCCGACCTGAAGGTGTGGCAGGAATACGCCACCGCTCATGGGGTGCATCCCGCGGTGACCACCTTTCTGGAGAGCAAGCCTGCCAGCTTCTACAAGGTGCAGGCCAGCATTCAGGGAACGCGCCTGGTGACCGCCCGCGGTTGGGAAGATCTGAGTCGCATGCTGCAGGCCTACGAAGTTGAGCAGCTTGAGGTGGACGAAGACCTCATTCGCCAGTATCTGCAGGACGATCAGACGGCGCGCGAGTTCGCCTCCTATTACGAGCTGTTCCGCAAGTATCAGGACGATTACTGCGTCAGTGACATTTTGGAGGGCGAAGAAGCCGGCATGGCCAGCGATCGTGCCCGCGAGGCGCGCTTTGACGAGCGCGTGGCGCTTATGGGCATGCTGCAAGATTCGCTGCTGAGCCGCGTGCATGATGCCATTGAGCGCGAAGAGGCGCTGCAGCTGGTGCGCGAAGACCTGCTTGCTTGCAAGGATGAGCTTCTGAACAGCAGTTTTGACGTTGCTGCTGAGCAGTTGGCGGCCTACATGGGCCAGGTTGCCGCGGCAACCACGGTGGGCACCCGTGCCAAGGGCCAGGTGGCATCCGTGGAAGCGGTGAAGGCTGAGCGACTTCGCGTGCTGCGCGCTGCGGTGGCAGCGGTTGCCCGTGGCGCCGCACTGGGCGCAGCGGATGCTTTTGAGGCCGCAAAGGCCGCTTTTAACGATGAAGTTGCAGATCAGAGCCGCGTGGCCGACGAGGCCCTGGCGGCCTTGGATAACGCTTTCGTCTTCGTGGATGCTACGTTCGGCGCCGATGCCCAAGAGGCGCTCATTTTGGTGACCAAGCTTTCTTCTGACTCTTTGCTCATCAAATTCGTCAGCGAATACGGCTCCGACCAGTTCATCAAGCACAACAAGAGCCTGCTTTTCGCCCAGCGCGGGCTTGACCTGATGCAGGCGGTGGAGGCGATGCGCGCTGAAGAGGAACTGAAGATTGCTCAAGGCCCCTCGTACGCGGTTGACTAAGGCTGGACCTGCGAAAACATGCGTGTTGGTGACATCATACCCTTCGGATCGTGGCCCCAAAAGCTGGAGGGACCCAGCCTGCCGCTGCATTGGCGCGTGCTTGAGGTGCGCGACGACGGCAGCGCCCTGCTGCTGACGCGCGACATCATCGAGTGTCGCAGCTACCACGATTCTCGGGGCAACATCACGTGGCAGAATTGCAATCTGCGCCAGTGGCTCAATGGGGTGTTTGCCCCCCGCGCTTTTTCGCCCCAGGAACGTCAGCGGCTGATGCTGGAGCATTGCGAAGCCGAGAACAACAACGCCTTCCGTAAGGTGTTGGGCGGCGGCGATACTGAGGATTACGTGTTTTGCCTTGGCCTTGACCAGGCGCAACGCCTTTTCGATGCCGACGCCATGCGCCAGGCGCAGCTGACGCCCTACGCCCAGCGTGCTCATTCTACCCGCTGGTGGTGGCTGCGGGCTCCCGGTGGTCATCAGTTTGCAGCGGCCACCGTGGCTGAGCAGGGGTTTGTGGACTACAACGGATTTCACGCGTCGCTGGATTGCATTGGCGTGCGCCCCGCCATAGTGGTGGCGCCTTGCGCGGTTGATGCGCCGTGGACGCCGGCGGAGGCCATGGATTTCACCCATGCCGGGGTGGCTTTGCGATACGGCGCTGCGGCCCAGGTTCCGGCGCTGCTTCATCGCGAGCGCTTGCGCGCGGAGACCGCCGAAGTGGCCCTAACGGGTGGTAATCCCAGCATCGACGCCATCAATTCCCTGCTTGACCAGGGGGTTTTTGATCATTCCGACCGCTTCCACCTGTGTCTTTCCGCCGTGCGCGTAGGGGCGTCCCACTTGGCGCAGCGCCTGGTGGAAGAAAGCTGCTTTGACCAGACCCATTTGAACTGGCTTCTGAAGGCGGCGGTGGAGCGGGGGAGTCTTCCCCTTACCGAGCTGGTGATTTCCTGCGGGGCCAGCGGCGAAGGCTACGCTGCGGCGTACCTGAAGGCGGGCGCGCGGCCGGCTTCGGCCCTGTGCGCTTTGGCGGCAGAGCCCCAGGCGGCCCTTGGCTGCTGGGAGGCAATGCAGACGCTACCTGCGGTGACGGGCTTTGCGGTGGGTTTTTTCCAGCGGCGCGGCCAGCTGCAGCTGGTGGCGCAGCTTCCCCACGTGCTTGAGGTGCTGGCCCGGGAGAACTGCCTTGATGAGCTGCGGCTTTTGCTGGCGGATGAATCGGTGCAGGCCGCCGATCCCTTTGAAGCCGCAAGCTATCTGGAGGCCATTGAGGCCGCCAAGCGGGCAGGCCATGGCGCTGCGGTTGCCTTCCTTTTGGACGCCCATGCCACCAAATTTGGTGGACCTCGTGTGACGGGACACCCCAATTTGGCCTTGTAAGGGCGCTAGCTGGACTTATGGGGTACAATACACCCACAACACCGAACCCTGATGAAAGAGATTTTCATGACTGACTATATTGAAGGCCGTCGCCCGTTGATCGAAGCTCTGCGCACCGAGGTGCCCCTGCAGTACATCCTCATGGCCGACAACGTGAAGCGCGACTCCCTGATTGGTGACATTGAGCGCAAGGCTCGCCAGCGCAACATTGAGATTCGCAAGGTGCCTAAGAAGAAGCTGGATGACATGAGCGAACGCGGCTCTCATCAGGGCGTTATGGCTGCGACCAAGCCTTTTGAGTACGTGGGCACCCGCGACATCACTAACGCTGCCGCTGTCTATGCCGAAGAGCACAATGGGCGCGCGTTGGTGGTCATTTTGGATCACATTACCGACGCTGGCAACCTGGGCGCCATTGCTCGTAGCGCCGAGGCTGTGGGCGCCAGCGGCATCATCATCCCTGGTAAGCGCGCCGCTTCCGTAACTGCGGCCACTTACAAGAGCTCGGCGGGCGCCATTTCTCACATGCCCGTTGCCAAGGTGGCCAACCTGAACGACTCCATTGAGCGCTTGAAGAAGGAGGGCTTTTGGGTTGCTGCCGCCAGCGAGCAGGTTGACGGCATGATTTGGGACACCAACCTGAAGGGCAAGATTGCCCTGGTCATGGGCAACGAGAACGAGGGCGTTTCCCGCTTGGTGCTGGACAACTGTGACTTCACCTGCGCTCTTCCCATGGAGGGCAAGGTGGGCTCTCTGAACGTGGCTCAGGCCTTTACTGCCTGCGCTTACGAGTGGCTGCGCCAGAACTTCTAAGGCTTCGTGCGCCGTGGGCATGATTCAAAAACAGCGTAAAAAGTACTTGCTGGTTGACGGCTACAACGTGCTGCGGTCTGGGTCGCGCTATCGCGATATTGCTGGTCCCGACTACACTCACGAGGCCTTCAACCGCGCCCGCGAGGCCCTGATCAAGGATGTGGGCAGCTACGCTAATGCCAATTTCACTGACGCCACCATCGTATTCGACGGTGCACAAAACTACGCTTCTACCGGCCAGCCCCAGCGTATTGGCGGTGTGCGCATCGTCTTTTCTCCTGTAGGCGTTTCTGCAGATCATGTCATTGAAAAGATAGCTCGCGAGTACCGTGAGCGCGAGCTGGAGTGCATCGTGGTTACCAGCGACGCCGGCATTCAGGACGCCACTTTTGGCGG
Source organism: Eggerthellales bacterium (assembly GCA_029219345.1). Taxonomy (GTDB): domain Bacteria; phylum Actinomycetota; class Coriobacteriia; order Coriobacteriales; family Eggerthellaceae; genus CAKUOV01. Next base: position 12,723 of record JAQXTF010000121.1, read on the forward strand.
CGGTATAGACCGTATGAGCGCCAACGGCTTTTCTCGCGAGATGGAAATGCATTATGAAGATGCCCACTTGGACGAGCTGCCTGCGGTGGCCTACAAGAACACGGTGCTGGGCCGTCTTGATTCTTCTACCGCGGCCAAACTGAAGGCTTTGCGCGACTCTCTGTAGGAGATAACAGACTTTTTTGGTCGAAATCTCCGACATTAGGGCTGAAGAAATGGTCTGTTTCGGAGATTTTCTTTACTTTTCTTCAAAGTCTCCGACAAATTGTGCTTTCGGATCAGGTTATTGGTCCCTTTATCCCTTTAATGAGCCATGTTGTTGGGCATAATGTCGGAGATTTTGACCGCTTTTGTAAAAAATCTCCGAAAGTGGCAGTTTCAGGAATCGATTTTTCGGAGATTTCGACTTGTTTCTTTCAAAATCTCCGAAAACGTCTCCCAATTAGCCAAAACGCAGACCTTTGTAGCCTGGATTGAAGAGGTGCTGCAAGTGGGAAGCCAGAGGGCGAAGCGAGCGTTGGGAGGCGCGGGTAAGAGCGCGGGATTGCGCCGACTTCTGCGAGCCGGATTGAGAGCGAAGCCCTCCGGCATACCGCCTGGTTTACACCTATGAAAATCCCACAAAAACTTCATGATTCGTAAAAATTTTTCTTGACCTGGTATTTTAACGCGCGTAATATGGATATTCGCGTATTTTTACCCGGACCGATGCTTCAAAGGGGTGGGGACCCCCGCGAAACAAGGAAGGAAAAAG
>JAQXTF010000122.1 GCA_029219345.1 Eggerthellales bacterium
GCCGATTGTCTTCATGGCAGCTAGAAAGGTACTAGAAACGGAAACCACCGCGAATTGCGGCGGTAACAATGGAGAATATTGCTTTTTTGCGGGGTGGTAACCAAAGGCAATACCGGCGGTAGCTATGCCATCAAATACTCACGTCCTGAGCACATGACCGAGGCCGTTATGGATGATCCGCTGGTGAACGAAGTTATGGCTAAGGTTGAGATTGCTCCCACTTTGGACCCCGACGAGTACGTGACCGCTAACGTGGACATCATCATGGAAGACGGCACCGATTATTTTGCGCGCTGCGAGAACGTGCTGGGTAACATTTACCACAACCCCATGAGCCGCCAGCAAATTCTGGACAAGTTCTACAAGAACGTTGAGGGTAAGATTTCTCGCGAAACCGCAGATAAGGTCATTGATATGGTTGACCATTTGGAAGATTTGGCCTCCATCAATGAGCTCACTGCGTTGCTACTTTAGGATCCAGGCTTTCTGTTCTGAAGCGGAAAGCCTTCTCTCTATTGGAATGCGCCCGAGGGTTTCTCGGACGCATTTCGTTTGTGGGCTTGTGGGTTTGTGGGTGCTGTGGAGTTGCCGGCCTAGTGGTTTGGCGCCAGGGCGCCGGCGGGCAGGTACTCGCGGAAAGCGTCGGTTTGGGACATTTCGCTGAACATGCGTACGAACTTTTTCAGGGTGCGGGTTTCTCGCGTTTGCATCCAGATGACGCTTACGTTGAAATTGAGCTTGGTGTTTTCCAGGGGCACGCAAACAAGGGTGGGATCATGCAGACCTTGGAAAACGTGGCTGGCAACCAGGCCAATTCCTTCGCCGCTGTGCACATACCAAGGCAGCTCAGTGGGGTCGCTGAGCAGGGGTTTGAAGTTGATGTCTTCCAAGGGCGCGGCGCTTAGGGCTTCGCGCAGGAATTTCGAGTCATGGCCGTGGAAGAAGCCCTGGCGCACTATGATTGTTTCGCTGCGAAGATCGTCTAAGGTGATGCTTTTTCGTGTGGCGAAGGGGTGGATGGGGGAGACGATTGCGGCGTAACGGTCGCAGTAGATGGGCAACTTGCGGTAAAGCGTGCGGTCGTCGTAGCCGGTGTCCATGTCAATGACAAGGTCCACTGCGCCTTCTTCCAGCTGGCGCTTGCAGTCTGGGGGAGACAGGCGGCGCATATGCACCTGGCAGTCGCCGAAGCGCTTGTGGAATGCGCTGTAGAAAGCGGTGAGCACTTTGTGGGAGGCTTCGTAGAGGTAGCCGATGGTCAGATTTGAGGCGCTATCTGCTTTGAGCTGATCAAGGGAGTCAATGCAGGCGTCGTACTTTTCAATGACGGGCAAGGCGTTTTCCAGCAGCGTTTCGCCGAAGGTTGTAAGGGATACATCGGCCTTGGTGCGCACCAACAAAGGGCAGCCCAATTCGCGCTCCAGCGAGGCGATGTGCTTGCTTAATGTCGACTGACTGATGTAGCACTGATCGGCCGCCATATGGTAGTTAAGCGTTCGCGCCAAGCAGACAAATTCGCGCAGCCTTTCGATGTCCATGCGACCCCCTTTCAGCATGGGAAAATTCTTATGCTAATTGTACTATGACCTGGGGAAATTGTGTACAATTCAGGGGTATTTTCTGGGCTTGATTGATTGCAATCTCAAGTGCCACGAATTATGAAGGTGAGCAGGGCTTTTGCGCTTTGTCTTACAATGCCCAGCTTTTTGGCCGTTTCCCTTATGCACTTAGTTATACAACGTGAACGTATTGTAGCAGATTTGTGAAGATTGCCCTTATTTTAAACGCACCTGCTCAGACCCCTGTTTTTCAAATTGCAGGACTAAGCGCAAAACTCAAGGGCCAAGAAAAGCGTTATATTGTCAGCATGTCCGGTGCAGATCTAAGTTTTATTGTTTGGAAAAGCGTCAGTTTTCGTGTATTACTTTTGCAGTATCGTATGTGGTAGCAGATGCGGTTTTAAAACAATGTCGTTGGCTGGTATTCGAGCTATGCTCAGGCCATCTAAAAGAGTTTTAGGCAGCATAAATTGAGCTATATCATAAGGAGCCGCCCAATTAAGGATCTCCCTACCATATGAATTCACATGAGACATCAATGTCGCCATATCAGACTTCGTAAGCGCATCAAAATTTTTTTTACCTTTCGGTAGCACTTTTCGAATTTCCCTATGATTTTTCTCAGCTTTTGGTTTTTGTTGTGATTGATGAGGATCGCAATAATAAACGCGGGTGCGTTGTGTTCCATCTTTTCTGTATTCTATTCTTACAGGATCCGCAAATTCGCCACCTCTATCCAGCAAAATAATAGGAAAAATCTCACTGAACTTACCGTCGCATAAGCTATCTATCAAATCGATAGCATCGCCTACATCATCGACGGCTTTTTCGCCAAGCAACAACATCAGTTGAAAGCGTGAACGTTTGAACAGCAAAGTAAGTATCACTTGCTTGTCAATGCCCCTTCGTCCAACTACTGTATCTACTTCAACGGCAGAGAGTTTTTCCTGTTCAGAAAGTTTTTCAAAGTCGTCGTAGGTGCGACCAACAAGTGCTTCTCTTGGGATGTTTTGTTTTGATCCATCTTTCTTTTTGCGCTGCTTATAACGTACTTTGCGACTTAAATCAATATTTGCGATACCTTCAATTAAGCCTTCATCGACCCAGTTGTAGAAAGTTCTCCAACCGCAACAAAGCTTGCCTTCGTTATTGGCAAAAATATGACGTATGCTTTGTCCGTTTTTTTACCCCCGCCTTGACTATAGCTATCGTTTCTTCAAGTTCCGTTAATTGCATTCGGGTTCGCCTTTAGAAACGTGCTCGCTCGGAATCGGTAGTTCTTTGCCGCCGAAGGAGCGTATCCCTCGTCTAATAGATGCTGCTGGAACCCATCGAGATGGATATTAAGATAATCCATGTTTGTCTCCTCTCGTCTCGACTAAATCTCGATGAGGAGATACTATTGGTTATGCGTTCGCAACGTACGGCAAATAAGCATCTGCCAGCGCAAATCGACCCGTTCAGCACATAAACCTTCCTCAATGAGATTGCCGACGCCGCCCTTGAACTTTTTGCCGTCGTAACTCTGCTTTGAGTCGGAGCCTTCTGGCTCTAGCCCAGGTCAAGAACATCTTGGAAGGTGTGACCTTCCAGCTTATTGGCGTGTTCGAGTAGGGAAGCGGGATCGGCAAAATCGATGTTGTAATAGTCTGCCTTGCTCAGGCGTTCGGTCATAGCGGTTCTTCCTAAAATGCGCGAAGAAGCCGTCCTGAGACAACTCTTTGACGGCCTCAATTGTATCATCTTCCGCAGTTGCTACTGCTTCTCCATGCGTATGGTCATGGTGGACCTGGGAGGCATCGCCTCCAGTGTCTTTAAATCACGATTGTTCTCTCGATGGGCACTGTGCCCCTGGGCGGACTTACTACGCCTCTAGCGCCACAGAACTCACATCGCCATGTGGCAGCGAGTGGATTATCTGGCTGAAATGAGACATGTGCCTCTCGCTGGCAGAATGGACATTTCGAAATTGCGTCTAGCCATGCAGGTCTGAAAAGCTCATCCAAATCGTTTCTCATGGGTAACCTCCGATCCTTCGAATATGCGCTGCGTGTGGTATGTCATAATAAATGCGTCTACGAAGGGGTGTCCAATGTATTGGACACCCCTTCATGTGCTGGGAGGGATATAATTATCTGGGTGGGTAGCTGTATCTTTCATATCGCAAAGCCGTTGAAAGTAGTTGTCCGACCAGGATTGTTGTTGTGCTTAATGCTGCTCGAATAATTGCTTTGCCCGGTGGTATTGCTTGTCGCGAATGGATGGTGCACTTGAATGGCTAGGGAAGTAGTGAAATGGGGGCTTCTTGATGAACGCCCTGTGCGTATTGATGAGGTTCCAAATGGGCTTGCTTGTGGGTGCGTGTGCCCTGTTTGCAAAGATAAACTAGTTGCGAAGAACGGGGGTCGGGTCCGAGAGCATTGTTTTGCTCACTATGGCTTGATGGGAAGAGATTCCACCGGTGCTGAAGATTGCAGCCCATGTGAGCATGTGAACGAAACCGCATTGCATCTACGCGCAAAAGCGATAATTGAGGATGCAGAATGGCTCTGGATTCCTCCCGTAAAAGCTGATGTTACGCCTGATGAACAGCTCTTTTTTCAGGAAGCTGGATTGAATATCAATTTGACCGAATGGAAGCGCATCGGAATTGTTTCGGCAACGAGTGAGTATCGTCTTGAAGATGTAGTCGTTGATTCGTTTGTTGAAACTGAGGAGGCCCCGCTTTTTGTTGAGATATACGTGTCCCACAAAGTTGACCGGCTGAAATATGAAAAGCTATGCGAGTATGGCATTTCGACTATGGAAATTGACTTAAGCAAGGTTGACCATGAAATCTCCGATGCTCGCCTCCGCGAGATTGTGTTGGGCAAAAGCGAGCAAAAGCAGTGGGTGTGGAGCAAGCTTGCAGAATCGAGGGCTTACGCCATGCGCAAAGAAGCTTATGAAATTCTGTCGCATAAGCGCGAGAGCGATTTGAAGGCGCGCGAGGCTAAGGTGGAGTCCACAAAGAAAGTATCAGAGTGCGTGCAGGAGGAGAGCGCAGAAGCGGACTTCTGCGCAAAGGACGAATGGGAAGAGAAAACTGTTGCGGCCTCCAGGAAGCCTCGTCGGAATGCTGAAGAGCAAACTATTGAGCGCCAGGCTGTTGATGAAACGCTCGAAAAAGAAAGACGCGAAGCAAGCAATATAAAAAGGGTTTTAGACTCTCGGGCGGATGCCCGCAAGGCTATGGGGGATGCAGTTGAAGGGGAAATGCTTCCGGTCGGAAACAGCATGGTTGTTTGCCCTCGTAGTGGAAAAAGAGTGCGTGCGAAAGAGTGCCGCTATGGAAGCGGGGAGAGGTCCTGTCGGTATTATCGTCATTACATGGGGGATATGGTGGAGTGCGCTTATCGTGGCTGCAAAGCTGCAGGCTATAGGGGCGTTGAAGACTTTATTCCGTCTGACCAAGGCTCATTATTGTGATGTCCCAGCCCGCCTGCCGCGGGGGGGGTGACAAAAATGCCCCGGGCGCTTTTGTCATGTTTTGTGCCCCTTCCGTAGCTGATTCCGTTTTGGAATCAATGGCGTCCAACATGGAAGCGATAGCCCCCTACCTGCTTCTTTTTCCACAACGTAGAATCTTAGAAAAGCAGCAATGCTGCAAACGAGAGTTCTACGAGAGAAAGAACAGGAGGAAAGAGATGAAGGATCAGTGGAAATGGGGCACCGAGGACGACTATTGGGTTAGGACCTGCGCCTGGTCTGCTCCTGGCTGCCATCCCGTTGGATGCGGTTTGCGTCTCCACGTTGTAAACAACAAGTTGGTTGGTGTTGAGGGTGACGAAGAGCATCCCCACAACAAGGGCCGCCTGTGCGTTCGCTGCCTGACTTTGCCCGAATATGTGAATCACCCCCAGCGCATTACCACCCCGTTGAAGCGCGCAGGTGAACGCGGCGAGAACAAGTGGACCGAAATCACTTGGGATGAGGCTTTGGACACTGTGGCTGAGAAGGCTACGGAACTGCAGGGCAAGTACGGTATGGACACCGTTATGGTTATCCAGGGTACTGGCCGCCAGGCTGCTCTTTTCTCGCCTCCCATTGCGTTTGGCGTGTTCCGCACCTCTACCACCCTTATGGGCATCAGCGGTTATTCTTGCTACGGACCCCGCTGTGCCATTGCCGAATTCGTATTTGGTACCGGCTATCCTGAGTTGGACTACGCTCCCTATTTCCCTGAGAGCTATGATCATCCTGGCTATGAGCCTCCCAAGTATATCATCAGCTGGGGCAAGATGCCTCTGACTTCTAACGGTGACGGTCTGTTTGGTCATGCTCTGATTGACCTGATGAAGCGCGGCACCAAGATTGTCTCCATTGACCCCCGCATCACCTGGCTGGGCGCTCACTCTGAGACCGTCATCCGTCTGCGCCCTGGCACTGACGCCGCTTTGGGCCTGGCATTCCTGAATGTCATCATTGAAGAAGATTTGTACGATCATGACTTCGTTGAGAACTGGACCTACGGCTTCGACGAGTTGGCAGAGCGCTGCCGCGAGTATCCTCCCGAGAAGGTTGCTGAAATCTGCGGCATTCCCGTTAAGCAGATCTATCATGTAGCTCGCGAATTCGCTACCAACAAGCCCTCTTCTCTGTTGTGGGGTCTGACCTTCGACCAGACCACCTGCGGCGGCCAGGCAAGCCACTGCGCACTGGCAATGCTCGCTATCTGCGGTTACGTTGACGTTCCTGGTGGCGTTACCGTTGGACAGCCTTCTACCTTCCTGGGCAAGTGGCGTGTTGACACTCGCTCCAACCTGGCCCCTGGCCAGTTCGAGAACCGCATTGGCGCAAAGCAGTATCCTGCAGCCGCTGCCTCTCAGTGGGTATGCAACCCCGACCTGACCTTGGAGTGCCTGGAGAACGACGAGCCCAAGCAGCTGCGCATGGCTTACATCCAGTCCACCAACATCATCGCCGCCACCAACAATGTTCAGCCTCAACGCTGGTACAAGGCTCTGAAGGAGCGCATGGAGTTCGTGGTTGTTCGCGACCTGTTCATGACCCCCACCGCTGTCGCTTTGGCCGACATCTTCCTGCCTGTTGCAACCTTCCCCGAGCTGGACGGCGTTGTTCTGCCTCACTATGGCCGCAACCCCTTCTTCGTGGGCGCCATCAACAAGGCAATCGACAACCCCGGCGTACGTTCCGACATGGAAATGTGCCTGGAACTGGGCAAACGCCTGAATCCCGCCGCATGGCCTTACAAGGACGCTGCCGACTTCTACGACAAGCAGATTCGCGCTTCCTACGACTTCGGCTTCGACGATCTGCGTAAGATGGGCGTTTATCAGGGCGGTTACACCTACCAGAAGCACGCCAAGGGCATGCTGCGCGGCGACGGTGTTCCCGGCTTCAACACTCCTTCCACCAAGGTTGAACTCAGCTCCCTGCTGTACCCCGTATGGGGCGAAGACGCTCTGCCTTACTACCATGAGCCTTACTTCAGCCCCATCAGCACCCCTGAATTGGCTGCTGAGTACCCGCTGATCCTGACCACCGGTGGTCGTAAGTACACCTCTTTCCACTCTGAGCATCGTCACATTGACTCCCTGCGTGAGATTGACAAGTGGGCAAAGATCACCATCAACCCCATTGACGCTGAAGCCAACGGCATTCAGAACGGCGACTGGGTCACCGTTGAGAACTGGCTGGGCAAGTGCCAGCTGAAGGCATGGGTCTCTCCCGTCATGAAGCCAGGCGTTGTTCACTGCGAGCACGGCTGGTGGTACCCCGAGCAGGAAGGCGCTGAGCCCAACCTGTTTGGCGTATGGAAGTCCAATATCAATATGCTGCTTCCTCACTTCTGCGTAGGCAAGCTGGGCTTTGGCTCCATCTACAAGGAAATGCTCTGCAAGATTTACAAGGCCGAAAGCCTGGAAGGCTAATTAGGAACTGCGAAGGAGGATTGAAAGATGAAATCCGCACTGCTCATTAATTACGAATACTGCACTGGTTGCCATAGCTGCGAAATTGCTTGCCGTAACGAGCTGGGTCTGGGCTTGGGCACCTGGGGCATCAAGATGCTCGAAAGCGAGCCCTTCCAGATTGACGAAGACACCTGGAACTGGGATTACGCTCCTATCCTGACCTCTTTGTGCAACATGTGCGCTGATCGCGTAGCCGAAGGCAAGGATCCCGCCTGCGCTCATCACTGCCTGGCTAACTGCATTGAGTACGGCACCTTCGAAGAGCTTGCTAAGAAGGCTGCTGAGATGCCCGGTAAGGTATACGTCATCTCTAACCAGTAAATGACGAAGGCCCGCTTCTCGAAAGGGAGGCGGGCCCTCCAGGAAGGACCCATTATGTGCTTTAGACCCGATAGCGTTGGCGGCGTGAACACCTGCCCGGAATGCGGTCAGCTGAACCCGTCCATTGCCGTGAACTGCATCAAGTGCGGCGCTGAGCTGCCCAACGGCGAAGGAGACGGCACCGAGCCCGTTGCTGCTCCTGCAGTTGCAGCCCCTGCTGCCCCCTCTGCTCCCGCACCTGGCGCTCCTGCATCACCTGGTGCGCCCAAATAAAAAATCTTTTGACACGGGAAGGTGTTTGAAATGGAAGAAATTGATATTCACGATTATCTGGAAAAGCCCAAGATTCCGGGTATAGACACCTATCCCGATTACGCTTTGGAGTGTTGTGCATGCGGCACTCAGCATACTGTTTCGGCCCCTCGTGATGTGGTGGACGCAACGGTATGTCCGTCATGCGGTTCGCCCGATATGAAGCTGCTCTGGATTAGCTATCCCGAAAACGGCCCCGGTTTCCAAGAAGGCTATGACCAGGAAAAGATTCTGGGCGGCCTGGCTGAAGGCTGCGGCTTTGTAGAGGACGAACAGTAACGGGGAGGAGCCAAGGGCATGTCGCTTTGCTGGAGCTGCAATCCTTTGTGTGGTACCTGCACGCCGGCCACTATGGTTGGCGTGACGTGCCCCCAATGCGGCAAAGTAAACGTGTTCACCTGCCAGGTTACTCCCAACCCCCAAACGCGCCTTTGCGCAACGTGCAAAGCCGACCTGACCTGGGAAACCGTGCCAAGACCCAAGTTTTGCAACAGGCAAGGGCAAGTATGTGGTAACCCTTGCGGCCAAGCGTCGCAGGAAGTAAAGGAAAAATCAGACGTCGAGGAATGCCCATCGTGGACTGAGCCTTTCGATCGTCCCGCATAGGGAAGTGGGCGTGTACCTCGCTTGAGCTCGAATGGAGGGGAAATGTATAACGAAGATACTATTTTGCTGGTGCGTCAGGCATACAAGCTCACCGATGCTCGTGGCATGTCCATTGAGGTTATGGAAGAAGATCTTGCTGGCTATGTAGAGAAATTCGGCGTTTCTTTGCAGTGGCAGCGCGACCAGATTGAGGTTGCTGCCGGCGTTCAGGATTGCCTGGTGCTTTTTAACCCCGACCATAAAGATGACTACTACAACATTGTTGCCACCTTCCAGGCTCCTACTAAGTTGGCTGTGCTGACTGCTTTCATCGCAGGTGAAAGCGCAAGTGGCATGAGCCAGGCCGCTGCCCTTACCTTGCTTCAGGGCGGCAAGATGGCCCTGGCCAACATGGCTGCCACCGAAGATGCTGCCGAATGTGAGTACTACGCCGATTTGTACAACATTGTTAACGCTCTTATTGGCGCCAGCCAGGTTTAGGGGCGGGAGGCTCAAATAAGCGCCAACACAACCGGCATTATTTGCAAACATGTAGTTGAGACTTCTTTTGAAGATCTAGATGAGTTCACGGTAGCTAGGTTGAAAGACCGCGTGCTCGATGGTATTGGCGATATCGCCATTGGCGTTCATGCCCCCATGTGCGATGAGCTCTTCCAGATGGTTGAATATTACGAATCTCCCAAGAACAGCGCAACGGCCCTGTTCCGCGGCAAGAAGATTACCGCCGCCGAGGCCGCTATGGTGAACAGCTTGGAGATGAGGTCTTACGATTTTGAGCCTGTCCAGTGTGAGAACAAGGGCAAGAAGTGCAGCGCTGGCCACATCAGCGGCACCACTATGCCCACCGCTTTGGCTGCCGCTGAGGCCGCCAATGCATCGGGTAAGGAGTTCATTACTGCGCTGGCTGTTGCCGATGACATCAACGCTCGCTTGGGCGCCGCAACTGGTTTTGACGTTTATGGCGGATGGGACAACACCAACACCATCAATGGTTTGGGTGCCACCACCGCAGCGGGCAAGCTGGCCGGCCTGACTGAGCAGCAGCTGAACAATGCTTACGGTATTGATCTGAATACTCTGGGCAGCACCATTGACGACATCAATTTCAAGACCATGGCTTTCAAGCTTCCCATGGCTCATGCTGCGCGCAATGCCATCTTTTCGGCGGAATATGCGCAGAAGGGCATGACGGCAACCCATGATGCTTTCGGTGGCGGTAAGGGCTACTTTTACCTGTTTTGCAGCGAGAAGCAAAACCCCGATTTGCTGCTGGAAGACCCGGGCAAGGTGTATTACGCCGATGTTGTGATCAAGCCCTGGAGCTCCTGCCGCGTGACCCAGCCGTCTATTGACGCCATCATGCAAATTGTGCAGAAGCAAGAGATTGACCCCAAGAAGGTTGCCAAGGTTATTGTTCATGTGACCCCGCGCACCTCCAAGGGCTTCTGCGCTCAACCTTGGGAAAAGGGTGAAGAGCCGCAGGTTTCCGCCGCTTTCAGCATCATTTACACCGCTGCTTTGGCCGTGGTGTTCAAAGACGTGCGTCCTGAATATTCGCTCGCATGATTACCCCAATTATTGCCTTTGGTTACCAGCAATATTGCGAATGATTACCGGCGGCAGCAGCTATGGTTGCCGCCGGTCCTGCGCTAATCCTCGGATTTGCTCAGCTTCGCCCTCATGTTC
>JAQXTF010000123.1 GCA_029219345.1 Eggerthellales bacterium
ACCTGGATGCATACGTGGTTCACTGGAACACCCGACGCCGCCAAGCTAAACTAAAAGGACTGACTCCGGAGGAGTTCCGGAATCAGTCCTTGGTTGCCTAGTTTTTATTTATCACGTCCAAGTTTTGGGGCGCAGTTCAAAGAGGGGCGTAAATATTTGTATAGAGAGCGGCCGGAAGGGCGAAGCGAAGGCCGCGAAGCTTCTGAGCATAGCCCTGCAGGGCGGCCCCATCTACGACTTAGGCAGCCTGGATGCGGTTGATGCCCACCGCGCGATCGACAGCGCGAGACACAACGGAAGCGGCGGCCAGCTTAATCAGGTCCACCACTACAAAGGGCAGCACACAGGCGGCCAGGGCGGCTTCCAGAGAAGCGCCGGCGACGAACATAAACTGGATGGTGCTGCAAGCGTAGGTGCACAGCAAATAAGCCAAGCAGGCGCAGAAGCAGGCGATCAAAGTGCGGTTGCGACCGGCCTTCTTAAAGGCAGCCAGAATGCCCAGGGCAGCCAGGCCGCCAATAAAGTAGCCCCACAAAAAGCCACCGGTCACACCAGCCAGCACGGCAATGCCGCCACGCATGCTGGAAAACACGGGCACGCCGAAGGCGCCCAACACCAGATATCCGCCAATAGCGGCCAGGCACTCCTTGGGAGGCAGCACGCAAATGGCAAAGGCCACAGCAAAGCACTGCAGCGTGAAAGGCACAGGGCCAATAGGAATAGTCACCCAAGCGGATACCGCCATGATGGCAATGGTCAAAGCGATGCGCACGATGCTCTTGGTGCGCGACTGGTTCTTAGACAAGATGGGCCTCCCCTGATACAACAAGCTTAATCTCTCCTTCGGGAGTTTGCATCATCATGCGCCCTTGCGCATCAATGCCGCAAACCATTCCCTGGAATTGAACCTGGTCCATACTATTGGCAACCGCCACGTTCTTACCAAACAGATATGAGCAGCTGTTATATTTTTCTGCGAACGGAGCAAAGCCCTGCTCTTGCCACAAAGGCATGTATCCAACCAAATTTTCTGCAATGGTTTGGGCGATCAAGCGCGCACCGGGCTCCTTCAGAGCACCCGCGGCATCAAAGCCCGCTAGCTCCTCAAAACGGGGCCCCGCCACATCACTCAGGTACCCGGGCAAATAGCGGCCATCGGTTTCCACCGCGGCTTGGCGCAGCACATTAATGCCCATGCCCACGCACACGCCGCCGGCATGGTACTCGCTGGAAATACCGCACACCTTGCGAAAACCGCCCTCGGGTTGCGCCAGCACTACATCGTTGGGCCACTTGATCAGCAGCTCCTCCGGGCGCTCCACCAGCTGCAGCTGGGCGATGCCCTCGCGAATGGCCAGCGCCGCCAGCAGCGCCAGGGTGGGCGCCTTCGCCAAGCTGCCCGTGGGCCGCAGCACTACCGAAAAATACAAGCCGCCCAAGGGGCTGCTCCAAGAGCGGCCCTGGCGGCCATATCCCGCCGTCTGTTCCAAAGCAGCACAGCAAAAGCCCTGGTTGCAACCTTGCTCCAGGGCCTTTTTTACCACCGTATTGGTTGAGTCAATCTGTCGGTAGAATTCCATACTTTCCTACTCAATGCGGAAGGAGCGACCGATGCGCTCTTCCTCAGGCACCGTGCCCACCGGCGTACCATCAGCCAGCACGTGGCCAGGCAGCAGCTCCAGCAGCGGCTTCACCACAAAGTCACGCTCGTTGATGCGGGGGTGCGGCAAGGTGAGCACCTCGGTGTTCACCACGTAGGTCTGATAGTCCAGAATGTCCAGGTCGCAAGTGCGAGGGCCATTAGCAATGGTGCGTACGCGGCCCAGCTTATTCTCCACCACGTGCAGGTAATCCAGCAGCTCCTTGGGGGGCAGGCCCGTGCGCATAAGCACCACAGCGTTCACGAAAACGTCCTGGTCTTCGTAATAGGCGGGCTCGCTTTCGTAGAAGCTGGACACATCAATGATGGTGGTGTCAGGGAACAGGCACATATCGCCAATTGCCATGTTCAACTGGGCGATCTTGGCCTCGCGCTCTTCGCCTGGCTCGGCCACCAAGGCCACATTGCAGCCCAGGGCAATGAGGGCATAGGGGCGCAGGTCGCGCAGCACCTCCACGTGAACGGGAACGTTATGCACGCGAATGACGTGAGCGCCCTGCTCACAGGCCAGCAGGTGCTCAGCAGCGCTGGCAATGTCGCGATCAGCGGCCACATCAATGCCGTAATACTTGCCAATGTAGCTCTTGCGAGAAAGGGCGGCCATAACGGGGTAGCCCAGGCGCACGAACTCCTGGATGTTGCGGGTCAGGTCGCGGCTCTGCTCGGCGGTCTTGCCGAAGCCCGGGCCAAAGTCAACGCAAATGCGGTCATGGTCAATGCCAGCGGCCTCCAGCATAGCAGCCTGATCGCGCAGGTAATCGCGCACCTCGGCCACCACGTCGGTGTAGTTGGTGTCGTTTTGCATGGTGGCAGGCTCGTCGCCGCGCATATGCATGACCACCAGGCCGCAATCGCAGCTAGCAGCCACCTGAACCATAGCAGGGTCGCGGAAGCCAGAAATGTCGTTGATGATAGCAGCGCCAGCCTCAACGCATGCCTTTGCCACCGAAGCGTGACGGGTGTCGATGCTCACGCAAATGCCCTCGGAAGCCAAGGTGCGCACCACGTCAATAACGCGGGCCAGCTCTTCCTCCTCGGTCACAGGGTCTGACCCCGGACGGGTGCTTTCGCCGCCCACGTCAACCATGTGAGCGCCCTCGGCGATCATCTGGCGACCGTAAGCCACAGCAGCTTCGTACTCGTTGTGCAGGCCGCCATCAGAGAAAGAGTCGGGGGTTACGTTCAAGACGCCCATGATGAGGGGCATCTTCAGTTCAAAAGAAAAGGTACCGCACTTCCACAACATAGCAGCGTCCTTTCGGTCTATTTCTCCTGGTCAGATTGGGGATTCGGAGCTTCCTCTTCGGCAGGCTCCGCCGGCTCTTCTGCAGCGGGCTCTTCGGCGGGCTGAATCTGAGGAGCGCACTCATACGGGTCGGCGCATTCCGCAGGGGGGTCAACCTTGTAGGGTTCCACGTAGCCGAAATAGGGCTCCGCGGGCTGCTCCTGCTGCGCGGGAACGGCGGCAACCGCAATAGGCAGACCGTTCTCGGCGCGCATGCGGGCCAGAATCTCATCATCGTGAGTGCGAGCCTCGGCCTCTTCGCGCTCGCGCTGGGCAATGAGCTCAACCTCGCGATCAAGGTACTCTTCCCACGTGTTATTCAACAAAGCATCGCAGGCTTCGCCCTCCACCGTCTCGCGCTCAAGCAGCACGGCGGCCATATTATGCATCTGGTCGGCGTTGGCGGTGAGCACCTCATAGGCGCGGTCGTGAGCTTCCTTCATCAGGCGAGCAACCTCAACGTCAATGCGGCGGGCGGTCTCATCGGAGTAGTCCTGCGTGTTGCCGTAATCGCGGCCCAGGAACACCTCATGGTTGGGCTGGCCGAACACCTGCGTGCCCAGGGCGGCGCTCATGCCGTAATTGGTCACCATGGAGCGGGCCATCTTGGTGGCGCGCTCAAGGTCGTTGCTGGCGCCGGTGGTAATATCGTCGCAGAAAATCTCTTCCGCCACACGACCACCCATGAATACAGCCAGCTCATCGCGCATTTCGCCCAGGGTGTTCAGCACCTTATCTTCCTGGGGAATGGCCATGGTGTAACCCAGGGCGCGACCGCGGGAAATGATAGAAATCTTATGCACGGGGTCGGCGTGCTCCAGCAGGTGGCCTACCAGAGCGTGACCGCTTTCGTGGTAAGCGATGGTCTTCTTAGTGCGCTCATCCATGGTGAAGCCCTTGCGCTCGGGGCCCGCCATGACGCGCTCCATGCTCTCGGAAACCTCGGCCTGAGTGATAATCTTCTTGTTGCGGCGAGCGGCCAAAAGGGCGCTTTCGTTCATCAAGTTGGCCAAGTCAGCGCCGGTAAAGCCAGGCGTCAAAGATGCCACACGGTCAAGATTCACATCGGAGCCCAGAGGCTTGTTCTTGGAGTGCACTTCCAGAATGCGCTTGCGACCCTTTACGTCGGGAGCGTCAACCACAATCTGGCGGTCGAAACGGCCCGGACGCAGCAGAGCGGGGTCCAGAATGTCTACACGGTTGGTAGCGGCAATAAGCACCACGGCGTCGTTCTTGTCAAAGCCGTCCATCTCAACCAGCAGCTGGTTCAGGGTCTGCTCGCGTTCGTCGTGACCGCCGCCTACGCCAGCGCCGCGCTGACGGCCCACGGCGTCAATTTCGTCAATGAAGATAATGGCCGGGCTTGCTTCCTTGGCCTGGGAGAACAGGTCGCGCACGCGGGAAGCGCCCACGCCCACGAACATCTCCACGAAGTCAGAACCAGAAATGCTGAAGAAGGGCACGCCGGCCTCGCCCGCAACGGCGCGAGCCAGCAGGGTCTTACCAGTACCCGGAGGGCCCACCAGCAGGCAGCCGCGAGGGATCTTGGCGCCCATAGCCTGGTACTTGCCCGGGTTTGCCAGGAAGTCTTTGATCTCGCGCATTTCCTCAACGGCCTCGTCAACACCGGCAACGTCGGTGAACTTCACGTCGGGGCGCTCTTCCTGAGCCTTGCGGGCCTTGGTCTTGCCAAAGCCCAGCTGGGAATTGGTGGAGCGGTTCATCTGCACGAAGAAGAACACCATCAAGCCGCCCAGCAGCAAGATGGGCAGAATGGTGCCCAGAGTCTCCAGGAAAGCGGAGGGCAGCTTCACTTCAAAGGTCACCTGAGGATGCTTGCTCAGAAGCTCCATCAGGGAGTCTTGGCCAATGTAGGTGGACACGTAATTGTGCAGCTCGCCCAAGTTGGCAGGATCAACCGCCTGGATGACCACCGTGTCGGTGGCTTCGGGGCCCGCGGCGGCATTCAGCGCCTCAACGCCCTCGTTGAAGGCGTTGGCGGCGTCTTCGCCCGCGGCGGTAGCCACGTAATATTCGCCGGTCACGCTGTATTCACCCGCGTTGTACACCACGGATACCACGCGATCCTCTTCCACCGCCTGAACGAATTCAGAGGTAATCAGGTTGTCGGTTTGCACCTTGTCGCGCGCGCCGCCGCCGGTGAAGAACTGCTGCATCAGCATGAAAAACGCGAAGCAGAGAATCAGCACCAGGAAGAAATTCACGCGGGGAGATTCAGGTTTCTTTTGGTTTGGCATTCGATCAACTTTCTTGGTCGCTTGGAGGGACGGCCGGGTTTACTTGCTGTAAACCTCGGGCTTCAAAATGCCCACGTAGGGCAGGTTGCGGTAACGCTCTGCATAGTCAAGGCCGTAGCCCACGATGAACTCGTTCTTGCAGGTAAAGCCTATGTGCTTGCAGTCAATGGCAGCCTGGGGTTCAACGTCCTTGCGCAGGAGGGTGACCACGGCAAGGGAGGCGGGGTTGCGCGAACCCAGGTTCTTCAACAGGTAGGAAAGGGTCAGACCGGAGTCCAAGATGTCCTCGGCAATGATCACGTGCTTACCGGTGAGGTCGGTGGTCACATCCTTCACGATGTTCACCACACCGGAGCTCTTCACGCCGTTGCCGTAGGAAGACACGGCCATGAAGTCCATTTCCAGGGGCAGCTTGATTTCGCGGGCCAGGTCACACATGAAAATAGCTGCGCCGCGCAGAACGGACAGCAGAACAATCTTTTCGCCGCGAGCGGCAACGGGAGCGTACTCCTCAGTCAAAGCTGCGCCAATTTCTTTGATGCGCTGCTGAATTTGCTCTTCGGAGAACAGAATTTCTTTAATATCTTCATGCATAACGGTGCCCTTCGCTGGTATTCCCATTCTGGGCAATTTTATCAGAGCGCGCCCGCTTTGGGCTTCAATCACGGCATTTACACCGAAATGTAAAAAAGTGACAGATTTGCCCCGGGCGCTTTTGTCATATTTCGGGAGCAAGGCGAAAAAAAGGCGCCCCGAAGGACGCCTTTGCAACAACGGCAATCTGAAAAAACTGCATTGGCGGAAGCGGTTGGTCCGCCTCGGCGCGTTTACTTGAAGAGGTTGCCCAGAACGCTGCGAACAATCTTATTGCCCGCAGTGCGGGTGAAGCTGGTGGCCAGCGAGGCAATCTGCTTGTCGCGCTGCTCCTGCTTGCGAATGCGAGCCTTCTCCTCTGCTTCGGCCTTGCGCTCGGCGGCACGCTGGGCGCGCTCGGCTTCGCGCTCCGCCTTCTTGGCGGCGGCTGCAGCTTCCTTTTCGGCCTGCTTGCGAGCGGCTTCTTCCTCTTTGGCCTTCTGAGCGGCCTCGGCCTCCAAAGCTGCCTGCTTTTCCTGCTCTTCCCTGGCAGCGGCAACTACCTCAAAGGCGCTTTCGCGATCGATGGCAGTACCGTACTTATCCTGCAAATCGCGCTGCTTGAACAGGGCAAACTCCACGGTATCGGGGTTGGCGGCGGCCATGAGGCACTGCGGCGGCAGAATCTTGGCGCGCTCCACCACACAGGGACGGCCTTCCTCATCCAGGAAGGAAACCAGCGCCTCGCCAGTACCCAGGTCAAGGATGGCTTCTTCGCTCTTGAAAGCGGGATTGGGACGGAAGCCCTGAGCGGCGGCCTTCACGGCCTTCAGCTCGGCGGGAGTGTAGGCACGCAGGCCGTGCTGCACCTTGTTGGACAGCTGAGCCAGCACCTCGTCGGGAATGTCGCTGGGGCTCTGGGTGATGAAGTACACGCCCACGCCCTTGGAGCGAATGAGCTTCACTACCTGCACAATCTTGTCGGTAAGGCTCTTGGGCATGCCGTTGAACAGCAGGTGGGCCTCATCGAAGAAGAATACGAACTTGGGCTTTTCGAGGTCGCCCACTTCAGGCAGGTTGGCAAACAGACTGGACAGCATCCACAGCAGGAACATGGAGTAAATGGCTGGGCGCTGAATAAGCTGCGCGGCGTTCAAGATGTTCACATAGCCCTGGCCGTTGGCATCGCAGGCAAACCAGTCGTTCATATCAAGCTCGGGTTCGCCGAAGAAAATGTCGCCGCCCTGGTCTTCAATGGCAATGAGCTCGCGCAAGATAGCGCCCACAGAAGCCTGGGCGATATTGCCGTAGACGGTCTGCAGTTCCTTGTTGTGCTCGCCCACAAAGTTCAACATGGTGCGCAGGTCTTTCAGATCAAGCAGCAGCAGCTGATTGTCGTCGGCCACGCGGAACACGATGTTCAGCACGCCTTCCTGGGCGTCGGTCAAGCCCAGAAGGCGGGACAGCAACGTGGGGCCCATCTCGGAGATGGTCACGCGCACGGGAATGCCACTACCGTCCAACATATCCCAGAAGCGGCAAGGGCAGCCTTCCAGGTTCCAGTTTTCCAGGCCGAATTTCACCACGCGCTTCTGGATGTTTTCGGTATCATCGCCCGCCTGGACCATGCCCGTGACGTCGCCTTTTACGTCGGCCATGAACACAGGAACGCCCGCCTTGGAGAAGCCCTCGGCCATGACCTTCAGGGTGACGGTCTTGCCGGTGCCCGATGCACCGCTGATGATGCCGTGACGGTTGGCCTGGTTCAGCAGCAGATAACAGCGTTTTTCGCCACTGCGGTCTTCGGGGTTCGGGTTGGCCGTTCCCATCCAAATCTTGTTACCATCAAGCATGGCAGCTCCTTTTTTCAAGCGCGAGACATTTAGGCCCAGCACGTAACCTTTTACTTGCGCCAATTATACCGTGTGTCACAATGTGTTTTCGCAGATTATCAGCTTCCCCAGAAAGAATGCGCCATGGCTGAACCCCAAGAAGATTGCACCTATCCCTCAATGTTTGGCGAGGCCCAGGTTTTCAACGTGGAAGCCAGCGACGGCACGCCCCTGCGCATGCTCTACATAGGCGACGGCTTTCAAAGCGCCACCTTCGTGGGTCCGCGCCGCATGGAGCCGCCCTTCGCTTATTGCCGCGCCTTCGATAGGCTGCTGGAAATCAAGCCCAATGCCCGCCGCGTGCTCATGCTGGGCGGCGGCGCCTTTTCCTACCCCAAGCACGCCCTGACCAGCTATCCGCAGCTGCAGATGGACGTGGTGGAGATAGACCCCGCCGTCATCGACATTGCCCGTCGCCACTTTTTCCTGGATGAACTGGAGCAACAGTGCGGAAACCGCCTACAGGTGTTCGCCGCCGACGGCCTGGAGTTTCTGCGCGACGTGGAGCCCGGCACCTACGACGCCATCATCAACGACTGCTTCGCGGGCATCGTGCAAGACGCTCCCCTGCTGAGCGCCGAGGGCATGCGCCTGACCCAGCGCGCCCTGTGCGCCGATGGCGTATACATGCTGAACGGCCTGGCGGAAAACGCCAGCGACCCCACCGATTGGGAAACGCTGGACAGCATCAAGAAGGTCCTGGATTTCTACTTCTTTGGCGTGGTGCGCGAACCCGTGGTTGACCAGGAGTTTTTCGGCAATGTGAACCACATTTTCATTGGTCGCCAGATTTCCACCTTGGACGTTTTCTTCCAATAGAAAAGGCGCATTAGTATGCTAAAGTGCCCTCCTGAAGAGAGGGGAATCCGTGTCGTTTTCAGAAAAATGGTGCCAATTTTTTGACCAGCCCGCAGCAAACCTGATGCTACGAATTGCAATCATGGTAGTGGGCATCGCCTTGGTTGCCTTTGGCATTGCCCTTTCTCGCAACACCGACCTGGGTCTTTCCGCGAACTCCGCCATCCCCGGCGTCATTAACTACGCCACGGGCTTTTCCCTGGGCACCGCCATGTTCGTGTTCAGCCTGCTGCTGGTTCTTGCTCAAATCGTGCTGCTTCGTCGCGAGTACAACCCCTTGCAGCTGCTGTCATCGTGGGCATGATCATCCGATTCATCGACCGGTGCCTTCCTGGCGTACAATGTTACGTTCCTCTTAAGGGTCACCCCACCCTCATTCCCACAAGGGACAATACGGGAGTATAATAAGCGGACCTAATCTTTGAACAATTCTGAACCCAGGAAGCTGCAATGAACATCGAATACCTGCACTATTTTCTTGATGTTGCGCACACCAAATCAATCACTCAAGCTGCGCGCCTGAACTTCATCAGCCCTCAGGGCATGAGTCGCGCCATGAATGAACTGGAAAAGGAATTAGACTGTCGGCTGCTGGTTCGTTACTCCAACAAGCTTTCCCTTTCGCCCTTGGGCGAAGAGCTGGTGCCCCTGATCACCGACATCACCGATCGCTACAACAAAATGTTGGAATATGCCGCAAACAGCGCCATTTCTGACGACAACCAAGATGAATCTCTCATCTTGCTATGCCACAATATTGCCATGCTGGCGTTCCTGCCACGCACGGCAGTGGATTTCCTGTTCACCTCGAAGGAGCTGCCGTTCCAGGAGGCCACCAACTCCAAGATCCGTCAAATCATGACCTCCGTCAACGAGACCAGTCGCACCCACTATATAGGCCTCATGTCCTTTTTCGACAACGGCCGCACCGCCAGCGATGACGGCATTCAGGCGCTGGAAGAGGCCGGACTGACGTATCGCCCCTATTTGAAGACTTACGACGTGGTCATCGTGAGCAAGGATTCTCCCTTGGCGGGAAAAGCCCAGCTCACCGACGACGATATCAAGAGCCGCCCCCTTATCACCACCAATTCGCACCTGTACAGCGTACTGACCCGCCGATTTGGTCAAGACGCCGTATCTGCCGCCAGCAGCGACTTTTCTTTGCGCAAGCGCATGGTTCAGGCCGACAGCGCCCACTCTTTCCTGCCGGCCATCTTCACGTTCCGCAGGCGTCAAGACGACGAATTCATCATGGTGCCCATGGAAAAGCCCTACGAGGTAGAGGTGGGCCTGGTTGCTAGCAAAGACGACTTCGAAAACCCTGCCGTAAAAAGGCTCATGGCGCTTTTGGACGCCTTCTACAAAGACCCCCAGAACCTGGAATCGGGCTTGTACACCTTGTGCAACTAGATTCTTTGCGCTGGGCGGCATTTACCAGCCTGCACATAAAAACCAAGCGGGACGCTTCCTTGAAGGAGCGTCCCGCTTGGTTTTGGGAGGGAGAAAAGAGAAAAAATTCGTAAGAGAGGTTTTAGAAAGGAGAGTTTTACCTATTAGGCCTGAGGAGCACCAGGAGCCTTGGGAACCATAGGTGCCATAGGAACGGAAGGAGCCTTGGGAGCGCCGGGGGCGGCAGGTGCGCCAGCACCGGCTGCGGCAGCGAAGCCGCATTCCTCACATACGTCTGCGTCCAGAGGATTCTCATGGCCGCACATGGGGCAAGCGATCATACCGTTAGAAGCAGTTGCGGGTCTAAAACACATTTCATATCTCCAATCAGATAGGTTTTTGTCTGTGACTAAAAGATACCCCGCCGCAAGCCCCAATAACAGCAGCCAAGACTTGAGCCGCCCCCACAAAAAGAGGAGGTCAAACAAACGTTGAAGCTCATAAACGCTTCGTTGCTCCCTCTTTGGGCGTCCACTACCTATTATGGAATTACCTTAAATATAACCTTTCGTTAAAGGAGGATCACATGCTTGGACCGCTCGGTGGCGACCGTATTTGGAGCCCTAAGGAAATGAAGAAGTGCAAGGCCGCAGCACAGGAAATTGTCAACGCTCAGGAAAAGGGCAAGGACGAAGGCGGCATCATCTACGGCTACATGTACACCATGAACAACAGCGACTATGGTTACTCCGGTGAAGATCTGACTTTCAAGACCACCGAAGAAATTGCCGCATACGAAGCAAACGGCCAGGTCAAGAAGACCTACGTTGTTTACAAGGAAGCTTAATCATTTTCCCCTTTCTTTAGCTCCCTATGAAGCCGTCCCTTCCGGGCGGCTTTTTTTGCGCGCAAAAACGCACGATACGTTGCCGAAGGAAGGCAAATAAGCGGAAATCGACCCGATTTATACAAAAACGCACGATAAGTTGCCAACCAGAGGCTCTGGAAAATTTCTGACCTGGGGAAACGCCGAGCGCCCTTCCAAAAAACGCCTTTTCTCGGCAACATATCGTTCATTCTTGTATCTGAGACCCCAAAAAGCGCCTCCTTCGTTGGGCAGCGGCAACATATCGTTCATTCTTGCAGTATAAACCCGCACAATAGGCGCTTCCCTGCTGCACCATACGCGTCCATGGGGGGCAAGACCATCAAAAAAGGCGCGAACCGAAGCTCGCGCCCTTTCCCAAAAACTTTTCCCTTGCTTTACGCAAAGCCAAAGAGGCTGCACATAAGCGGCAGAAGCGTTGAAGTAAGCACCACAATAACAATGGTGGGAATCCAACCAACCTTGGCCATGTCAGCCATGGTGTAGTAGCCCTCGGAATACGTCAGAATGGGAACGCAATCCAGCGGCAGGATGTACGAAAGCGAAGCCTGCCAAGCCACTACCATAAGCACGCAGTACATGCTGATGCCAAATTCGCCGGCAATCATGCCAAAGGGGTAAGCCAGCACGCCTGCAACAGCGGGGCCAACCGGCACCACGTTGTGGGCAATGGCGCCAATGGCAGAAAGCACCAGCAAAAGCACTACCATCTGGGTCGCCGACGCAGGCAGCGCTCCAATAACGGTGGCAACAATCCAATCGCCTGCACCCGTGGAAACCACAAAGTGAGACACGGAAAGAATGCACATGATCATTACCAGAATGCCCCAGTTCATGCGTCCAACCAAGTCTTTAAATACCAGGGTGGAATTGCCCGGGACAGACAGCAGGATGGTAGCGAAAATAGCCACCATAGCAGTGTTGAAGAAGCTGAACCAAGAGCTCAGAATCCAGCACACCATGGCCAGGCCGATAATAACAACCGTGGCCTTTTCCTCGCGGGTCACGGGAGGCAGGTCAGAGACCTCGGCCAACGTGATATCAATGGACTGCTGAGAAATAGACTCGGGCTTGAACCAATGAATCAGAATGAACCAGGCCGCCAAAAGCATAATGACACAGAAGGGGAAGCCCAGCATAGACCATTCAATGAAGGTCATATGCACGTCAAACAGCGACTCGAACAAACCCGTAGCCACAATGTTCACGCCATTGCCCGTCATAACAGCCAAACCACCGGCAAAAGAGGCCCACGGAATGGCAATCATCAGGGCTTTTCCTAGCGCAGACTTCTTCTTTACCGCGCCGTTAAGCTCAAGCAAACGCTTGCCAACGCTGACGAAAACGCCGCAGGCAGCCACGTCGGACATGAAAAACGACACAAATGCGGTGGCGCACATAAGGCCCAGCAGCATCTTTTTCGTATTGGTGCCCGACCACTTCAGCACTCCAGCGCAGATGCGCGTGGGGATGGTGGTGGCATCCAACGCAACGGTAAAGGCGAAGGTGCCCATAAGGAAGAAAACCGTTGATCCTATGGCGTTGGAGAAGGCATCGCCATAGGTGCAAACCCCCGTAAGGGGCATCATGGTCATAATGAAAAGAGCGGTTGCCGGCAGCGGAATAGATTCCGTAATCCACAGGATGATACCAGCACCAAGAATTCCCAAAACCATGCGACCTTCATAGGTCAAGCCCTCGGTTTCGGGCAAGAGGGCGGTGAGCGCAATTACCGCAATAGCAATGGCGATACACGCTATGTCGCGGGGCTTCAGCCCCTTTGCAGAAATAAGCTCCGACATTGAAAACCCCTTGTCAACATGTCGTTTGGGGTACGCAAAGACCCTACCTTTGCGCCCTGAGAGCTGCAGTTCAAAAACCGTGCACCGCAGTTCATACAACATGCGATTCGCACAGTATAAAAGGGGAAGGGCGCCCTTGAAAAGAGACGCCCAACTTAGTTATTTACAATGCACCCAGCAGCAAGCTAACAATCCAAGCAACGGAACCAGCGGCGGACATAGCGGCAACAATGCCGTTGATGGAAGCCATCATGAGCAGAATGTCCCAAGGAGACTCTTCGCGATACTGCTTGGGGGTAATCATTGCGGTGCCGGGCAGGAACAGCAGGCCCAGAGCAACCAGAGCAACAAAGGTGGTGTTCAGAACGGGGAGCCAAGAGCTGGCAATCCAGCAAGCGATGGCAACCAGAACAACGCCAATGTTGAACTTCTCTTTGAAGTCCATGGGAGGCAAGCTGTCTACTTCGCTCAGGAAGCGCTTGACGGTCTCGTCGGACAGAGGCTCGGGCTTGTAGATCTTAATCAGAGCGAACCAAGTGCCAAACAGGCAGATCACAACGGGGATGATGGTGTAGCCAAACCACTGAACAAAGCTCAGAGATACACCAACGGTAGACTCGGCCAGACCCAGAACAACAACGTTGATGGGAGTACCGGAAGGCAGCAGGCAGCCACCGAACATAACGGCAAAGGGAATTGCCAGAGCCAGGCAGCGACCCAGGTTAGACTTGCCGGGCTCAGCGTCGGCAGCCTTCAGCAGGGAGGTTGCGAAGCCCATCATGATTGCAGTCAGAGCGATGTTGGACATGCAAACAGAGATGATGCAGCAAATAACCATGAAGCCCAGAATTACCAGGTTAACGTTACCCTTGGTGGCCTTCACGATCATAGCGATCAAGCGCTGAGGGAAGGTGGACACGCCCAGGAACGTGGTGAAACCGAAGATGCCAATGAACATCCACAGAGGACCAGTAAAGGTTGCAGCCCAGATGGTGTTGTAGGGAGCAATTGCCAAGAAGCCGCAAACAGCAACCATAACAACAGAGGTGATGGGCAGGGGCAAAGCCTCAGTTGCCCACATAACAACGGCGCCCAGCAAAACCATAATGGCCATCTGGCCTTCACGGGACAAATCGGGAGACCACAGAGGACCCAATGCGCCAATAAGAATCATAACGATAGCAACGGCGATCATAGCAAGCTTAAAGCCTACTTTTTCGCCTTTCAATGCTTCAGCCATTTCCCTTCCTTTCGTTCGATTTTACGCAAAACGCTCCCCGGCGCCTTGCGTCACATACTTTTCTTGCTTATAGCGTGGGGCGCGCCAGTTCAGCGCACCCCTCTTTGCTTTGATGATTTAGGCGATAGCCTTCAGGAAGATGTCACCAAGAACAACGTCTTCGGTCTCAGCGGCAATGGCCAGGTCAACGGGCTCATAACCCTCAACAGTGGCGGTTACGCTGTAGGCAGAAGCGGTGATTTCCTTGAAACGGAACTCGCCGAAGTCGTCGGTCTCAACGGTGGCAACGGTTTCGCCCTCAGCGTTGGTCAGATTGACGGTTGCGCCAATAATCACTTCGTTGATGGTGCGGTCAACCAGCACGCCGTACACCCAACGGCCGGGGATGTTCTTGTAGTAGTAGTGGGACTCGGGGTCGAACTGAGTGTAATCGGCCAGCTCGTCGGCTACCTCCTCGGTGTCCACGAAACGCAGGGCACCGGTAGCGCAAACGTCAACGCAGCGGGGAACGGTCCAGCCGTCGTCCAGCAGGTGAGCGCACATGGTGCACTTCTGGGGAAGCTCCAGCTCCTCGTTCCAGTACACGCCGTCGAACTTGTCGGCCAGGTCCTTGCGGCCCTTTGCCTTCTCGGGATCGATGGTCACGATGCCGTCTTCGCGCTTGTACACGCACTCGGGAGCCTTGCGCAGCAGAGCCTCGTCAGCGTCGCACCAGCGAGGGATGTACTCAACCTTCACCTCGGGCACTTTGCCACGATCGCGCTGGTCAACGCGGCACCAATACTCGCCGGTCATCGGCTGCTCGGCGGCAATGGGCAGCCAGCTGTTGCCGCAGTGCTCGTCCTTGCAAGCCATCTGGCAGCCATAGCAGCCATTGCACAGGTTTGCGTCAAAAAGAATCGCCTTCATGATTAGGCCTCCTGAAGATAGTCGTAAACGTTGGTGCCGGTCTCGACGGTGTAGTGCTCAGCCTCGAAAGGCTCGGGATACTGAGCCATCAGAGCGTCAATGTCGCACTTGCGAACGCCAACCAGGTAACCGCCGGTCACTTCGCCTGCAGCGTTCTTGGAAGAAGTATTGCTGGGAGCAATCAGGTTGTTTGCGCCGCCGCGGTCGATCCCGCCAACACCGGGAACAATGGGGTCGGTCTCTGCGCCGTGATCCTGGTAAACAGCGCCGGGAATAATACGTTCGGTCACATAAGCGCCACCCAGAACGGTACCGCGCTCGTTGAACAGCTCAACGATGTCGCCGTTTGCGATGCCCATCTTCTCAGCATCAACGGGGTTGATCCATACGGGCTCGT
>JAQXTF010000124.1 GCA_029219345.1 Eggerthellales bacterium
TCTCTGGCAAGAGATGGCAACAGGCGAGTTGCACCCCTTTATCCAAAAAATCAATTACACCCTCGGAGAAATCATTCGCGAAGACTGCCGCAAAGGCCACACGGGCATCATCGCAAACCAGTCATACATTCCTTTGCTGGCAGCATTCGAAAAGGCTTTCGTCGCCGGCGAAGCATCAGCAAAATAAGCAAAATCTTTCGAGAAAACAGTAACAAAAACAGCAAATTGAAACCTAATCCAACCCAAAAATGCATTTCTGGGAAAGGCACTTGCCCTCAAAAGCTCCATTTGTGAACTGTTGCCCAGCGCCCTCAGGACGTATTTTCCAATCAGGGCACATTGAGGTGGTCAAAGGGGGAAGCGAGATCATTCCCCCGAAAACCACCCCAACCCCAAAGCCCGACAACGAAGATCGTTCAAGTAGCAAGGAGAGGGGTTTTATGGACGAAATCAGCCGCAGAAAGTTTCTGCAGTTCAGCGGCCTGACCGCAGTTGTCGCCGCAGCGACACTATCTGGTTGCGCATCTGCATCAAGCAGCGATTCTGTAAGCAAAGAAGTTGTACAAGAGAAAGGCGAGGGCATCATGGCTTACAAAGATTACTTCAAGGGCAAGGACTGGGTCCACATGCTGGGCTTCTACTCCAACGATTGGGAGGCATTCGCAAAGCGTCACAACGAGCTGTTCGGATCTGGCCCCTTCTACTACACCACCAACACCTTTGGCAAGCTTATTTACCGAGGCAAAGAAGTTGACTGCAAGGGTCTTGAATTCCATGCATGCTACGGCGCTTGGGGCTCTCACTCCATCGAGGTAGTTACGCAGAACGACACGAGCGTTCCCACCATGTTCACCGAGATGGGCATCCTCGACGGCCCTGCATTCAATCACATCCACATCTTCGTCGATGACCTTAACGAGGCCATCAAGGCCTGCGAAGAACTGGGCATTGATGTTGTTACCGTTGGCTACTCCGATTTCGAAGCAACCAAGGAAAAGTTTAAGCTGGCCGGCCGCGAAATGACCGACGATCAGGTTCGCGCCTACATCTCCAAGCCGAGCTTCGTAGTAATCGACATGCGTCCTGATTTCGGCACCATGGTTCAGCTCATCGAGCCCTCTGCAAAGCAGCTGCATGACATGATTCTCAAGTCTGCAGGCGACTGGGATGGCAAGACCGACATCCTGAGGCCCCTGGGTGCTTAATTAACCAGGCACTAGCTCTCCCCGGCCAGGCGCGCCAATGCGCGTCTGGCCTTCTGATTTCAACATAGCAAACCCAGCTTTCATAGGAGGATGCATGTCACTTTCTCAGTTTAATCTCGCCAATCGCGTTGCCCTCATCACAGGCGCAAGCTCTCGCGGCATCGGCAACGGATCGGCAAAAATTCTGGCAGAAGCCGGAGCAAAAGTATTCCTGGTGGCACGCCGCGAAGACAAGCTCAAGACTGCTGTAGAGGAAATCGAAGCAGCAGGCGGCGTTGCAGGTTATTTCGCCGCCGACGTATCCAGCGAAGAGGCTTGCCGCGATGCCGTGGCCGCGTGCATCGAGCAATTCGGCCAGCTTGACATCATGGTTTTGGCAGCTGGCATCAATGGCCTGAACGAGTGCAGCATGGACGACGTGTTCAACGTGGAGAACTATCGCAAGGTCCAGGCCACCAACCAGGACAGCGTCTACTTCATGATGAAGTACGGTTACGAAAAATGCGCCAAGGGCGGACACGGCTCCATTGTCTTTGTTAATTCCTTGGCAGGTTTCCATGCAGCAGGCAGCGCAGCCTATACGTCTACCAAGGGCGCCATCCGCGCTTGGACCCAGTACTTCGCAAAGAAGCTGGCTCCCCTGCATGTGCGCGTGAATGCCGTTATCCCGGGCCTGATCGACACCGACATGACCCATCCCGAAGGCATGGACGAGCTGTTCCAGAAGTACGTTGCTCCTTCTGCTGCGAAGATTCCGCTGGGCAGGTTGGGCTGCATCGACGACATCGCCAACGGCGTGCTGTACCTGGCTTCAGATGCATCTGAATGGGTGACCGGCCACAGCATTCTTATTGATGGCGGCGAACTTTGCTAATCGCTTAAAAACAAACATTAGCCTAGCGTGATGGTTAGGGGACTGTAAATTATCACGCTAGAGAACAATTTTTTCACAAAGGAGGGCTTTATGAGTGTTGAAGAAATGAGGAACAAGAAGCGCACACCTAAGGAAGCAGTTGGCTTCAGTGCATTGGTTCTAGTTGTTGTTATTGCCGTGGTTGCCCTGATGGGCGTATGCCACGTGGGCGCATGGGTGCCGTTTTTGGCGCTGTGCCTCTGGGCTATGAAAATCACCGTTGATCCCAAGCAGATTATCACGAACTACCTGGGCTGCGCAGTTGGCTTGACCATGGGCTATCTCATTGGCCACGCAAGCACCCTGGGCACCCCTGCTCTGGTTGCCTTCTTCGTCATGGTGTTTCTGCTGTTCATCACCATGCTTAATCAGATTCCGGGCTTGAAGTACATCTTCAACGACTGGACGGCCGTTTTCTGCTCCGTCGGCACCGCTATGCCTTACGAGTGGAACATCTGCTTCGACTGGCTGTTCGCCTTCGTTCTGTTTGGCGTAACCGTCATGATCGCCGGCTACTTCATCAACAAGAAGGACAAGGAAAAGGCTGCTCAGGAGCAGAACGCTTAATCCACAGGAGGAACTCATGGCGAAAGTGCAAATCATCACGGGCGGCACGTCGGGCATGGGCCTGGAGACCGCCAAAGCAATCTCCCACTATGGCCCGGTTGTTATTACGGGCCGCAGCCAAAAGAAGCTTGACGCTGCGCTTGCTCAGCTTGCGGAAGCTGGCGTTGAGGCCTACGGCACTCCTTGCGATGTGTCTAAGCGCGAAGACGTGGAGCACCTTGCTGAGTTCGCAAGCCAGTACGGCGAGATCGGCAACGTTATTCATGCGGCAGGCGTGGATATGGACAACGCCGACTCCCCGACCATCGTGCGCATCAACGTTGGCGGCACTATCAACGTCGTGGACACGTTCCTCGGCCGCATGGAGCACGGCGCACTGATCAACTTCTCTTCAGTGACGGGTTATTTCTACGGCGCAACCGAAGAGGATTACGAGCTCTGGGACGATCCGTACCAGGATGGCTTCCTGGAGAAGTTTGAGGCTGCCGTTCATAAGGCTCAGGTGAACAGCGCAATGCTTACCAACGAGTACAACACCTATGCCGCATCGAAGAGCTTCGTGATGCGCTATACGGCCGACAAGGCTCTGCGCTACGCTGAGCAAGGCGGCAACCGCATCTTCAGCATCGCACCCGGCTCCTACGATACCCCCATGCTGCAGCTTCAGGGCGAAGAGACCTACGAGAACTCCGAGTACATCACCTGCATCGGCCGCGTGGGTCAGCCTTCCGAGATGGCCGCTTTGGTCGACGGCCTGCTGAACCCTGCCGCCAGCTATCTGACTGGCGTTGACATCCTCGCCGATGGTGGCATGGTTGCTCGCATGCTGGCTTCTCAGCTCGACTAAGCCTCAGGCAACATAGAATAACCAAGCCTCGCTGCACAAATGCAGCAGACATGGGACTCCCCAAAAGAACTGGCCACCCCTCCGCGGGGGGGTGGCCAGTTCTTCTATCATATCGCTTTGCAGGCGGAGCGCCGAGCACGCCGAGCGTGCGGTGAGGCGCGACGAGCGAAGCGTCAAGCGCTAAATAACGCGCCTAGACGTTGAACTTGAAGTGCATGACGTCGCCGTCCTGCACCACGTAGTCCTTACCTTCCTGGCGAAGCTTGCCGGCGTCGCGACAGCCCTTTTCGCCACCAAGAGCAACGTAGTCTTCATAGGACGCGGTTTCTGCCTTGATGAAGCCGCGCTCGAAGTCGGAGTGGATAACGCCAGCAGCCTGTGGAGCCTTTGCGCCAATTGGAATGGTCCAAGCACGGCTTTCGGTTGGGCCAGAGGTGAAGTAAGAATGCAAGCCAAGCATGCGGTAGGCAGCCTTAACCAAACGGGCCAAGCCGCTTTCCTTCATACCCATATCGGCCAGGAACTCAGCGGCTTCCTCGGGGTCCATCTCGTTGAGTTCGGCCAGGTCAGCCTCAACCTGGCAGCAAATGGGCACGGGCACGCAGCCGTCAATTTCGGGCAGCTCGGCATCCATCTGATCTTCATCGATGTTAGCAATGTAAAGCATGGGCTTCATGGTCAGCAGGTGCAGCTCGTACACGGCAGCAATTTCATCGTCAGTCAGGTCAAGAGTGCGTGCACGATGATTCTCGTACAGGCCCGCCAGCACCTTCTT
>JAQXTF010000125.1 GCA_029219345.1 Eggerthellales bacterium
AGCCCGTTCATATGCTGCACCAGGGTGCTCTTCCCACTGCCGGTGTGGCCGGCGATGCCGAAGAAATCGCCCTCGTTTACGCAGAACGAAATGTCTTGCAACGCCCAGGGGCTCGAAGGGCTGTTGCCCCAATCGGCGGTAGGGGCGCTGGTATTCTTGCCGCGTTTGACGGCCTGAACGTCGTAGGCGAAACTTACTTGGTCGAAAGCAAGCTGCATAGTTCCTCCTCCAGGGTCTCGTTGTTTAAGGTGATAGAAACGGGCAGGCCCGCTTCACGACATGCTTGGGCAAACGTGATGGGGAAGGGCGTGTCCAAATGCAGGTGCCGCAACTCATCGGATCGGGTGAGCACCTCATCGGGGGTGCCTTCCATGACCACCTGGCCGGCATCCATCACAAGCACGCGGTCAGCCAAGGCCGCCTCGTCCATGAAGTGGGTGATCATGATGATGGTCATGCCCTGCTGATTCAGTTCGCGAATGACGCGCATCAGCCCCGTGCGACCGCGGGGGTCAATCATAGCCGACGCTTCGTCGAAGATGAGCACCTGAGGCTTCATGGCCAGCACGCCCGCGATGGCGACGCGCTGCTTTTGACCGCCCGAGAGGGCGTTGGTCTCATTTTTCTCATAGCCCGCAAGGCCTACGGTTTTCAGCGCTTCCTCAACGCGAATGCGCAGCTCATCAGTGGAAACGCCCAGGTTCTCGGGACCAAAGGCCACGTCGTTTTCAACCAAGGTGGCCACAATTTGGTCATCGGGGTTTTGAAATACCATGCCAGCCGTGCTGCGAATAAGGTAGCGCACGCTTTCGTCGGTGGTGTCCCATTCGCCTACGCGAACGCTGCCTTCGTCGGGAACGAGCAGGGCATTCACGTGCTTTGCCAGGGTGCTCTTTCCGCTGCCGTTGCCACCCAGCATGCACACGAATTCGCCGGGGCGAATGCGCGTGGTCACTCCATTCAGGGCGAACCGTTGCCGGTTGTAGGTGAAACGAACGTCTTGAAACTGAATCATAGGTGCTCCGAAGTGCTCATTAACGGCCCTTGACCTGATCTTTCTTGGGAGTGATCAAGTTGGAGATGGCCTTGTATATAACCAGGGTGATTATGCTGTTCAGTGCGGCCTTCATGATATTGAAGGGCAGCAGGATGGGTACGATCATGCCAGCCACGGCTTCCATGGGCATGCCGGCGTAGATGGGGGTTACCAGCAGGTTTCCCACGATTGCCAGGGCGATGGCGGCTACGAAGCTCAGTACCAGGCCGATGATGGCGCCCTTCCAGGTGTGCATGCGCTTGTACACCAGGGCGGCGGGGATGACATAGCCGCATACCACGATGGCGTTCATGACGGCGCCCCAGAAGTTGCCCGACATCAGGCCGTGCAGCACTACGCCCACCAGGCCAACGGCCATGCCGGGGCCAGCGCCGTAGGCGAAGCCGCAGATCATGGACGGCACAAAGGAAGCGTCGTATTTCAGCCATGCGGCAGCGGGGAAGATGGCGAATTCAACGAAGGAAAGCAGTACGCCAATGGCGCACATCAGGGCCATGACCACCAGTTGGTGGGTGTCCCAGCGGTTCGTGTTCTGCATGTTCGCAGTGTTGTTTGCGTTGCTCATGGCAAGCCTCTTTTCTTTCAGCGGGTCCGTATGTTCCAGGACGTTTTCCCGCTGAAAAGAAAACGAGCCTGCATGAATTCCTTCATTACAGGCTTCCGCGGCAAACGAAAAACAGACGCAGCGTCTGCGCCTCTCGTGCCAATCTGCCTCTTCCATCCGGACTGTAACCGTTGGCTCCCGATTCTCACGGGGTCAGCCCTGCCGCATATGGCAGGGGTCGCGGGCTTTCGGTGCGCCGAGCGCAAGCCGAATCACCGCCAGTGAGGATTTCCACCTCGCCCTGAAACAGAATTCATGCGTTCATTCTAGGAGCAAGGTTTTCCGTGCGCAACCACTATTTCCCCTCCCTATTTCGCTGTGGCCCCCACGCGGTCTGTCTCTTATGTAAGGGAAAATGCGTTTCTGTGGTAGGTTTTCAGAAAATAGCACGTTTGTGTGGTTATTTCTGAGAAAATTACCACACAAACGAAATAAAATCTCAAAATCTACCACACAAACGAAAATAGAGGGAAAGCGACCTGGCGGCGCGGTCGCGCGTGCTTTCGGGGAGGCAGAAAGCGACCTGGCGGCGCGTTCGCGTGCGGTTTTCGGGGGGAGTGCACGGCGAGCGGGTTCTGAGTTTGCGATGTTGCGTATGCGGCGCATCAGCTAGAAATGCCGCCTGCGACGTTCGTCTTTTCCAGGACGTGTTAACCGTATGCTAATTTTTCCAGCCATTTCTGGCGCAAAGGCGCATAATGCAGATGATCATGTTTCAAATCACGTTATCTAGGAGATGACTCTCATGGAAAAGAAGGATCTGGATTGGGCAAGCCTGCCCTTTAGCTATATGCCTACCGACTATAGCTACGTGTGCAACTACAAGGATGGCGAATGGGGCGAAGGCTTCCTGACCTCCAACCACACCATCACCCTGTCTGAGTGCGCTGGCATCTTCCATTATTGTCAGGAAGTTTTCGAAGGCCTGAAGGCATACACCACCAAGGACGGCAAGATCACCACGTTCCGCCCTTACATGAACGCTGAGCGTATGGCTGATTCTGCCAAGCGCCTGTGCATGCCCGCATTCCCTCGCGACCGCTTCGAAGAGGCCGTGAAGGAAGTCGTCAAGGCAAACGCCGCTTGGGTCCCGCCCTATGGCACTGGTGCAACCCTGTACATTCGACCCTTCATGATTGCAACGGGCGAGGTCATTGGCGTTAAGCCCGCTACCGAGTATCAGTTCCGCATCTTGGTTACTCCTGTTGGCCCCTACTTCAAGGGCGGCGACCAGTCCATCACCATCACCGTTGCCGACTATGACCGCGCTGCGCCTCACGGCACTGGCAACATCAAGGCTGGCCTGAACTACGCTATGAGCCTGTATCCCTACGAGCTGGCCCATGCTAACGGTTACTCCGAGAATCTGTACCTTGACTCTGCAACCCGCACCTACGTGGAAGAGACCGGCGGCGCCAACATGATTCTGGTTGACCCCGAAGGCAACCTGGTTGTGCCTCAGTCTGCAACCGACTCCATTCTGACCTCCATCACTCGTCGCTCCCTGGTTGAGCTGGCAAAGCGTTTGGGCATGAACGTCATCGAGCGCCCGGTGAAGTTCCAGGAGATTCTTGATGGCAACTTCGTTGAGTGCGGCCTGTGCGGCACCGCTGCTGTTATCAGCCCCGTTGCTCGTATTCAGAAGGGCGACGACATCAACGTGAAGTTCGAAGGCAGCTACTATGGTTGCGGCCCCGTGCTGAAGAAGCTGCGTGAGACCCTGACCGGTATTCAGGCTGGCGAAATCGAAGGCCCCGAAGGCTGGATCAGCTACATTGACGTTGATCAGCCCTATGGGTGCCCTAAGATCGACTAATTCCACTTTCTGAAACCTTTGAAGAAGGGGCATCAACGAAAGTTGGTGCCCCTTCTTTTCCTGTAATGAGCGAATAATCATATGAACCAAAAGAAGTTTTACCAGGCGCCGTTCAGCCAGTCTCGCATTTTTTCTGGCGAGCCACTTTATCGCAGCGTTTATTTCCATTACCTGCGTGAATCTGTTGGGCGCGGGCTGGTATCTGGCCCCTCTGTGCGTATGCCTCTCTTCGTTGGCCATGATGTCCGCTGATACCATTCATCCGCCGGCGGGCGCTACCGCTTTGACAATCGCTTTCTCCGCTAATGCCGATTATGGCTTTATGCTCAT
>JAQXTF010000126.1 GCA_029219345.1 Eggerthellales bacterium
AAATCCCACAAAAACTTCATGATTCGTAAAAATTTTTCTTGACCTGGTATTTTAACGCGCGTAATATGGATATTCGCGTATTTTTACCCGGACCGATGCTTCAAAGGGGTGGGGACCCCCGCGAAACAAGGAAGGAAAAAGCACTGTGACCAGGAATTATAGAACCCGCAAAAGCTTTGCGAAGATTCCCGACGTTATGGACGTCCCGAATCTGATCGCAATCCAGACGGAGAGCTTTGAGTGGTTCAAGACGGAAGGCATTCAGCAGGCTTTCGCTGACGTGGCTCCCATCGAGAACAACGCAAAGACCCTCTGCGTCGAATTCGGCGACCACCACTTCGGCGAACCGAAGTACGGTGTTGACGAGTGCAAGGAAAAGGACATCTCCTACCAGGCACCTCTGTTCGTCGACATTCGCTTCATTAACCGCGAAACCGGCGAAGTCAAAGAGCAGAACGTCTTCATGGGCGACATGCCTCTGATGACCCGCCGTGGCACCTTTATTATCAACGGCACCGAGCGCGTTGTTGTTTCTCAGCTGGTGCGCAGCCCCGGCGTTTACTTTAGCTCCGAGTGCGACAAGACCTCTGACAAGCTCATCTACAACGCAAAGGTGATCCCCAGCCGCGGTGCATGGCTGGAATTTGAAACTGACAAGCGCGACGTGCTGTCTGTGCGCATTGACCGCAAGCGCAAGCAGCCTGCCACCCTGTTGCTGCGCGCCCTGGGCGTGGCTGAAACTCGCGACGAAATCCTCGAGGTACTGGGCACCAACGAGATGGTGCTGCGCACCTTGGACCGCGACCCTGCCACCACCAAGGAAGAAGCTCTCATTGAGCTGTACAAGCGCTATCGTCCGGGCGAGCCTCCCACCATTGACTCCGCTCGTGCAACCCTGGAAGGTCTGTTCTTCAGCCCCCAGCGCTACGACTTGGCCAAGGTTGGTCGTTACAAGATCAACAAGAAGCTGGGCTTTGACCCCGAAAACGATTCTTCTACTCTGACTGAAGAGGATATCGTTAAGTCCATGCAGTACATCGTGGCTCTGCATCAGGGCCAGGAGGGCGTGACCACCGACGACATCGACCACTTCGGCAACCGCCGCATCCGTACCGTGGGCGAGCTGATTCAGAACCAGTTCCGTATTGGCCTGACCCGCATGGAGCGCAATGCTCGTGAGCGCATGAACACCCAGGAAGCTAGCGAGATTACCCCGCAGTCCCTGGTGAACATTCGCCCCGTTGTTGCTTCCATCAAGGAATTCTTCGGCTCCTCTCAGCTGTCTCAGTTCATGGACCAGGCAAACCCCGCTGCTGGCATTACCCACAAGCGCCGTCTGTCTGCTCTGGGCCCTGGCGGTCTGTCTCGTGAGCGCGCAGGTTTTGAAGTTCGAGACGTTCACACCTCTCACTACGGCCGTATGTGCCCCATTGAGACCCCTGAAGGCCCCAACATCGGTCTGATCGGCTCCTTGGCAACCTATGGTCGCGTGAACCACTATGGCTTCATCGAGACCCCCTACCGCCGCGTTATCGACGGCAAGGTAACCGACCAGGTTGACTACCTGACCGCAGACGAAGAAGAGAACTACACCATTGCTCAGGCTAACGCAGCCTTCGATCCCGAGACTCGCTTGTTCGGTCACACCAACGCAGAGGGCGAATTCATCCCCGCTGCCAAGGTTCTGTGCCGCACCAAGAACTCTTCCGGCGAGTTCGGCGACCCCGCTGAAGTTGCTCCCGAGCAGGTTAACTACATGGACGTTTCCCCGCGTCAGATGACCTCTGTTGCTACGTCCCTGATTCCCTTCCTGGAGCACGACGACGCAAACCGCGCACTGATGGGCTCCAACATGCAGCGTCAGGCTGTGCCTCTGCTGCGTCCCACTGCTCCTTTGGTTGGTACTGGCATCGAGCATCGCATCGCCGTTGACTCGGGTGAAATCCTGGTCGCCCAGAACCCCGGCGTTGTTGACTACGTTGACGGTATGACCATCACCATCCTCACTGACGACGGCGAATATGACGAATACCTGATTCCCAAGTTCCAGCGTTCCAACCAGAGCGGTTGCATCAACCACAAGCCCATCGTTCGCAAGGGCGATGTTGTGGCTGCTGGCGATGTTCTGGCCGATGGCCCCAGCTGCGATGGAGCAGAACTGGCCCTGGGTCAGAATCTGATGATCGCTTACATGCCTTGGGAAGGTTACAACTACGAAGACGCTATCATCCTGTCCGAGCGCGTGGTTTCCGAGGACCTGTTGACCTCCATCCACATCCACGAGTACGAACTGGATGCCCGCGATACCAAGCTGGGCGCCGAGGAAATTACCCGCGAAATCCCCAACGTGGGCGATGACATGACGGTGAACCTGGATGCTGACGGCATCATCCGCATTGGCGCTGAGGTTCATCCCGGCGACGTGCTGGTTGGCAAGGTTACCCCCAAGGGCGAAACCGAGCTCACTGCTGAAGAGCGCCTGCTGCGCGCCATCTTCGGCGAGAAGGCTCGCGAAGTTCGCGACACCTCTCTGAAGGTGCCTCACGGCTCCGGCGGCCGTGTCATTGGCATTTATCGCCAATCTCGTGACAAGGGCGACGATCTGGCTCCTGGCGTAAATGAACTGGTTCGCGTGTTCGTTGCTCAGAAGTGTAAGATCCAGCAGGGCGACAAGCTGTCTGGTCGTCATGGTAACAAGGGTGTTATCTCCCGCATTTTGCCTGTCGAGGACATGCCTTACCTGGCAGACGGTACCCCCATCGACGTTATCCTGAACCCCCTGGGCGTTCCTTCCCGTATGAACGTTGGTCAGCTGCTTGAGAACCACCTGGGCTGGGCTGCTAAGTGGGGTTGGTCCGACGATCCCAACTGCACCGAGCCGGTGGAAGGCCCCATGTATGTTGCAACTCCCGTCTTCGACGGCGCAACCGAGCAGGAGATTTCCCGTTGCATTGAGGCTGCAAACCGCAACCTGATCAACATCAACCACGCCAAGTACGGCGACAAGGCCCGCGACGAATTCGTGCCTCAGCTGTCCAGCACCGGTAAGACCTGGCTGTTTGACGGCCGCACCGGCGAGAAGTTCCGTGAGCCCATTACCGTTGGCCAGACCTACATCCTGAAGTTGGGCCACCTGGTTGACGACAAGATTCACGCTCGTTCTACTGGCCCTTACAGCCTGATTACCCAGCAGCCTCTGGGCGGCAAGGCTCAGTTCGGCGGCCAGCGCTTCGGCGAAATGGAAGTTTGGGCACTGTACGCTTACGGTGCATCCAACGTTCTGCAGGAAATCTTGACCATCAAGTCCGACGACACTGCCGGTCGCGTCAAGTCCTACGAATCCATCGTCAAGGGCGAGAATCTGCCTGATGCAGAAGTGCCTGAATCCTTCAAGGTTCTTATTAAGGAAATGCAGGCTCTGTGCCTGAATGTTGAGCTGGAAGGCGAGGGCAAGACCCGTTTCGAGAACCAGAATTCTGCGGGCGGCCAGGATCAGAAGATTCTGGATACTCTTGCAGCTGATGCTCGCAAGGCAGAAAAGGAAGAAGAAAGCGCAATCGATAGCATTGCAGCTGGATTGGATGAACTCATGGGCGATCTGAACATCGGCAACGATGGCAACGATCTGATCGGTGAAGGGGAGGAGCAGTAATTATGGCAACTGAATTCGATGTCAATAACTTTGATGCCCTTCGCATCTCCGTTGCAAGCGCAGAAGATGTGCGTAGCTGGTCTCGTGGCGAGGTAAAAGAACCCGAAACCATCAACTACCGCACCCTGAAGCCCGTTAAGGACGGTCTGTTCTGCGAAAAGATCTTTGGTCCCACCAAAGACTGGGAATGCTCCTGCGGCAAGTACAAGCGCGTTCGCTTCAAGAACATCGTCTGCGAAG
This sequence comes from Eggerthellales bacterium, assembly GCA_029219345.1. GTDB lineage: Bacteria > Actinomycetota > Coriobacteriia > Coriobacteriales > Eggerthellaceae > CAKUOV01. The sequence goes on from JAQXTF010000126.1 coordinate 3,893, forward strand.
TCTGCGGTGTTGAAGTTACCCGCTCCAAGGTTCGCCGCGAGCGCATGGGCCACATTGAGCTGGCTACTCCCGTAAGCCACATTTGGTACTTCAAGGGTTCCCCCTCTCGCATGGGCTACCTGCTGGATATTCCTCCCAAAGAGCTGGAAAAGGTTCTGTACTTCGCAAGCTCCATCATCACCTCTGTTGATGACGAGGCCCGCGAAGAAGATGCCGATATGCTGGCCGATGAACTCATGGCCGACCTGGAGGAGCTGGACGCTGAGCGCGATAGCCTGATTGAGAGCACTCGCCGTCTGTCTACCGAGTACGTTCCCGAAGAGGACGAGTTCGTTGACGATATCGACGAAGACGAGCGTATGCTGCCCGAAGAGGTCGAGGAAGAAATCCAGGACATCATCGATGAGTACGAAGAGCGCAAGATTCTGCGCAAGGACGCTTTCGATGAGTTCATGCGCATTGTTCCCAAGCAGCTTATCTCCGATGAAGCTCTGTACCGCGAGATGCGTCTGAACTACAAGGATTACTTCACTGGTGGCATGGGCGCCGAGGCTGTTCGCGACCTGCTGGAGTCCATCGACCTGGAAGCAACCGCTGCAGAGCTGCGCGAGATCATTGAAACCGGCAAGGGCCAGAAGCGCCAGAAGGCCATTAAGCGCCTGAAGGTTGTCGACGCTTTCATCAAGTCTGACAACAAGCCTTCCGATATGGTTCTGGACGTTATCCCCGTTATCCCGCCCGAGCTGCGCCCCATGGTTCAGCTGGACGGTGGCCGTTTTGCAACTTCCGACCTGAACGATCTGTATCGTCGCGTTATCAACCGCAACAAACGTCTGAAGCGTCTGCTGGATTTGGGTGCTCCCGAGATCATCGTGAACAACGAAAAGCGCATGCTGCAGGAAGCCGTTGACTCCCTGTTCGACAATGGCCGTCGCGGTCGCCCCGTTGCTGGCCCCAGCAATCGTCCTCTGAAGTCCCTGTCCGACATGCTCAAGGGCAAGCAGGGCCGCTTCCGTCAGAACCTGCTGGGCAAGCGCGTTGACTACTCTGGCCGTTCCGTTATCGTTGTTGGTCCTACCCTGAAGCTGCATCAGTGCGGTCTGCCTTCCCAGATGGCTCTGGAACTGTTCAAGCCTTTCGTAATGAAGCGTCTGGTTGAACTGGAATTGGTCAACAACATCAAGGCCGCAAAGCGTGCCGTTGATCGTGGCGCTAGCTTCGTTTGGGACGTTCTGGAAGAGGTTATTACCGAGCATCCCGTACTGCTGAACCGCGCACCTACCCTGCACCGTCTGGGCATTCAGGCCTTCGAGCCCGTGCTGGTAGAAGGCAAGGCTCTGAAGCTGCATCCTCTGGTTTGCACCGCATTCAACGCTGACTTTGACGGCGACCAGATGGCTGTGCATGTACCTCTGGGTGCTGAGGCGCAGGCTGAAGCTCGCATCCTGATGCTGTCCGCCAACAACATCAAGTCTCCCGCTCATGGTCATCCTCTGACTGTTCCTACCCAGGACATGATCATCGGTCTGTACTACCTGACCGCTGCTCGCGATGGCTTCCCCGGCGAGGGTCGTGCCTTTGTTGACATGGACGATGCATATAACACTTACGAAGCTCGTGCAGAACTTGACCTGCAGGCCAAGATTCTGGTGCGCCTGCCCGAGGACACCACCGTTGCCGTTGCTCACAAGCAGTACGAATATCACAAGGCTGGCGATCGCATTGAGACCACTGTTGGCCGCATTGTGTTCAACAAGATTCTGCCTGATGACTTCGAGTTCTTGAACTACGGCATGGACAAGGGCCAGGTTACCGCGCTGGTTGAGGAAGTTTGCAACCGTTATCCTCTGTCCCAGGTTCCCGCAATCCTGGACGGCCTGAAGGCTGCTGGCTTCCACTATGCAACCCGCGCAGGTGTTACCGTTTCCGTTTACGACGCAACCATTCCTCCCACCAAGGAAGCAATTCTGGCCGATGCCGACGATCAGGTTGCAACCATCGAGGAAGAATACGAGATGGGCCTGATGAGCGACGAAGAACGTCGTAAGCAGGTCATTAGCGTTTGGGAAACCACCACTGATGTGGTTGGTAACGCCATGAACGACAACTTCGATCCCTTCAACCCCATCTTCATGATGGCTCACTCTGGCGCTCGTGGTAACATGAAGCAGATTCGTCAGCTTGCTGGTATGCGTGGCCTGATGGCTGACCCCAAGGGCGAATACATTGAGATTCCTATTAAGGCAAACTTCCGCGAGGGTCTGTCCGTTCTGGAATACTTCACTTCCACCCACGGCGCTCGTAAGGGTCTGGCTGACACCGCTCTGCGTACTGCAGACTCTGGCTATCTGACTCGTCGTCTGGTTGACGTTGCTCAGGACGTTATTATCCGCGAGCATGACTGCGGCACCAGCGATGGCGTTGACTACATGCTGCGTGACGGTAAGGGTAAGGCTGATTCCAACCTGGTTGGCCGCGCCGTAATCAACGACGTTTACGCTGCTGATGGCTCTTTGATTATAGCTGCTGGCGACTTCATTCACGACACCGATCAGGTTGATGCCATGATCGCTGCCGGCATGGACTCCGTAATGGTTCGCACCATTATGACTTGCCATGCTGAGCATGGCGTGTGCCAGAAGTGCTACGGCTGGGACCTGGCAACCGCTCGCCCCGTTTCCATTGGTACCGCAGTTGGCATTATTGCTGCTCAGTCCATTGGCGAACCTGGCACCCAGCTGACCATGCGTACGTTCCACACTGGTGGCGTTGCTGGCGGCGACATTACCGGCGGTCTGCCTCGTGTTCAGGAGCTGTTTGAAGCTCGTAAGCCTAAGGGCTTGGCTGTTCTGGCCGAAATTGCAGGCACCCTGCAGGTAACCGGCGACAAGCAGACCAAGACCATCACCATCCATGACCAGGAGGGCAACTTCCGCGAGTACATCGTTCCTGCCCGTGCTCAGCTGATGCTGGGCCTGAACGACGGTGATGAGGTGGCTATTGGCCAGCAGATCACTCGTGGTTCCGTGAACCCCCACGACCTGCTGCGTTTGACCGATCCCAACACCACGCTGCGCTACATTGTTCAGCAGGTTCAGGACGTTTACGTAAGCCAAGGCGTAGAAATTAACGACAAGCACATTGAAGTTATCGCACGTCAGATGCTGCGTAAGATTGTTGTTCAGGAGGCCGGCGACTCCAACCTGCTGCCTGGCCGCCAGATGAACCGCTTCGAGTTCCAGAATATTGCCGATAAGCTCATCGCTGAAGGCAAGCAGCCTCCCGTTGGCACCCCGCTGCTGCTGGGTATCACCAAGGCTTCTCTGGCAACCGATTCTTGGGTGTCTGCTGCATCCTTCCAGGAAACCACCAAGGTTCTTACCGACGCCGCTATGGAGGGCAAGGTGGACAACCTGCTGGGCCTGAAGGAAAACGTTGTTATGGGCAAGCCCATTCCTGCTGGTACTGGTCTGCTGCGCTATCGCAAGACCGGCCTCACCTACAAGGGTGTTCCCGTATCCAAGGTGGATGGCGATCAGCTGCCCGATTACGCTCCCGCTTTGCTGGCAGAGATCGAAGAGCTGCTGCCTAAGCAGGAAGAGTGGTCCGTGGATGAAGACGGCTACCTGGCTCAGGGCGCTGGCCTGCCCAGCTTCCTGAACGGCTATGGCACCTACGGCCATCGCATTCAGCTGTCCGATGAGGATGCTCGCCTGTACATCTTCGATGACCTGGGCGTTTCTCAGCGCTGGGCCAACAAGTTCTCTGAGGCCGGCATCGAGACCGTTGCCGACCTGGTGGGCAAGACCGAAGAAGACCTGCTTCGCATTGAGGGCATTGGCTCCAAGGCTATTGAAGAGCTGGAAGAGGGTCTGAAGGAGCGCGGCCTGATGTATATCATCGAGAATGACCTGGCTGCTTCCAAGGACGACATGAGCCAGCTGCTGGATATGGTGTTCTCTCCCGATGACACCATCCTGCTGGGTGGCGACACGCTGCCTACTTACAGCTACGAAGGCGAAGACATGCTGGGTGAGGCTCTGCCTCCTCGTACCTATCGCCGCAACCCTGAAGAGCTTGATGCTCTGCTGGGCGACCTGGGTGGCCTGGGCGGTCTGGGCTTCGGCTTCGATGACGAGCAAGGCGATGACGAAGAGTAATTCTTCGCACCGCGTATGTTAGAGAGAATCGCCGCTCCTTTTGGGGCGGCGATTTTTTGCGTAAAAGATGCCGATGAAGTGGCTGTTCCCGTACAATAGGGAAAATTACTATCACGAAAGGTGTTTGTCGTGAGCGAACCTAACAATAAGCAGCGTGTTCCCCGCTTGTCCTCGAAGCCTTTAGAAGAAGCTTCGGCGCCTCGCGTAATTCCTGCGAGCCCAAGGAATTCGGCTCAGCCTGCTAGTGCCCCGAAAAAGAAAAACGGCGGTATTTCCGCCATCGTTTTCCGTATTTCAGCTGCTGTTTTTTGCATCAGCTTGGTGGTCTTGGGCTTCATTGGCTTCAACTACTGGCAGGGCCAGAACAAATACAATAACACCACTGACCTTTATTTTCCCACGACGGATCTCTCGCTGCTTTCCCTTGATGAGATTCATCTGAACTGGGATGCTCTGCGTTCGACGAACTCTGAAACGGTGGCGTGGATTTATATTCCGGGCACTAATGTGAACTATCCCATTGTGCAAGCCGAAGATAACAACAAGTACATCAAGACCGATTTCTACGGTGAAACCAATTGGGCGGTTTCTTACGGTGCCGTTTTTCTGGATTGCGATTGCGAACCTGATATGAGCTGCCAAAATAACTATTTCTACGGCCATAACATGAACAATGGCTATATGTTCCACGATATTGCCTTGATGGACAAAGACAATACGTTCAATGACCATCGCACCGTTTATCTGTTCACGCCCCAAGGCAACTATCGCCTGACCAGCTTTGCCCTGCTTCATGTTGGCGCCTTCGATGATTTGGTTCAGCCTATGCCTGGCCCTGACGGCGAACAATTGGAATATCTGGAAGAGCAGGTTGCCCGCAGCGTGGTCACCCCTTCAGGCAAGCTCCCGGCGCTTTCCGAGATTGACAAAACCTTCGTGTTTATAACCTGCGACAATGAAGCTACTGATGGTCGATACGCCTTGTTCTGCTATGTGTCTGACACTACCGCAAAGGGTGTTGCAAAGTTGGAAAGCAACAGCGTGATAACCTACGATGACATTCAGAACATCGAGGGCAATGCCTCTGCAGCTGCGGCTGGCGAAAGCACTGATCCCGAAGAAGCTTACTAGTTTTTCTGCCCCCTCAATATGATGCTATTGAGGGATTCCTGGTGGGCAACTGTGCTGCATTTCGGTACAATGAGCGGTATATATAAGTACCTTCCCGTATCAAAGGAATGAGTTGCCATGGCTGAAGAAACCCAAGCCCCCCAGATGACCACCTACGCTGCAGCGGGCGTTGATACCGCTGAAGGCGCTCGCGCTGTGCGCGCAATCAAGGACACCGTTCATTCCACCTATCGCCCCGAGGTTGTGGGTGATATTGGCGGCTTTGGCGGCCTGTTCCGCATTGGCGCTGCAAAGGATATGGAAGACCCCATTCTGGTCTCCGGTACCGACGGCGTTGGCACCAAGCTGCAGCTGGCTCGTCTGCTGAACAAGCATGATTCTGTGGGCATTGACCTGGTTGCTATGTGTGTAAACGACGTTCTGGCCACGGGTGCTGAGCCCCTGTTCTTCCTGGATTACGTTGCTGTGGGCAAGCTGAATGCCGAGGCTGTGGCTGATGTTGTAGCCGGTATTGGCGAAGGCTGCCGTCAGGCTGGCTGCTCCCTTATTGGTGGCGAGATGGCCGAGCATCCCGGCGTTATGGATCCCACTGACTATGACCTGTCTGGTTTCTGCGTAGCTTTAGTTGACCGTCCCAAGATGCTTGACCCCGAAAACGTCAAGGAAGGCGATGTGCTTATTGGCATGGCCTCCACCGGTCTGCATTCCAACGGCTATTCCCTGGCTCGCAAGGTGTGCGTAGGCGATAAGACCGCTGAAGAGATTTCCATTCCCCTGGACGAGCTGGACGGCAAGACTGTTGGTGAAGCTTTGCTGGAGCCCACGCGCATTTACGTGAAGAGCGTGCTGGCTGTTATGAAGGAAGTTCCCGGCGCTGTGCATTCTTTGGCTCACATCACTGGCGGCGGTATTACCGAGAACCTGGACCGCGCTCTGCCTAAGACGGTAAATGCCCAGGTCAACCTTGGTTCTTGGCCGGTTGTTCCTATTGCTAAGTACACGTGCGCACAGGCTGGCCTCAATGAGACCGAAGCTCTGAAGACCTTCAACATGGGCGTTGGCATGGTGCTGATTGTAGAGCCCGACAAGGCAAGCGATGTTGAAGCTGTGCTGGCGGCCCAGGGTGAGAAGACCTACCGCATTGGCCAGATTATCCCTGGCGAAGGCGTGGTCACCTATACCGGCGAGGGTCAGCTGCTGTAAATTGTCCTAGGGGGCCCGCGCATGCGGGCCTCTTTTGTTTTTATCTGGCCAAAGCGGTCAGTGGAAGAGGAGATTTCCTATGTTGAAGATTGGCGTGTTGGTTTCTGGTTCTGGCACCAACCTGCAGGCTTTCATTGATGAGATCGCGGCAGGGAATCTGGATGCAGAGATTGTTCTGGTGGTTTCCTCTCGTCCCGACGCCTACGGCATTCAGCGCGCTGAAGCTGCGGGCATTCCCACCTTGGTTATGAACAAGACTCTCTACGCAGATCCTGAAGCTGCCGATGCTCAGATTGTGGCTGCGTTGCAAGAGGCTGGCGCCGAATACGTCTTCATGGCTGGCTACATGCGCATGGTGACCGAGGTCATGCTGAAAGCTTACCCCAACCGCGTGGTGAATTTGCATCCTGCGCTGTTGCCTTCCTTCAAGGGCGCTCATGGCATTCAAGATGCTTTCGACGCTGGTGTGAAGTTCACGGGTGTTACCGTGCACTTTGCCAACGCCGAATACGACAAGGGCCCCATCATTGCCCAGGAGCCTGTGCAGGTGTTGGAATCTGACACGTTGGACTCTCTGGAAGAGCGCATCCATGAAGTGGAGCACCGCTTGTATCCTGCAGCTGCCCAGCTCATTGCACAAGGCCGTGTGGTTGTTGGCCCTGACGGCAAGGCCCATATCAAGGAGTAAGTATGAATCGTGCAACTGTTGAATCTATAATTGCCGCTCTTGAGGCGGGGAGAACTCCGTCTTTGCAGGTTGAGGCTCTGAGCGCTGATGCTGCCCAAAAGATTGCTGCCGGCATGACTGTGGCCGACATCCCGGTGTTCCAGCGCGCTTTGCGTGCCATGGATGAGCATGATTTGGCATGGCTGGGCTTTAAAGTAGTAGAAAATGCGGATGTTGCCATGAGCAACGTGGACAACGAAGTAACCAAGAAGTTCGGCGATGCTGGTTCTGCCAACGGCGAGTCGTTCGTCTTCTTCATGAACGACGCCAAGGATTGCGTGTGCGCGCATGAGTATTCTGCCCGCGATCTCATGCAAATGAAGGACGTTACCCGTGGTCCTGCTATGCACAACTACCAGTTTGACGGCTTGTATTGGCAGGCGGAGCCTTTGTTCCAGGCCAAGCATGTCTGGCTGCTGGGCGCCTCCGATGTCGCTTGCGAGCTGGCAAAACTGGCCAAGCATGTGGGCTTCCAAGTTACGGTATGCGACTACGACCCCGTCTACATCAATGCGGAGCGTTTCCCCGATGCTCATCTTGTCTTCTTTGAGGGCGGCAACTTTGATGATCTGCAGAAATACGCCGCCGCACCCGCTGATTACGTGTGCGTGCTTACCCGTGGCCACATGTATGACCCCCAAAGCTGCGCATGGGCGGCAAAGTGCGGCGCTCACTACATTGGCATGATGGGCTGCAAGGGCAAGAACGAAACCGTTCATGACCTGGTCATTGGGCTTGGTGCCAGCGAGGAAGACTGGAACCGCATCAAGCGGCCCATTGGTTTGAAGTTTGGCGCAAAAACACCTGCTGAGCTTGCCATTGCCATTGTCGCCGAGCTTATTGATGTGCGTTATCAAGAAAATTACAGTGCTGAGGCTCGTGCAATGCATGAGGCCCATATTCGTTAGAAAGGTTTTAAAATGGCCACCCCTATTCTGTATTATTGGGCACCTTGTGCCATGTGCTCCGTTGTAGTGAACTATGCCAATGAACACGGCATTGAGCTGGACAAGCGCGACGTTGAGGAAGTTCCCCCTTATGAGGAGCTGTTGTCTTTGGGCGGCGACGCAAATCTGATTCCCTATTTGTATGATGAGGGCCAGCTCATTCAGGGCAACGACGCCATCATCGCCTACCTGGCTGCCAAGTAAGTGCAGTACCCTCAAATCGAATATGCCACTTTTGTAGACCGACCCAATCGGTTCATAGCTCATGTGCGCCGGGATGGCGAAAGCGATGTTATTGCGGTGCACGTGAAGAATACGGGTCGCTGTAAGGAGCTGCTGGTTCCGGGTTGCCGCGTGGTGCTTGCCCGAGGCCAGAGCCCTCAACGCAAGACTCCGTATGATCTGGTGGCCACCTTTAAGCCACATCCTGATTTTCCACAGGGGTGGCTTTTCAATATGGACAGCCAGGCGCCCAACAAAGTGGTGGGGGAGTGGCTTGCCTCACAAGGGTTTGACCTGGTGAAACCTGAGTTCACTTTTGGCTCCAGCCGTGTTGACTTCATGATGCAGCGCGGAACCGAGCGCTATCTGCTGGAAGTGAAGGGCTGCACCCTGGAGCGCGACTACGTGGGCTATTTTCCCGATGCTCCTAGCGAGCGCGCGGTGAAACATCTGCATGAGCTAGCGGGCGCGATTGCCCAGGGATGGCATGCGGCGGTGGCCTTTGTGGTGCAGATGGAAGGCGTGCGCGAAGTGCGCCCCAATACGGAAACTCACCCGGCTTTTGCCACTGCGCTGCAAGAGGCCCAGGATGCGGGCGTGCAGGTGCTGGTGCTGCCTTGCCGCGTTGAGCCCGACCGCCTTTGGATTAACCCCAAGGCCGCGCCCCAAAATGTCTTTATGCCCTAAAAATCAATGAGGTATGCCCGCGCGCTATCTAGCGGGCGAGGGCTGTTTCCTTCCATAATGACATCATCTCGTACTGTATCCATCGGTATCATTGAGGGGGATTTGCCATGGCCAACAACAAAAAATGAGATACACGGGCGTTTTGAATTCAAGCCACCTTTCGCTTCCCTTGAAAGCTGCTGTTGCTTTAGCATGCGTTGCCGTGCTGGTGGTTATGGCCTTCGTGTTTTTCATTTGGCCCCTTCAGGAGAAAAGCGCCATTGTGAACGCGGGTCTCAAGTACCAAAACGGTGCTGTGGTGGCTGGCGTCGAGGGCTCCTTGACCGATGCCGGCAAGGTTGACAAGGCGGGCATTGCCCCCACCACCGAGGGTATCATCGTTCGCTCGGCGCTGATCATAGCGTTGAAATAGCGCGTCTACGCGTCTACGCGCACCAGCTCAATGCCCTCCGAGGCCCCCAGGTTTCTGCTGTACTGCTTGCTCGTGCAGTTGTTCCAATGCTCGTGGACGCCCAGGCTGGTCAAAGCGTTGCCGAATCCGTCTTTGTACTGCGTGCCCGAAGGGGCGCTTTCCGCCTGCGCGGCCTCGTGCAGGTAATTCTCCATGCCTTCGTTCAGATTCATATTCAAGCTTTGCACCATGGGCTCGTTGGCCAGGAAATCGGCAGCCACCGAGTCAATTGCCACAGGGTCTTGAGATGCGAAAACACTTTGGGTGTACGACCCGTTAAAGGGGGTCATTTCCCAGGTGCAGTTTTCCTTGATCATGCTTACGGTGTTTTCCGAGGGGCACAGGATGGCGTCCAGCAGGTAGAGCATGGTTTTGCCGCCCAGCTGCTCGTTTCCCATGAGGTCAACCAGGGGGTTGTAGATGCCCATGCGGTACTTGGTCAGATAGGGGTGCAGGCCCGCCTGCGAGGGCGCGCGCAGCAGGTTGCTGTTCATGATGGTGCCAAAGTGGTTCTTGGCGCACAGGGTAATGCCGTAGTTGTGACCCTTCATGTTGGCCAGGTTGATGAGGTAGGTTGCTTCGGTCACGCAGGTGGGCAAGAAGCATCGGTCGCCGTCAATGGCTTCCGACCAATTCACCGGAATGGCGGTATCGGCGATAGCGCCGCCGCTACGATCGGCGAAGTTGACGCCGGCCAGGTCATCCTGAGTGCAAAGCTGACGCATGTAAGTGGGGAAGATGCGGGTGGCGTCCAGAACCGTGATGTCCGAGGGCGCCACGTGGGCGGCGCGTACCAGCGAAGCAAGCACGCACTTGAGGAGCACGGGGTTAGTGTAGCTGTCGTAGGAGAGGCCATCGGTGTCATCGTCGTATTCTGCAGCGCCGTTGATGTTGGCCTTGATGACAATCTTTTGGCCGGGTTGATAGGCCGTTCCTGCGTTGCGGGCTTTGAAAAGGGCGTCCCAGGCGGCATCTGCAGAGGCGGTGCCCGCTAGTGCACAGAGGGCGGCGTCCACGGCGGCTTGGATGGCGACTTCATCAAAATTGCCCAGCTCCCACCAGTAGCCCGTTCCGTCCCAAGAGGTGCATCCGGGCTTATAAGCCCAGCTCACGCGCCCGGGGAAGATGCCTTTGCCTGCGCCTAGAGGCTCGTGGGACTTAAAATATCCATCGTATCCCTGGGGCTGGTTTGCTGAGACGGCTGTCGAGGCCGACTCCGAAGAAGTTGCACACCCCGTGAGCGCTAAAGTTGCAGCGGTGGTGCTCGCCAGAGCAATGAAGTTGCGTCGATCCATCGATTTTCCCATAGAAACCTCCCTTTTGGTTCATGGTAAAGCCTCATCTCGGCTTCAGGTCAAGTGTCGGTCTAAAAATTGGGCTCAAAATGGCAGAAAATCTTAGTTTTTCTAGTGCTTTGCCCCAAAAAAGCCGCTCGGAGAGCGAATAAAGCGAGCATTGATTTTTGTGACCTGGGAAAACGGTAGAAAATAGGGCAGAAAGTAATCGATGGACTAGAAAAACTAAGATTTTCTGCCACGAAAGCTCAGATTTTTGGATCCCCCAACTCATCCGGGCTTCTGCCGCCTGTTTCGTTACCGAAAGCCTCAGGGAGGAAAAGGAAAGGGGTGGAGCGCGCGCTGGGAGCCGCGGTGGGAGATGGGGACAGAAAAAGGGGTCCGCGGCGGATTGCGCGCGAACCCCTCTCCTTTTCCCCTATGGGAGTAGGTCTTAGTGATGGAACAGGCGCATGCCGGTGAAAGCCATGGCCATGCCGTACTTGTTGGCGGTCTCGATGACATTGTCGTCGCGGATGGAGCCGCCGGGCTCAGCGATGTACTGAGCGCCAGACTTGGCGGCGCGCTCGATGGAGTCGCCGAAGGGGAAGAATGCGTCGGAGCCAACGGCTAC
>JAQXTF010000127.1 GCA_029219345.1 Eggerthellales bacterium
CCGTTTGGGGTTTGACGACAGTTCCTGGAAAGCCGATTACATTTCATACTATTATGCCGCAGGAAACGCGCTGCTTATCCAGCGCTGGATAAGGGGTGGTTTTATCGTTCCCCCGGAAGAGTTGGCAAGCTTGTACAACAGAATGTCTACGCCGTATTGGGTGGGCATGGCGGGCGCTGATAATCGCGAAGGTTTGTAGCACTGCGTTTTAGTTGGCGTCGGTGGGGCAGCCCAGGTTACAGCGACCGCAGGCTACGAAGGTGCGTCTTCTTCCATGAATTTGGGCGTGACCTGGGGGTTGAGCCCTTGCTCCTGAAAGATGTCAAAGTGTTTTTGATAGAGTATTTTTTTGTGAAATGGGGCTGCGGTGGGAATCTTGGACCAAATTCATCCTATGCTGCTAGCCCCAAATCCCTACGATACTGCATGGGGCTCCTGTAATCTAGGTGGCTAACGGGTTGTACGGGATTCTGCATCATGGCTTTTGCGGGTATTGATACGTATTCGTATCAATAGATTTTCTGCATTAGCTTTGCCAATTTTGGAAAAACTGCAGCTGAGAACAGGTATTCCAACTTGTTAGTCACTTGAAAACAACTTCATATTGGCATCATTTTTGTTGGTCACGTTGCTACGAATTTGTATTCGATGGCTTATAAAAACACCCCTTGAGCTGGTGTTTCTTAAGGGGTGCGTTAGGTCACGAACTGATACGAAAATGTATCAACATTTATTCCCACTCAACGGTGGCAATGGGCTTGGGGGAAAGCTCGTAGCAAACGCGGCAGATGCCGGGCACTTCGGACAGAATGCGGTTGGTCATGTGCTCCAGCAGGTCCCAATCCAGGCGGGGCACGGTGGCGGTCATAACGTCAACGGTGTTGATGCAACGGATGATGCAGGGCCATTCGAAGGCACGCTTGCCGTCGCGCACGCCGGTGGCGCGGTAGTCGGGCACAACGCAGAAGTACTGCCACACGTCAACGCCGGCTGCGTCAATTTCCTCGCGTACGATGGCGTCGGCTTCGCGCAGGGCGGCAAGACGATCGCGGGTGATGGCACCGGTGCAGCGAACGCCCAGGCCGGGGCCGGGGAAGGGCTGGCGGTCAACCATGTTGGCAGGCAGGCCCAGCTGGCGGCCAACAACGCGAACCTCGTCCTTGAACAGCAGCTTTACGGGCTCTACCAGCTCAAACTGCATCTCCTCGGGCAGGCCGCCCACGTTATGATGAGCCTTGACGCCGGCCTCAGATTCCAAAATGTCGGGGTAAATGGTGCCCTGGCCCAAGAAGCCGATGCCCTCCAGTTTGGCGGCCTCTTCGTCGAAGATCTTGATGAATTCTTCGCCAATGATGTGGCGCTTGGCTTCGGGATCGGCAACGCCGGCCAGCAGGTCCAGGTAACGGTCGGTGGCGTCTACGTAAATTAGGTTGGCGCCCATCTGGTTTTGGAACACCTCAATGACCTGCTCAGATTCGCCCTTGCGCATAAGGCCGTGGTTCACATGGATGCAGGTGAGCTGATCTCCAATGGCCTTGATCAGCAGCGCGGCAACAACAGAAGAGTCAACGCCGCCGGAAAGAGCCAGCAGCACCTTGCCGTCGCCTACCTGGGCACGCATGGCCTCAACGGCTTCTTCGATGAATGCGTCGGCCAATTCGGGAGTGTTGATGCGCGCCATATCGTCGGGGCGCTTGTTGGAAGTGAAATCCATGTGGGCTCCTTTTCGTGAGTTTAAAACAAGATGGAAGCATTCTACCCCAATATAAAGTGTTCGCACAGGGTGGAAGCCCAGAAGGGAGACTGCCGCACCATTCAACAAAAAATTGCTCTATTCAAGGGTAAATTTTCTCTCTCTATTCATTTTTGGCCCAAAAAGCATCAGAATTATGCAAAATGGTTTCCCGCTGCCCTTGTTGTTTCGGGGCGGCCTCGGAAAGGAACGTACGTGAACAAACGACAGCAACGCCAAGAGGCCATTCGCGGCTTAGTTGCCCAGCAGAAGGTATATACGCAGCAAGAGATGACTCAGTTGCTGCATGATGCCGGCTTTGACTGCACCCAGGCAACGGTTTCTCGCGACATTGTTGAGCTGAAGCTGGAAAAAGCTTCGGGCAAATTCTACATCCTGCCTGAAGAGGTGCGCCTGCGTCGTGTGGTGCCCGAGGTGGTCATTGAGGTGCGCGCTGCAGGCAATCTGGTGGTGGTGAAGACCCGTCCCGGTGGGGCAGGGAGCGCCGCTGAAGCCCTGGACAAGGCCCAGCTGGCAGGCATCATTGGCTCAGTGGCAGGCGATGATACCATCTTGCTGGTGGCGGAAACCCCCGAGCAGGCAGTGATGGTGCAAGATTTCATCGGCGACTTGCGGGCGTAACGAAAAAAGGATATTCAAGGCTGCTGCGGCAGCGTGATTTGCCCTGATGGGGCTCAAGAAAGGAAACACTATGGCACTTTGGTCGGGACGCTTTGAGGAAGGCGTCAGCGAATTTACCCAGCGCTTTGGCGCATCTCTTCCCGTTGACAAGGCTCTGTATGCCCAGGATATCGCCGGCTCCAAGGCTCATTCCGCCATGCTGGCTAACCAAGGCGTTATCAGCCAGGAAGACAAGGAGCAAATCCATCAGGGCCTGGACGCCATCCAGAAGCGCATTGAAGCGGGCGACTTCGTGTGGGACATCAACAACGAGGACATCCACATGTCTGTAGAAAGCGAGCTCATTGCCGCCATAGGCGATGCCGGCGCTCGCCTGCACACGGGCCGTAGCCGCAATGACCAGGTGTGCACCGATACCCGTTTGTATGCCAAGCAGCGCGCAAAAGACCTGATGGCAGCCAATTTGAGCTTGCGCGAGGCCTTGCTTGACCAGGCCCAAAAGCACTTTGACGTTGTGCTGCCGGGCTACACTCACTTGCAGCATGCTCAGCCGGTGCTCTTCAGCCACCACATGCTGGCCTATGTGTGGATGCTCACCCGTGACTTCCACCGTCTGGAAGAGGCCATGAATGCAGCCGACGCCAACCCCCTGGGCTCTGCCGCCCTGGCCGGCACCACCTATCCTTTGGACCGCTTCCAGACTGCTGAGACCCTGGGCTTCTCCCGCGTGATCCCTAACTCCCTGGACGCCGTGTCTGACCGCGACTTCCTGCTGGATCTTATGTACGCCTGCAGCGTTTCCTGCATCCATCTGTCCCGTCTGTGCGAAGAGATCATCCTGTGGTCTACCAGCGAGTTTGGCTTTGTGACCTTGAGCGACTCCTTCAGCACTGGCTCCTCCATCATGCCCCAGAAGAAGAACCCCGACTTCGCCGAGCTCATTCGCGGCAAGTCCGGCCGCGTGGTGGGCGATTTGGTTGCCCTGCTTGTCACCATGAAGAGCCTGCCTCTGGCCTACAACAAAGACCTGCAGGAAGACAAGGAAGGCGCCATTGATGCCGCCAAGACCTTGGAAGATTGCTACGTGTGCGCAGCCGGCATGATTTCCACCATGACCATCCATCCCGATGCCATGATGGCTCAGACCAAGAAGGGCTATCTGGAGGCCACCGACCTGGCTGACTACCTGGCCAAAAAGGGCCTGCCTTTCCGTAAGGCCCATGAGGTTTCCGGCCACCTGGTGCTTCTGTGTGAGAAGCGCGGCTGCACTCTGGCCGACCTGACCCTGGATGACCTGAAGGCCGAATGCGATCTGTTCGAATCTGATGTTGCCGCCGTGCTTGACTTGCGCAGCATCGCTGCCGCCCGCACCACGTACGGCGGCACGGGCAACGAAGCGGTGAAGGTGCAGCTGCAAGAAGCTTTGGCGGCCTTTGAAGCCGACAGCGCCAAACTGGGGTAACCATTTGATGCTTTGTATCTAACATTTGTGTAACCACTACGGCCCGCGTTCCATACGTGGGTCGTACTTTGTTACAATGAAGTGGTTGAAGGGAGCACTATGGCCAAACACGGACGAATTAATTCCTCTCAAGGCGAATTCTCCAGCGAGGAAACCCAAGCCCTTTACCAAAAGCCTCTTGGAAGACATGCTGCAAGCGCGGCAAGGGAAGACGACGGCTTTGATGTATTTGCGGGCAGCTATGACGATCAGCCCTCTATTCTGAATGAGCCGCCGCGCAAGAAGAAAAAGCACCGTGTTCTCAAGGCGATCCTTGGTGTGCTTCTGATTGCCCTGATTGCGGTTGCCGGCGTGTGCATCTACTGGCTGCGCGACATGCCTGACTGCTCCACCGCTGAAGACTTCAATACCGTGAAGGCAACGGAAGTGTATGCGGCCGACCATGAAACCCTGCTGGCCCGCTTCCAGATGGAATACCGCATTCCCGTAGCGTCTTTGGACGAGGTCTCCGATTACGTTGAGCAGGGCGCCATTGCCGTGGAAGACCAGCGTTTCTACTCCCACTTGGGCGTTGACCCCCTGAGCATTGTGCGCGCTGTTATTGGCAACATGACCGGCGGCACGTTCTCGGGCGCCTCCACTATTACCCAGCAGCTGGTGCGCAACACCGTTTTGGCTGATGAGATGAATGACCTGACCATCGCCCGAAAGGTGCGCGAGGCATATGCCGCCTTCAAGATGGAAGGCCTGTTCAGCAAGGATGAAATTCTGCTGCTGTACCTGAACACCATCAACTACGGCCAGGGTGCTAACGGCATTGAAGCTGCTTCTCAGCGCTACTTTAGCAAGTCGGCTAGCGAGCTGTCCCTTGCACAAGCTGCTCTGCTGGCGGGCATTCCCCAGTCCCCCGTGTACAACAATCCCATTGACTTTGAAGATCACGCCCTTGACCGCCGCAATCTCGTGCTGGATCGCATGGTCGAGTGTGGCTACATTACCTCTGACCAGGCTGAGAAGGCCAAGGCAGAACCCATCGAGCTGGAAGTTTCCTGGAATTCCGTTCAGGGCATGGAAGCATATCCTTACTTCGCCTCCTATGTGCGCCAGGAGCTGTACAATTCCTACGACCTGACCACCGCTGAAATCTTCCAGGGCGGCCTGACCGTGTACACCACCCTTGAGCCTGAAACTCAGGAAATGGCAGAAGCTGCCGCTGAGGCAAAGGAGGCCCAGGTCTCCAGCGCGTTTGAGGTGGCTTTGGTTGCTATTGACCCCGATACGGGCTACATCAAGGCTATGGTGGGCGGCAAAGATTACGAAGAGAACCAGTACAACCTGGCTACCCAAGGCGCACGTCAGGCAGGTTCTTCCTTTAAGACCTTCACCCTCATCGCTGCCTTGGAGGAGGGTATAAGCCCCGAGACCACGGTGAAGTGCACCTCTAAGGTGAAGATCAACGACTGGCGCGTTGAGAACATTTATGGCATCAACTACGGCGATCGCTCCATTGCCCGCGCCTTCGCCGTTTCTTCCAACACCGGTGTCGCTCGCTTGATTACCGCCATCGGCCCCGAAAAGGTGGCCAAGGTTGCCAATCGCATGGGCATCAAGTCGGAGCTTTCCGCAGTTCCCGCCTTGACCTTGGGGGTGAGCTCCGTAACGCCCCTTGAAATGGCCAGCGCCTACGCCACCATCGCAAGCGGCGGCATGTACTATGAGCCCATTTGCATCGTTGAGGCTTACGACCGCAAGGGCGCCCAGATCATTGACAACACCAATCCTCAGGGCACGCGCGTTCTGAGCGAAAGCATTGCCAGCGCTGCCATTGATGTTATGCGCTTGGTGGTTGAAAGCTACGAAGGCACTGGTTCGGGCGCGCGCCTTGATTGCGGCCAGGTAGTGGCCGGCAAGACGGGCACTTCCGAAAACTACAAGGACAGCTGGTTCTGCGGCATTACGCCCCAGATGTCGGTTGCGTTGTGGATGGGCGATCGCACCAATACCGCCGCAATTCCAAGCTCCATTTCGGTATGCAGCGCTTTTGCGACCTTCATGAATGCTTACATGGAAGGCCGCGACTTACGCGACTTCCCCTCGGCTCCGGCCCCTCGCTACACCAAGACTTTCAAGAACAGCAATCTTGACCTTGACCTGCGCGGTTCCGCCGAAGATGCCCCCGACATGAAGGGTATGACCAAAGAAGAAGCCATGAAGCTGCTGTGGGAATACGATTATGAGTTCAAGGAAGAGTTCGACGACAAGATTCCCGCCGGCGTCATTGTGAGCCAAAGCGTAGAAAACGATACTATTATTCTTATCGTGTCCAAGGGCCCTGACCCTGAAAAGAAGGATGATACGGACAAGCCGGGCACCGATCCCACTAAGCCGGGTACTGATCCCGCGAACCCTGGTGGCACCACGCCTACTGACCCCTCTGACCCAGGCGTCCCCGGCGACGATGCGCCTGGAGACCAGCCTGCTCCTGGCGGCGAACAGCCCGGATCGGACTCAGGTCGTTCTGGCGAGCCCCCTGCTGCAGATTAAAAGAAAGCTTTAAGGAGTTGCAAACCGTATGAATAAACGAACATTTGCATGTGTTGTGTGTGGCCTGGCCTTGGCTGGCTCCCTTGCCGCCGGCTGCGTTCCCGAGCAATCCCAGGTAGCTTCCGCTCCTTCGCCTGCACGCATTTACATCACTTCGGTTCATCAGGTGTATGACAATATCGATACTCAGATGGATGCTTTGAAGGGTTCTGCCGCCGCGGGTGATTTTGCGGCTGTTTCCGCAGCTCTTGATAAGGTTGATGCTCAGGTGGCAGCCTTGGAGGGCTTGGAGGTTCCCGCTGGCCTGGAAGAGCTTCAGAACAAGTACGTAACTGCAACGAAGACCCTGGAGACCGCAGTGCGCCAGTACGCCGATTATCGTCTGAACAAGTCGAATGCGGTGACAATCGATTCCATTCGCGAAAGCTACGCAGCCGGTATCCAGCTTCTGCAGGAAGCTGACAACTTGGCAACGTCGCTTTAAACATCGCTCTACTTAAAAAGCGGGGGCTGCAGTTCATGGCGAGCTGCAGCCCTCTTCGTTTTATCGAGCGTATTTCTTTTCCTTGCTCTTTTTGATGTTCCAGTAAACCACAATGAGAAAGCCCAGAGTTGCGGGTATGAACATCAAGGGCCACATGCTGGAATAGGTCTGGCCCATGGTTTCGCAGTAGGGGGCAAGGGCGCTAATGATGCCGCCTGCCAAAGCGGGGCCCACCAGATAGCCAATGTCTATGCCGGTGTAATAGGTGTTGTTCACCACGGCCGAGCGGCTGATGTCGGTTGCCTTCATGGCCAAGGACTGAATCTGCGGCTGGCTAGAGCCATAGCCCAGGGCGCTCAGGACGGCGATGACGGCCAGCATGGGCACCGAATGGCCAATTTGTAGCAGGTTGTAGGCAAGGGCGAAGAACGCGAAGCCCACCAGAAGCACGCGTTCGTTGCCGTAGCGGTCGGACAGCCTGCCATACTGGGGCGCGGCTACAATGACCGTCAGGGCGTACAGCGCAAAATAAAAGCCCACATTGGCAATTCCGTATTCGCGACCCATCAGGGGTAAGTATGACATGATGGCGGCGTTGGTGATGGTGTAGAGGGCCACCACAGCCGTATGGGGCACAGCCTCTATTGCAAAGGTGCTGCTGAGCTTAATCTTGAAAGGCATCAGCGGGCGAGGCTTCTCTGCCACTGCTGCTACGCAAAGGGAAGCGGCGGCAACGCTTAAGGCGCAAATAATGTAGAGCCAGCGATATCCTACCAGGTCAATGAGGAAAAGACCCGTTGCGGGGCCCACAACCTGGGCCGCGGAAAGCGATACTGAAAAGGTGCTGATGCCTGTGGCGAACTTGGCTTGAGGAATGAAGTCGCCAGCCATGGAAACGGTGAGCGGGCCCGAGCAGCCAATGCCTATGCCGTGCATTAGGCGAAATGCCATGATGACCAGGGGGTCATCAAAGAGAGCGTAGCCCAGAAGGCAGACAATGCCTATGGCCTGAGAAAACATGAGCAGCTTTTTGCGGGGGAAGCTCACAAAGGCAGAACCAGCAATGGGGCGCACCAAAATAGCGCTGGCGGCAAAGCAGCCAGCGATTGCGCCCACTAAGGAAACGTCCACGTTCAAATCAGAAAGATAAACGGGCAGGGTGGTATTCACCATGAACGACGCCATCAAGCTGAACAGATTCGTAAGCATCAATACTACGAAGGGCACGCTCCAGATTGTCACTTTGTTTTCTTCCATGGCTTCATGATTGTTCTTTAGCTAGCATTGTGCAAGCGTGCATCGTTTAGCGGTGACCATGATTCCTCTTTGGTAACGAAAAGGCCCTCGGCTTTTGCCAAGGGCCTTCGTCAATTACGAAGATTCGCCGCCGCCGGGATCAGCGCCGCCGGTTCCGGGGTCAGTGGGGTCGGGGTCAGTGGGGTCGGGATCACCGGTTCCGGGATCAGTGGGGTCGGGATCAGTGGGGTCGGGCTTGGTGGGATCAGGATCAGGCGTCTTATTGGGGTCGGGACCCTTGGAGACAATCAAGGTGATGCTCTTGTCGCCCGTAGCAGATTGGCTGATAACAGAGCCGGCGGGAACGGTGTCGCTGTACTCTTCCTCAACGCTTACGTCAAAGCCTTCCAGAGCTGCCTGGGCATCGGCCAGGCTCTTGCCGCTTTGGTCATTGGCATCGCTTGCGTGCTTGATGTCGGTGTTCCAGGTGTTGTTGTACTTGGGCGCGGTGTAGCTGGGGAAGTCATGGGCGGGCGTGTATGCCAGCGCGTTGTCCATGAACTGCTTGAACATGCCATTGCAGCTCAAGTTTTCTGAGGTGATTTGAGCAAAGCGGTCGCCAATCCAGCAGGCGCAAACCAAGTCGGGGGTGTAACCCACCAAGGTGTGGTCGTGGAAGTCGCTGGTGGTACCGGTCTTGCCGGCAACGGGACGTCCGCCTGCCAGGCGAGCAGAGGCGGCGGTGCCGTCGCTCTGGGTAAATACGGTCTTCAGAACGTCAGTTACAGCACCGCATACCGATTCGTCCAATACGCGCTTGCCTTCCTGCTCGTTCTTGTAAATCTCATTGCCCTTGCTGTCCACGATGCTGGATACAACTACGGGGTCGTAATGGATGCCGTTGGCGGCCAAAGTTGCATAGGCGCTGGCCATTTCCAAGGGGGTGATGTCGAAAACACCCAAGGTCAACGTGTCAACATTCAGTAGATCGCTGGTGTCAATACCCAGGCGCTTGCATACCTCAATGATGCTCTGGCCTCCAATGTGCTCTTGCAGCTGTACATAGGCAGTGTTGGAAGAAACCGCGGTGGCCGACTGCAAGGAGCGAGTGCCATACTGCATGCCGCCGTAGTTTTCCACGGTGCCCAGGCCGCTTTTCAGTTTGTAGGGGGAAGAGCAGTCAACCAACGTGCTGGGGTTGATGCCCTGCTCGATGGCTGCAATAAGGGTGAACGTCTTGAAGGAAGAACCGGTGGGACGACCGCCCTGAGCAGCGACGTTAAACTGGTTCTCCTGGTAGTCGGCGCCGCCCACCATGGCCACTACGTGACCGTTGGAGGGGTCAATTGCCACCAGGGCAGATTCCAAGCCGCTGGCCATACTGTCGTTTTGGTCAGCGCAGGTTGTTTCTGCGATTTCTTGCATGTCTACGTCAAGGGTGGTGTAAATGCTTAAGCCGCCTGCGAAGATTTCGTTCATGGAATATTCGTTCAGCAGCCACGTGCGCACGTAAGACGTGAAATAGGGGTACAGGTAAATGCCGTTGCTGTCATCCTTGGGCTCGAGATTCAGACCCAGCTCGCTGCTGGCAGCGGCGGAGAATTCTTCCTGGGTGATATGGCCTGAGGCCAGCATGCGGCTCAGCACCGTGTTGCGGCGCTCTTTGCATCCCTCGGGGTTGTAAACCGGGTTCCAGTTAGAAGGAGACTGGGGAATGCCCGCCAGCATGGCTGCTTCGGCCAAGTTCAGCTCAGAAGCGCTCTTGCTGAAGTAATGGCGCGCTGCAGCCTCAATGCCGTATGCACCGTCACCGTAATTGATGGTGTTCAGGTACATCAGCAAGATCTCATCTTTGGAGTAATACTTCTCCATCTCAAGAGCTAGGTTCGCTTCGCGAATCTTACGCTCCATGGAGATGTCGGTCATCTCGTCGGACAAGATGGTGTTGCGCACCAGCTGCTGGGTGATGGTGGAGGCGCCTTCCAGGCTGCCGCCCATCAAGTTGTTGATAACCGCACGGAAGATGCCGTAGAGGTCCACGCCGTTGTGCGAGTAGAAGCGCACGTCCTCGGTGTCAATCGTTGCCTGGGCAACCAGGGGCGAGATATCGCTCATGCTGGAAAGGGGCTCGCGGTTTTCAAGGCGGAACTGGGCCAAAACGGTCTTGCCGTCCGAGGCGTAAACCGTGGATTTCTCAGAGTAGTTGAATGCATCTGATTCAAGGACGCTGGGAAGGTCATCGGCCCATTCGTCGGTGACGTTCATGACGCTGCGTACGGAGACCACCCCCACAAAAACGAGGGCGGCGGTAAGGAATAGGAGCACCCAAGTCGGTGCATGTGTGCGCGATTCGCGCTGTTTTCTACGTGTATTCATAATGAGGTATACTACCACGAAGCAAAAAATAACTTGTGGAGGTCCTCTGTTATGTCGAAAAAGATGGAATTGCTTGCCCCCGCTGGCAACTTTGACGCCCTGCGCGCAGCCGTATGCGGTGGCGCTGATGCCGTTTATTTGGGTTTGGATTCCTTTAACGCCCGCCGTGGCGCCGATAACTTCACCATTTCCACGCTGCGCGAGGCATGCGATTACGCCCATCTGCGCGGCGTGAAAATCTATCTTACTTTTAATACCATCATTTTCCAGGAGGAAATGGGCAAGGCCATGGAGACGGTCCGCCAGGCATACCGCGCTGGCGTGGATGCCTTCATCGTGCAAGATATCGGTGTTGCCTCTGAGTTGAAGCGCACCCTTCCTCAGGCCCGCCTGCACATTTCCACCCAGATGAACACCCACAGCCTAGCAGGCATTCGCGCTGCCCATAGCTTGGGTGCTTCTCGCGTTACTTTTGCCCGCGAGCTTTCTTTGGAGCAGATTACCCTGCTAACGGCAGAGGCGGAAGAACTGGGCATGGAAACCGAGGTCTTTGGCCATGGCGCCCTGTGCGTGTGCTACTCCGGCCAATGCTACATGTCTTCCATGATTGGCGGCCGCTCCGCTAACCGCGGCACCTGCGCTCAGGCATGCCGTCTGCCCTACACCCTGAAAAACAAGGCCCTGCGCAAAGACCTGCCCGCGCCCGGCGAGCATCTGCTTTCTCCCAAAGACCTGTGCTCCATTGACCTGCTTGACCAGCTGATGGATGCAGGCGTCGCTTCGCTGAAAATCGAAGGCCGCATGAAGTCTCCCGAGTATGTGTACGCGGTGGTTTCCGTGTACCGCGCCGTGCTGGATCGCCTGGTAGCATCCCGGGAAGCGGGGGAGGAAAGCGACGATTGGCGCGCCACCCAGCAGGAACGCTCGGTGCTGGAAGAGGTATTTAGCCGCGGTTTCACTACGGCCTACATGACCCATCAGCGCGGCAATGACATCATGAGCTACCAGCGCCCCAACAATCGTGGCGTATTCCTGGGCCGCGTGACCCGCGTGGTAAAAGACTCCGCCTTCGTTCATGTGGAGAAGCCTTTGAACGTGGGCGATGTGTTGGAGGTGTGGAACAAGAAGGGTCGCTCCCTGTTCACCTTGGCAAATCTGACGCCGCTTAAGGACGGCAGCATTCGCCTGCCCTTCGTCAAGGGCGATAAAACCACTCAGTTCATCAAAGAGGGCGATCGCGTTTTCCGTGTGCGCAACGCTGCCGCCGCCTTCGAGGCCGACCCCTTTGAGCCCCGCATTCCGGTAAACGTGGAGTGTTATCTTCCCTTGGGCCATTCTGTGCGCCTGGTGGTTGAGGCCTGCGGACGTGTGGACGAGGACGGATACCCTTATTACGTTGAGGTGACCGGCGATAAGGTGGAGCTTGCTCGCACCAAGCCCGTTACCGTGCAAGACGTCAAAGATCATATCGATCGCCTGGGCCAGACCCCCTTTGTCATTAATGAGTTCAACGTTCAGGTGGACGAAGGCGTTGGCATTGGCTTCTCCCAGATTCACAAATTGCGCGCCAAGGCCCTTGAAGAGCTGGAACAGCTGATTGTCTCGCATGCCCATGACCGGCGCCTGCCTCGCGTGGACGATGCTCCCGCTTGCAAGCCTTCGCTGCTGAACGGCTACGCCATCTATGCGCGTGCCACCAATCCCGCATGTGCCCGCGCGGCAAAGCGCGCTGGTGCTACCGAAGTGTACGTACCCACCCTCACCTATAAGCGCGGCGAAGCCATTGTGGCTGGTCAGCGCTCAAAGACGGCCGAGCAGGCGGGCTATCCCAAGCAAAGCGTTCCCCAATTGCCTGTCATCGATTACGACCTGCTGCCTTCCACGCGCGATGCGCAGCGCGGCTTGGATGCGTGGGAATACGTGAAGGAAGGTAAGACGGTGCTGGTGGAGAACTGGGGCGATGTCCATCGCGCCCTGGAAGAAGGCGCCCAGGTAGAAGTGGGCTCTCATGTGCCGGTGGTGAATTCCGCCGCCATTGATCACCTTGCTCGTTTGGGCGTATCCCGCGTGTGGCTTTCCCCTGAGCTTACGTTGAGCCAAATCGAAGACCTGGGCAAAGACCGCGCTTCGGTGCCCCTTGGCATCACCATCATTGGCCGCACCGAACTTATGACCACTGAACACTGCCTGCTTATGAGCCAGGCTGATTGCAATGAGAACTGCGAAGAGTGCCCTCGCCGCAAGAGCCCTCATTACTTCGTCGACCGCAAGGGCTTTGAGTTCCCGGTGCTCACTGACGCTGCCGGCCGTAGCCATATATATAATAGTGTAGAGCTAGATATCGCCCAGGCGGTTCCTCAGCTTATTGCCGCAGGCGTAACCACCTTCATGGTTGATGCTACCATGATGAACGTGGAAGAAACCGCTCACGCTGTGGGCCGCGCTGTGCGCGCCTTGGAGATTGCCCGCCGCGATGGCAACAGCGTCGCAAAGGTGTCGGGTGCTACCACGGGTCATCTGTACCGTGCAGTGGAATAGGGAAGACCCAGTTTAGTTTGACCCTATAGATTTCATGGCGTAACATAAATAAGTTACCTATTTTCGAAAGAGAGGAGCCCTTGTGGGCATTTACGAAGAACTTCAGGAGCGCGGTCTGATCGCTCAGGTGACTGATGAGGCCAAGATTCGCGACCTTGTGAACAATGGCGAAGCAATTTTCTACATTGGCTTCGATCCTACGGCTGATTCCCTGCACGTTGGCCACTTCATGGCTCTTTGCCTGATGAAGCGCTTGCAGATGGCGGGCAACAAGCCCATCGCCTTGATCGGCGGCGGCACCGCAATGGTGGGCGACCCCTCGGGCCGTTCCGATATGCGCATGATGATGACCGAAGAGACCATCCAGCACAATGTGGACTGCTTTAAGAAGCAGATGAGCCGTTTCATCGATTTCGGCGAAGATAAGGCCTTGCTGGTGAACAACGCCGATTGGCTGTTGGGTCTGAACTACGTTGAGTTCCTGCGCGAAGTGGGCCCCTGCTTCTCGGTTAACAACATGCTGCGCGCTGAGTGCTACAAGCAGCGCATGGAGAAGGGCCTTTCCTTCCTGGAATTCAACTACATGATTATGCAGTCTTATGACTTCTATGTACTGTATAACAAGTACGGCTGCAACTTGCAGTTTGGCGGTGACGACCAGTGGTCCAACATGCTGGGCGGCCGCGAGCTCATTCGCCGCAAGATGGGTCTGGAGGAGCAGGATGCCAAGGCTCAGTCTATGACCATCACCCTGCTGCTCAACTCTGAGGGCAAGAAGATGGGCAAGACCCAAAAGGGCGCCGTATGGTTGGATCCTGAGAAGACTTCTCCCTATGACTTCTATCAGTATTGGCGCAACGTGGACGACGCCGACGTTATGAAGTGCATGCGCATGCTCACCTTCGTATCCTTGGACGAGATTGCTCAGATGGAAACTTGGGATGATTCTCGTATCAACGAGAAGAAGGAGATTCTGGCATATCAGCTGACCGCCCTTGTTCATGGCGAAGAGGAAGCGGCCAAGGCTCAGGCTACTGCTCGCGCTATCTTTAGCGGCGCAGGCGATAGCGAGAATATGCCGAGCACCGAAGTTCCTGCCGATATGCTGGAAGATGATTCCGTGAACATCGTTGACCTGATGCTTCTGGCCGGTCTGGTCAAGAGCAAGAGCGAAGCCCGCAAGCTCATTCAGCAAAAGGGCGTAAGCTTGGGCGGTGAGCCTGTTGGCTCTCACGAAGATCGTGTCACCCGCGCACAGCTGGAAGAGGGCGCTATCGTGCGCAAGGGCAAGAAGGTCTTCCGTAAGTTTCTGCTTGCGTAGCTCTCTTTAAATAAGAACCTCAAAGGGCCTCGCTCGATTAATCGGGTGAGGCCCTTTTTCGTCTTAATACTACGCTGAAAAAATTTTTTGAATTTTCCCAAAAAAGTTCTTGCATTTAGGTATGGGGGTGTGTATTATAAACAAGCTACTTTTGAGGGGAGCGAGAGCGAACCAAGAAAGCACGCGGGGCGCAAGGCGCCCGGCACCTTGAGAACCGGATACTGTGACGAACGAATTTATAATAACTTTACATGCCAGAGAGTACAATTTTTTAACCTCGTCGGTTCCCATCTCATAGGGGATCGGCAACCAGATCAAACC
>JAQXTF010000128.1 GCA_029219345.1 Eggerthellales bacterium
GTGGTTGGCCAAGAAGCCATTGAGCTTGTGATACATGCGATGACGCACGCGATCGCGCGTCGTAGCACGGAAATTATGCCCACCGGCAACCACGGCAAATTGAGGCGACGTGCAGGCATCCCACACGCGCTCACGCTTGCCCGTAACGCCGTTGGGATCCAGTTCGTCGCGAATGTCAAAGCAGAAGCACGTGGGGCAAACAGCAGCGCAAGCAGAGCACGAGAGGCAGGTACCACCCAGCTGCTCCCAGTACTCATCCTTGTGGAATACGTCCATAAGCATGGCTACTTCCTGAATATCAGGAATGCCGCGCGAGAATGCATTTTGGCGATTGCGTGTGCGCTGACGGAAAGCAATTCGGTCTTCATCGCTGGCAACACGCAAATCGCAGGTAGCCTCAAGAATGTTGGCGGCTTCAACGCTGGAAATGCTTACCAGCACATGCCCATTGTTCAGGTTCTGCAAGAACAAATCATAGCCAAAATGAGCCTCATCGCTGTCCCACAAATTGCAGAAGCACTCTTTGGTGGGCATGCAGCCAACACCAATAATCAATGTTGCTTGGCGGCGGGCAATGTAGTAGGGATCGGGGTATTTGCCAAAGCGAAACACCAGGTCAAGCCTGTTCAAAGCATTGATATCGCATGCGTGCGCGCCAAAAATCACACGAGGACGCAGCTCCATCTGATAGTCGGTAATTTTGTTGCTTACCGTATCAAACTTAAACAGGGTCTCCATAGGAGGAAGAAAGTACTTCTTCAAAGATGACTGGGTGCCTTCGGCACTTTCGCTGATCTGATCGGGGGATGTAATCACATCGAAGGTGGTTATCTGCCCATGATCAACAGGGGCAACCACCTCGTATGACTCGAGAAAAGCTGAAACCAGCGCAGGCACTTCATCAGCATCGATAACGCGATAAAGCATAAGCCTCCCTCTTCGCAAAACCTAAAATAGGCGTAAGGGCAGTTCCCTTGCGCCCAAAGAAAAACCTAGCCGAAAAACACGCCAATTTCGCGTTCTGCAGACTCCACGGAATCGGAGCCGTGGATTACGTTTTGGTCAACGGTCAGACCAAAATCGCCACGAATAGTGCCGGGCAAAGCCTCAGCGCAGTTGGTAGCGCCCATAAGCTTGCGCATGGTCTTCACTGCGTTTTCGCCAGAAACAACCATCTTTACCACGGGGCCGCTGGTGATGTAAGAAATCAGGCCATCGTAGAAAGACTTGCCCTCGTGCTCCTTGTAATTCTCTGCAGCCTGCTCGGGAGTGACCATGCACAGTTCCATTTTCTCAATGGTCAGGCCCACGCGCTCAATGCGCGTAATGATTTCGCCAATATGCTTGTTTGCTACGCCATCAGGCTTAATCATATTGTAAGTACGTTCGAATGCCATATTTGATCCTTCCTCTTCATTAATAGGGCGAAACCTATGGCCTCGCCCCCCAAATGACATTTTTTAAGAATTGTTGCTGACGAAGTACAGCTCTACGTCTGAAATCTTCCATCCCAGTCCATCGCGAACCAATGAAACTTCGTAACGCACAGATCCGCCGCCTCCAGTGGTGGCGGTCACATATGCCGTTGCGTTTGACATTGAGCGATTAATGCCTTCAATCTTTGCGTTGGCGTCAGCCGCAACAGGGGCAAGAATTGCCTGCTTGTCCTTGTCGGACAGCCCTGAGGCAAGGATGCCGTCAGAAGATGCGGGTTCAGCAAAGAACTGCTGAACCACCGCTTCCTGAGTGGGATAGCCAAAGCCCTGGGTGTAAGCGAAGATGGCAGTGCCCAGCGCCAAAACCAACACAATCATGAAAGCGATGAAAATCTTAAACCCGCAACCGCGACCCTTCTTCTGCTGAACCTCAATGCTGCGAGACCAGCTCTCAACCTCTTCATCAGAAGCATTGAAGAAATCGTCGCCTTCTTCACTTCCGCCGTCGGAGGGCAGATATCCAGCGACAGAATCCTCTTCGTAACGACCGGGATCGTAATCGTCTTCATCGTAATAATCACGAGGCTCAAAAGGATCGGAGACCACGTCAAAACCAGAGGCGTCGCCAATTCCAGGCTCTTCCTGCTTGGGAATCTCCATGGTGCCCTGGGCAACATTGCCAATTGCGCGCTGGTAGTCAACGCTCGCGGAATCAGACAAGAAATACGTCTTATCGGCCAACGCTTGCTCGAAGGCATTTACCGCTTTCTGCATCTGGCCGCACGCAACATAAGCCTGGCCCAAATTTGCGTAGAGTTTATTGCGCGTAGCACCCTTCATAGGGAACTGCAATGCGCTCTCGTAGGAAGTCACTGCATCGGCAGGACGATTGAGGGTCATGAAGCAAATGCCCAGATTCAGCAAGGCTTTGGTAGGATCGGGATTGCGGTCGTCCAAAGCGGATTCGCGGAAAGCAACACCTGCTTCAGCGGTTTTTCCCATTTTCAGCAAAGCGTTGCCCATGCCAAGATAAGCCTTATAGGACGAATCATACTTTGCATCAGAGGCAGCCAAATTAAAATGCTTTACCGCATTCTCGTAATCACGCAAAGCAGCGTAGGCAAAGCCCATGTTGCAATTCACCGCGCCCAGGGCATCGTAGGCGGAATCCCCCGTAGCCTGAGAATAGGCATTGATGGCTTCTACGTTATTGCCAGCCTTCATCAGGCAATTGCCTATCTGATGGCAAAGGAGGCCAGCCTCGCCCGGCTGCAAAGCATGATCGGCATCGTGCGCGCACGCAGCGAAAAGCTGAAGAGCAGTTGCGTAATCTTTGGTCTTATCTGCGGTTTCTGCGTGCTGGAATACTTCGGTAT
>JAQXTF010000129.1 GCA_029219345.1 Eggerthellales bacterium
CAGAACACCGATGACGGCATGGTTCTGAACATCAAGCTTGATACCGCCAACTACAAGGGCGTATTCATGGGCAAGGTGGAAGATGCTACTCTGGATGCCACCATTATGGGCACGCCCACTGCTGATGGCTTCTACGAGTACCAGCTGCCCATCACCGAAGATATGCTGGGCACCACTACCGACATCACCATTCTGAAGAAGGACGGCAAGACCTTCTACACCAACAAGAACTACAGCTTGGTTCTGAACCTGGGCCAAGCAACTCCTCAGATTGGCCCTAGCGCTAAGGCTCAGGCCATTATTGACACCATCAACGCTTTGCCTGAGGCAAGCGCCATTTCTTATGATGACGCCGCCAACCTGCGTTCCGCACGCAGTGCGTATAACGCTTTGATGAGCGCCCGCCAGGCTGAGGTTTCCAACTATGACAAGCTGGTGGCCTGCGAAGAGGCTTACCGTGCCCTGCCTGTTCTGTGGCCTGCTCTGGACAACGGTTATGGCTGGATCAACGGCAACGATTTTGTTACTGACCCCTACTTCAACGTTGCTTACAAAGACAATTACACTAACCTGTTTGTGCGCATTTACGTTGACGCTCGCAACTTCAACCGCGTTCTGGCCATGCCCGCCAGCGAGGTAACCGCTGACGTGACCGGCGGCTCCCTGACTGCCGTGCCCGATTCCGACACTGGCTATTACGGCTTCACTGCCAAGGAAGTGCAGCTGGGCAAGGTATGCCACTACACTCTGGCCAAGATTGAGAACGGCGAAGTGAAGGCAACTCATGAGATTTCCTTCCTGCTGCCCAGCTTCCGCATGGCTGCTCTTGAGGCTGGTACCTACGAAATGGCCGCTCAGTCTACTGTTGCTGCCCTGAACAACGTGCCTGCAACCCTGGTTTCTGCCGATGGCGCTATGACCGCCACTGTGACTCCCAGCGCTGCAGTTGCCAAGATTTACCTGGGCACCGCCGAGGCTGCTGCCGCTGCCACCGAGGGCATCATCGAGCCCGCCGCTGACGGCACCCTGACCTTCCCTGTGGCCAGCATTGAGCTGCCCACTGCCATTGCTGTGTTCGATGGCACCGCTTGGACTGACGAGAAGATCCAAATTGTGGCTGATGCTGAAACCCAGGCCGTTATCACCGCCATCCAGGGCATCTACTCTGACGGCGTTGATGAAAACGGCAAGGCTCTGACCCGTGCTGCTTACTGGGATATTTACCCTGCTGACAAGCCTGCCGTTGAGGCTGCTCAGGATGCTTACGACGCTCTGACTGATGCTCAGAAGGCCGTTGTGAAGCAGTCCAACTGGAGTGAGCTGGCTCATGCTGTTGCCATGTTCGCCAACGCCGAAGACATCACCGCTCAGATTGAGGCCCTGCCCGATCTGACCGAGGTGACCACGTATGAGCAGGCTCAGGCAATTATGGCCGCCAAGAAGTCTTACGACGAAGCCGGCGACGACATCTTCACCTGGTGTCCCGCAGGTTCTTCAAGCGCAAGCATTCAGGAGAGGTACATCTACAAGCTGATGCCCGCCGATGCTAAGGCCAAGATTGCCGACCAGGCTGCCCTGGCTGAGACTGCTATGAAGCCTGCATTCACTGTGACTCCTTCTGCCACCAACGTGAAGCCCGGTGACACCATCACCGTTGATATTGCCGTTAAGACCGTTATGCCGCTGGGTGCTGCTCAGCTCAAGCTGACCTCCAGCGACACCGCAGCCCTGAAGCTGATTTCTGTGCAGAAGGGCGCAGGCTTGAGTATGGGCGAAGGCGGCAGCTTTGATGCAACCGTGAACAATGGCCTGGTTTCTTTCTATGGCAACACTGCTGTTGCTGGTGAGGGCCTGGTAATTGCCACTGCAACCTTCCAAGCTGAGGCTGAGGGCACTGCCGACATTGCCATTTCCGAGGTTGTTTGCGGTGCTTCCGCAGGCGCTCCCGACATTGAGGATGTTGTCATTCCCGCAGCTCAGACCATTACCATTGCCTATGCAGGTGACTTTATGGTCTCTGACAGCCCCTTTACCAATTCTGGCATGAAGGTCGTCACCTTCGTGGGCGACGTTCCTGAAGGTATGGTTCCCACTCTGGCCGGCGTGCAGATGGTGAAGATGGGCGACAACTTTGTTGCTTTGGCCACCGCTGAGCAGGCTGCTGCTCTGACCCGCGCCGATCTGGGTATGGTTGAGGCCGAGGCCGCCGAGATTGGCCCCAAGGGCGACGCCAACCTGAATGGTAAGGTGAACATCGTGGACGCTCAGATTGCCTACGACATCTCCTGCTGCGTATACACCGACTTCAGCGTGCTGCCCATGATGGGCTTCTTCAACGCCGAGGTTAATGGCGACAAGTTCGTTGATGCAGCTGATGCTCTGGCAATTCAGAATTTTGTGATGCGTGGTGCTTTCAAATAGGGAATTCGTCGCGTAATATGTCATAATTTGTGGCTGCAAGCTGCACCTATAAACAATCGAAGGGTCCGGCCCATTGCGGCTGGTCCCTTCGGGCGTAGGATAAGGGATTCACGGCTATGAGCTGTGATAAAAGGAGTTTTTTTGATGGCTGTTAGGTATGGGAAAAAAGTTGCCAATGTGGTGATTTCTGCTGCGCTGGCTACGTCGCTGTGCCCTGCTGCCTTTGCCTTTGCCGATGGGGAAGAGCCCGCGGGGCAGATGGCCGTAGAGGCGGCTGTAGACGTTCCCGCCCAGGCTTTTGAGCAGGTTGCAATTGAGGAAATGGCAAAAGCTCCGTCGGGGGTATCCGTTTCCACGCAGGACGACGTGGTCGTGCTGGAAGCGGATGCTGTCGCGACGGCAAAGCAGCTCATTGCCGCTCTGCCTATAACCTCTGTCTATACGGAAAAGCCCCAGCAGTACCGGGCTCAGGTGCTGGAGGCTGAGGCGGCCTACGAGGCTCTTTCGGCTGATGAGCGCGCTGGTATTGACAAGATGTATCCTTCAAACGATGGCCTGACCAGCATTAGTGACCAGCCTTATGGTCGCATCATCGAGGCAGCCAAGTGGTCCCGCTTGGCCATGGAGCCTTACGCGGCCACCACCGTCATGCAAGACGGCGTCTACGATGCAGGCACTGCGCCTGCGCTGACTTCCGAATACAGCAAGGGCCAGAGCACTTCGTCTCGCCAAAAGCCCTGGTCTGTTTCGAACATCACGGTGAAGGACGGCCAGGTTACTGGCACCATCACCGTTGACAGCACCAACTACAGCTTCATCAAGATTGGCGGCGAGAAATTTGAAAACGTTGCCGAGCCTGGTAAAAACAGCACCTTTGTCAACGTACCCATTGCCCTGAACAAGGTTATGTATTTCACAGGCAACACCACGGCCATGACGGTTCCCTATGAGGTTGCTTTCACCCTGACTGCCTTCATCGACGAAAGCTATGGCCAGAGCGCGGGCGACATTGAAACTGCAAAGGCGCTGATCAACGCTTTGCCTGATGCCCCTAGCATTACCGCTGCCCAGCTGGGCACCTATGATGAGCAGATTGCGGAAGCGGGCGCGGCGTATGATGCCCTGAGCGAAGCCGACCAGGCCGCCCTGGATGAGCAGACCAGCCTGGTGAACAGCCAGTCTTACGGCCGCGTGTTGGAAACCGCCCAGTGGGCCCTTGAGGCGATAAAAGCCGCCGACAATAGAACCTCTCTACCCAACGGCCTTTATAACGCCGACTCTTCTCCCGGTCTGACCAGCGAGTACAGCAAGGGCAAGAGCAGCTCTGTGCGCCAGCGCCCCTGGAGCGTGAAGGACGTGTGCGTGGTAGACGGTAAAGCCACGGGCACCGTTATGGTTGAAAGCTCTTCGTATACCTACATTTACATGGCGGGCAAGCGCTTTGAGAACAAGGCGAAGGAAGGGGAATACTCCACCTTTACCAACGTGCCCATCGATCTGAACTCCACCATGTACCTCACGGGTTATTCCACGTCCATGCTGACGGAAATTGCCTTTTCGCTGACCACCTCCATTCAGGAGCCGGAGCCCGTTGGCCCCGACCCTGACAAGCCGGAGGTAAATGCCCTGGTAGAGGCCAAGGCAGCTATTGCTTTGCTGCCTGCTAATCCTCATAAGGTGACCAATGCCGATGTTGACGCCATCGCGGCAACGCTGAAGCTGTACGAGGCCCTTTCCAGCGAAGACAAAGCGACCCTTCAAAGGGAAACGCTTTCTAACGGATACTCCTACGCGCGTGCCGTGGAGGTTGCTTCGTGGGCCTTGCAAAGCCTTGCTCCTGTAGACAACTCCACCACGTTGGCTGATGGAACGTATACGCTTGCTCAAAGCGATATGGTTACTGACCTGGGCCTGAGCGAATCTAAGCGTCAGAATAACTGGCATGTGGATAAGATCATGGTTGAAAACGGCAAGGCCTTTGCCCTGATTGTGCGCGATGGCGGCAATACCGCTGCAGACACCCTGTATTTGGGCGGCGCGTTCCTGAAGAACGCGGCCACCGATGGCTCTTCCCAGTTTGTGATTCCCGTTGACCTGAACTCGGATATGTATTTTTCCGTGCTGTCCAAAAATGCTGTTGATAGCACCAATGCCCTTGCGTACCACCTTAACACCACCTTTGACGAGGAGAACAGCGTGCCTGACCCGGTGGTTCCCTCTGACCCTGCTTCTGGCGATGATCAGGGCGAAACCGAGGGCGTACCCAACAATACGGACACGGTGACGGCAGTGGGCACGGGCGCAACGCTGGGGGCTGCCCAGATGGCGGCCGCCAAGACCGCTGCAACTGCGGCCACCGCCGCTGCCGAGAAGGGCGCGGCTGCCGCTGTTGCTGGCGGCGAAGGGGCTGCTTCTCCCTTGGAGGCGCTGGACGACATTGACATTCCGGTTGCCGCTGTGGGCAGTGGTTTTGCGGGTGTTGCCCTGCTGGGCGGTGCTAGCTTCTGGGCCCTGTTCCGCAAGCGCGAGGAGCATGAAGAATAATGGCCCAAGCCCTGCGCTTTAAAACAGCTTCTGTGTTATGCGTGCTTCTTGCTGCGTTTCTATGCGTGTGCTTTGTGTCCCCTACCAGGGCTTATGCAAGATACACTGATGCCAGCACCCAGTATCCGGCGGCGCGAGATTTGAGCGAAACCGCTTCGGAAGGCCTGTCTTCAATTGGCGAGACCATCTATGCAGATGCCCTTTCGGCTTCCGATATCGTGAGCGGCACGTACATAGTGCCGGCTTACACGTCTTCCCGCATGTGCAACTTTTACGCCTCCCGGGAAGAGGCAACGGCCAAAACCAATCCCAATCGCGCGGTCATCAATGTGTCAGGCGGCGTGATTACGGCAACGTTTTACCTGTCGGGCGCTTATACCGCGGTGTATTTCGGCCCTGCAGAGCAGGCGGCGGCTATTGCCCCTGCTGATGGCATGACTCCTTCGGGGTCGTATATCCTTGACGGCAATCTTGAATACAGCTCGGGTCACGGTCCCTTTACGGTGCAGCTGGGCGCGCTGAACACGGAATTTGTGTTCTCGGTGTTCAACGGCGGCAGCATGGGCGTTGAATCGGCCTTGTGGTACACCCGCATGGGCGCTTTTATTGCCACGGACAGCTTTGCCGAAACCTATTCTATGGCTGCCCCCATTAAGCCCAAGGACGATACCCCCGATAACCCCTATCCTGGTGGCGCAGGTGATGGCGATCGAGACTCCTCTGAGGTAGCGACCCCCGCGCCTGAGCAAAGCTTCGCTGCCACAAACTATGGAGCCAATGCTGATACTTCGCTGCCTCAGGGCAAGCGAATTGTGTTCGTCAGCGCCCCTGATGAGGGCGATGGGGGCCAATCGGCGTTTTTGGAGGGTATGACCTTGACCCTTGATGGTCTGACAACTGAGCAAATTGCCCTGATTATCGGGGCGTCGGTGGCCACGCTTGGTGCCCTTCTGTTCTTTATTAGATTCCATCTGCAATTGCGTACGCCTGAGAGTAATCAGGATTCTTGCGGCTCTTAACCTTTGGGAAAGGATAATTCATGCTGGTTAAACTGATGCATACCATCTCGAGTGCTCTGCAGGAGCCGGTTATCGCCCTGCTGATTATCATGGCGGTGCTGACCGTCGCTCTTTTGGGCATGCTGGTTGCCGAATTTTTCACGGAGCGCCGCTGCTTCACCCTTTCGCTGCCGGCGTTGATTGACAGCCTTTCCGACCAGGAAGACACTGCTGCCGCTATTACCGAAAGTGGCATGCTGTGGCGCCAGAAAAAGCGCCTGCTGGAATTGCTTGAGCATCCTCAGGCCAGTGATTCTGCCCGCGAAAGCTTGGCGGTGAACATTGTTGCTGAAGAGCAGGCCCTGCTAGATAAGCGCGTGAAAATCACTGACTTCATTGCCAAGGTTTCTCCCATGTTGGGTCTGATGGGCACTTTGATTCCTTTGGGCCCTGGTATTATGGCGCTGGAAGAAGGCGCTGTTGACATTCTTTCTAAGAGCTTGTTGACTGCCTTCGACACCACTATCATGGGCTTGGTTGTTGCCGCATTTGCCCTGTTCATCTCCACGGTTCGCAAAGGCTGGTATGCCAAGTACATGGCCGCCTTTGAGGCTGCCTGCGAAGTGGCGCTGGAAAAGGCCAACCAGAGGGCTTCTCGTGATTAGGCGCCGCAGCAGCATATCGCTGCAACATGTGGGCGCTCAGCCAAGCTGGCGCCAGGATGACGTAGACCCCAATTCATCGCTTACCAATATTGCCGACTGCATGTTGGTGCTTATGCTGGGCTTTCTTATTGCTTTGGTGGCGCGCTACAACCTTGATTTGGTGCCCCAGGAAGATAAGATTGTGGGCATTGAAGTGAACATGGACGCCAACGGCGACGGCGTTATTGACGAGCAATTCAGTGCTGCAGGCTCCGTGTACTATGACGCTACGACTGGCAATTACTACTTGGTAGAGGAATAGCTCAACTGGCATAAAGGGCACCGCGAGTTGAAAAAAACGCAAAAGCCCCTCGGAACGAGTGGAAGGAAGGCTGCAACGCTTCTGACCGGAATTCGTTCCGAGGGGCCGTTTTTTTGCGATTTATCCGCGCTATTCTTCGCCGATGGCGTCAATATCGTAGGGCGTGGTCTGGTACACGTAGTAATTCAGCCAGTTGGTGTACAGCAGCTGAGCGTGGCTGCGCCAGGTTGCGCGAGGCGCCTGGGTGGGGTCATCGTTGGGGAAGTAGTTCTTGGGCATGGTGTCGGTGATGCCCTGGCTGGTGTCGCGGGTGTATTCGCCCAGCAGGGTGTCCACGTCATACTCGGGATGGCCGAACACGAAGAAGTTGCGGCTGTCGATGCTCTTAGCCAGATACACGCCGGCTTCGTCGGAATAGGCGATCATCTCCAGTAAGGGGTTATTCTCGATGTCTTCCGCGTTTACCTCGGTGTAGCGGGAATGAGGCGCCATGAACACGTCGTCAAAGCCGCGTACCAGCGGCGAGCTGGGCTTGAGCACCTTGTGGGGGAACACGCCTACGCGCTTTTTCTGCAGCTCGTGCTTGGCTACGCCGTAGTGGAAGTAGATGCCGGCCTGGGCACCCCAGCAAATGTGGAAGGTGCTGTGCACGTGGGTTTGGCTCCAGCGCATGATGTCGCACAGCTCTTCCCAGTAGTCCACCTGTTCGAAGTCCAGCTTTTCTACGGGTGCGCCGGTGATGATCATGCCGTCGAAGTGACGGTCTTTCACCGACTCAAAATCGGTGTAAAAGTTCTCCAGGTGCTGCTCAGATACGTTTTTCGCTTCATGGCTGATGGTGCGCAGCAGCTCAACCTCAATCTGCAGGGGCGTGTTGGACAGCTTGCGCAGAATTTGGGTTTCAGTGGCCACCTTGGTGGGCATGAGGTTCAGCAGCAACAGCTTCAAGGGACGAATGTCCTGGCTGATGGCGCGGTGTTCGGTCATGACGAAGATGTTTTCGCCTTCGAGAATCTCGGTGGCGGGCAATTGGTCGGGAATTCGGATGGGCACATTAAATCCTTTAGACGTTTTGCGGGTCCTGTTTTGAGTATGTTCTATAATACTTGAACCGAATTGGATTTCATTCAGTATTAATTGATACCCCGTTATCAACTTTATTCATAACAGGCTAAAGCTTTGGAAGGAGCACCTATGGCCGAACAATTGGGCACTATTTGCGTGCAGGGCGGTTATCGCCCGGGTGATGGCGAGCCCCGGCAGCTGCCCATCTACCAGAATACCACTTGGAAGTACGACACCGGCGAGCACATGGCCCGCTTGTTTGACCTGGAGGAAGAGGGCTACTTCTATTCTCGCCTGGCCAACCCCACCTGCGATGCGGTAGCGCGCAAGATCTGCGAGCTGGAAGGTGGCGCTGCGGCAATTCTCACCGGCTCCGGCATGGCCGCCAACTTCTTGGCCATTTTCAACATTGCCGAGGCGGGCGACCACGTGGTTGCTTGCAGCACCATTTACGGCGGCACCTTCAACCTGCTGTCCCACACCATGAAGCGTATGGGTCTGGATTGCACCTTCGTAGATCCCAACTGCAGCGATGAAGAGCTGGATGCCGCTTTCCGCCCCAACACCAAGCTGGTCTTTGGCGAATCCATTGCCAACCCCGCCCTGGTGGTGCTGGACATTGATCGTTTCGCCAAGGCCGCTCATGCTCATGGCGTGCCCCTGGTCATGGACAACACGTTCCCCACACCCATTCTGTGCAACCCTTTCAAGTGGGGCTGCGACATTCTGACCCACTCCACCACCAAGTATATGGACGGCCATGCCGCCGCTTTGGGCGGCTGCATTGTAGATTCCGGCAACTTCGACTGGATGGCCCATGCAGATAAATTCCCTGGTCTGTGCGCTCCCGACGAGAGCTATCACGGCATTGTGTACGCTGAGCATTTTGGCCAGGCGGGCGCTTATATCAATAAGGCTGCATGCCAGCTCATGCGCGACTTGGGCACCGTTCAGAGCCCAAACAATGCGTTTTTGACCAACCTGGGTCTGGAGAGCCTGCATGCTCGCATGCCGCTGCACGCCTCCAACGCCCTGAAGATTGCCGAGCACCTGGCTGCTCATCCCAAGGTTGCCTGGGTGAGCCATCCCTCGCTGCCGGGCGATGCCAATTACGAGCTAGCTCAGAAGTACATGCCCAATGGCAGCTGCGGCGTGGTGAGCTTTGGCCCCAAGGGCGGCCGTGAAGCTGCCGAGGCCTTTATGGCCAACCTGAAGGTGGCTCAGATTGCTACTCACGTAGCCGACGCCAAGACCTGCGTGCTGCATCCCGCTAGCACCACCCATCGCCAGATGACCGACGAAGAGCTGATTGCTTGCGGCATTTCTGCCGATCAGGTGCGTTTGAGCTGCGGCATTGAAGATGTTCGCGACTTGATTGCCGATATCGATCAGGCTCTGGAGCAGATTTAAGCGCCATTTTCCATAAGCTAAAAGAGGGGCGGCGCTTTACGCGCTGCCCCTCTTTGCATCTCAATCCAAAAATCGGGCTCAAAATGGCAGAAAATCTCAGTTTTTCTAGTGGTTGAAAGGCGTTTGGTGCATGCTTGGTTGCGTTTCCCCAGGTCGCGAAAAATTGCGGGGGAGCATTATGCCCTGTTTGGGGCCATATAGGTGTGCTTCTACTAGAAAAACTGGGATTTTCTGCCACAACGGAGGCAATTTCAGGATTTGGGCAAAAAAGACCCGCCGGAGGGGGAAGCGGGTCTTTGTGCTCTTGCCGCCAGGAAGGAGAAGGGGAAACTGGCTTGCGAGCAGGGGATTAGCAGGTTGCGATCTTCTTCAGGTCGTTGACACCCGAAGCCGCCAGGGCCAGGCCGCTCATGATGCAGAGCAGGCCGGGGCCGGGAAGGATGAGCAGGGGCAGGCCCAGCAAGGCCATGGCACCGCCGCCGATGATTTTTGCGGCGGCACCGGTCATGCTGGGAGCACTCGAGCTGCCAGAATCGCTGGTGAAAGGGGAAGATCCAGCGGAAGAGCTGCCCTTGCCGTTAAGGATTTCTGCCTGCACGTGTTGCGTGTGGGAAGAGGAGGGAGTTGCTGCATTGGATGCTGCGTTTTTGCCGCAGAAATCGAAGGCGGTTTTATCCGCCCCGGGGAAAGAGGGCTTGCTCCAACGGCTGTCGCCGTTTTGGGGGTTATGGTAGGTGTAATAGTATGCCATGGTGAGCCTCGCTTTCTTTCATGGGAGCTCATGACGTAACTATACCCCGCGCGCAAAGGTCCCAAACACTACAGGCGAAATGGTTGCTTCGCCGTTACGCAGTGTTTTCTTCCCGTTGCCAAGCTGTAATGTTGTGGGTGCGAAAGAAGTGCGGTGCGGTGATTCTTCCCCAGAAAACGAGGTATAATAATGGCGTTAGCTTGATGAAAGGAGTTTCTCGCAAGCCATCAGTCACACATACCCGTGACGGCCTGCGGAACACTGCGGCCATCGGGCTTTTTTGTTTCTGAA
>JAQXTF010000130.1 GCA_029219345.1 Eggerthellales bacterium
CGCACGGCATATGGCCGCGTGAACATCGCCGAGCGCCCCGCGCGCCAGCGTCGTGCCGATTTTGACGCCGTGGAAGAAGAAATGAGCCTGGAAGAAGCCCAGCAAGAATGCGGTCGCTGCTTGCGTTGCGACCACTATGGCTGCGGCATCACCAACGAGGGGAGGATCCAGTATGTGTAAGGTCACCATTAACGGCATTGACCTGCAGGCCCGCCCGGGTATGACCATTTTGGGCGCCGCGAAAATAGCCGGCGTGCGTATTCCCACCCTGTGCTTCTTGAAGGATGTCAGCGCCATTGCCTCGTGCCGCATGTGCGTGGTGGAAGTGGAAGGCTGCTCGAATCTGGTTGCTGCCTGCAACACTCCTGTGACTGAGGGCATGGTTGTCACTACCGAGTCTGACCGTATTGCCAGCGCTCGTAAAACAGCTCTGAAACTTATTAGGGCGGGGCATCGCACCACGTGCCTGACCTGCGTAAAGAACGGCGCATGTGAGCTACAGGCCCTGTGCCGCGAGTTCGGCATCGAAGATGACCTGGCCGCTAAAGCCGCCCTTCCCAAGAAGCCGGTGCAAGACGACAATCCCTTCCTGCGCTTCGACCCCAATCTGTGCATTTCTTGCCAGCGCTGCGTGGGCGCCTGCAACAATCGCGCGCACAATCATACCTTGCGCGGTGTGAAGCGCGGCACCGCCACCGTGAAGAGCATTCCCTTTGGCGAAGGATGGAAGGAAACGGGCTGCGAGAGCTGCGGCAACTGCGCCGCTGCATGTCCTACGGGCGCCTTGGTGGAGAAGCGTCGCGAAAGCTATCGCCAGTGGGAAGTGACCAAGACCCTGACCACCTGCCCCCACTGCGCTACGGGCTGCCAGTATTACCTGGTGGTTAAGGACGGCAAAATTGTTGACACCGAACCCGCCAACGGCCCCTCCAACAAGGGCATGATGTGCGTGAAGGGCCGCTCGGGCTCCTTCGACTTTGTGCAGAGCCCCGATCGCTTGACCACGCCCCTTATCAAAAACAAGGAAACCGGCGAATTCCAGCCAGCCACCTGGGATGAGGCGCTTGACCTGGTTGCCTCAAAGTTTAGCCAGCTCAAAGCCGATTTTGGCCCTGACAGCCTAGCCGCGTTTGCCTGCAGTCGCTCTTCTAATGAAGACGTGTACATGCTCCAGAAGATGGCTCGTGTTGCGTTTGGCACCAACAATGTGGACAACTGTGCGCGCGTATGCCATGGCCCTTCGGTTGCGGGTTTGGCCACCACGCTGGGCTCCGGCGCCATGACCAATCCCATCGGCGATATCACGGCTCCCGATGTTGAATGCATCATGCTGGTGGGTTCCAACCCCGAGGAGGCGCATCCCGTGGTGGGCATGCAAATTCGCGCGGCAGTGGAGCGAGGCACCAAGCTTATTGTGGTTGACCCCCGCGACATCGGTCTGTCCAAGAAGGCCGACATCCACCTGAAGCTGAACCCGGGCACCAACGTGGCCTTTAGCGCTGGCATGTGCCACATTATGATTCGCGACGGACTGGTTGACCAGGAATACGTTGACACCCGCACCGAAGGCTATCAGGAATTGGCCCAGATGGTGCAGGCCTACACTCCCGATCGCGTGGCTGCCATCTGCGGCATCGATCAGCGCGACCTGGTGGCAGCGGCCCATATGTACGCTACGGCCAAGAAGGCCCCCATTATTTACTGTTTGGGCGTTACCGAGCACTCCAGCGGCACCGAAGGTGTTATGAGCATGTCCAATATGGCGCTTTTGTGTGGCAAGCTGGGCAAGAGCGGCTGCGGCGTGAACCCCTTGCGTGGCCAGAACAACGTGCAGGGCGCCTGCGACATGGGTGCAACCCCGGGCGATTTCCCCGGTTACCAAAAAATTACAAATCCCCAGGTTATGGCCAAATTTGAGGAGGCCTGGGGCGTGGAACTTCCCAAGAAGCAAGGCTTGTGGGCTACTGAAGTGTTCCATGCTGCCAGCGAGGGCAAGATCAAAGGCTTGTTCATCTTTGGCGAAGATCAGGTGCGCACTGACCCCAACATTAACCATGTCATCGAGGGCATCAAGGCGCTGGATTTCTTCGTGGTGGACGATCTGTTCATGACTGAAACCGCTAAGTATGCCGATGTGGTGCTTCCGGGCATTTCCTACGCGGAAAAGTGGGGCACCTTTAGCAATACCGAGCGTCGCGTGCAGCTTATTCGCCCGGCGGTGGCATCGCCTGGCGACGCCCGCCCTGACACGTGGATCTTCTCAGAGATCATGCGCCGCATGGGTTACAACCAGCTCGACCTGACGCCGGCCCAGATCATGGACGAGATTGCGTCTTTGACCCCCAGTTTTGCTGGCATAAGCCATGCGCGCTTGGATAGCGAGAAGTATCGTTACCGCGGCCTGCAGTGGCCCTGCACCAGCCCCGACCACGAAGGCACGCCCATTATGCATGTGGGCACTTTCACCCGCGCAGGCGGCCTGGCAACCTACAGCACGGCTGAATACCACGAGGCCTACGAGATGCCCGACGACGAGTATCCGCTGATGCTTACCACGGGCCGTATCCTGTACCAATACAATGCTCAGGCTATGACGGGTCGCACGGAAGGATTGAACGAAATCGCAGGTCATTCCTTTATTGAAATAAACACTGCCGATGCGCAGGCCCGCGGCATTGCCGATGGCGACAAGGTGCGTGTGTTCAATCGCCGCAGCGCCATTGAAAGCTATGCGCGCGTGTCCGACAAGACCAAGCCCGGCCAGACCTGGATGCCTTTCCACTTCCAGGATGGTAATGCCAACTGGCTTACCAGCCCCGCGCTTGATAATATTTGCGCTACGCCGGAATACAAGGTATGCTCCGTGCAAGTGGAGAAGCTGTAGGCGGCTGTTTTGTCTGCCGTTGCCGCGCGTAACGAAGAGAACCAGGGGAGATGGAAGACCCATGAACATTGAAGAACTGACTTTTGACAGCCGCGGCCTGATTCCTTGCATCGTGCAGGATGCCGCAGATGGCGCCGTGCTCATGATGGCCTGGATGAACGCCGAGTCCATCAAACGCACCTTGGAAACGGGCACCACCTGGTTTTGGTCTCGCAGCCGCCAGGAATTCTGGAACAAGGGTGCAACCAGCGGTAACTTCCAGCATGTGGTGGAGCTGCGCTATGACTGTGACGCCGATTGCTTGTTGGCTGTGGTGAACCCCGATGGCCCCGCTTGCCACACCGGCGCGCGCAGCTGTTTCTATCGCGTTTTGCAGTAGGGAAGGGCGCCTTCGGGCGCACTTTGCTCCGAGTTGCTCCGATTTCCGCTGATTCATTCCGTTTTCACTCCGACTTCAGCACCTATTTTTCGTTTCGAACTTTTGTGCGATTCCCTTTTGTCTAAAGGTCATTATTATGGACTTAACAGGCGTTATGGCATCCGTGTGCCCGTATATACGGGCAGGGTCTTCGAAAGGATAAGGTCAATGTTCGCACAAAATCGGAACATTCTCGGAGTGAAGATTGCGGCACTGTTGGTAAGCATCGCTATGGTTCTGTCTTTCGTTCCCGCTTTTGCGGCTCCCCAGACGGCTTATGCAGCTACAGGTTCTACTGCCAAACTGGTGGGTCCCTCCCAAACCATCCACCAAGGCGATACCTTCGATGTTAACGTTGTGGTTACCTATAATGGCACTATTGTCGCCGCCGAAATTGACTTGCGCTTTGATCCTTCTATTCTTACCATGAACTCCATCAACTACGCTGCAGGCATTGAGAACGGCTATGATCGCAGCATCAACAATGGTACCGGCACTGCCAAGCTGTCCTTCTTGGGTAGCAAGTGCTTTGATGCTTGCAATGGCGTGACGGTTGCAACCGTTTCATTTACCGCCAAGTCTCTTGGCAATGCCACTATCTCCATTCCCGCTGCTTACGCAGGCGAGCCTCCTACGGGCACCAGC
>JAQXTF010000131.1 GCA_029219345.1 Eggerthellales bacterium
AAAACCTGCCAAATTACCCCATCATTTGGCAGGTTTTTTGCGTTATGCTACAACGCGAGAGAAACCTCGAGAAAGGCCCATCATGACCGCACCTGTTCGCATCGTCACCCTTGGCAGCACCGGCATCACCACGCCCCAAAACGGCTTTGGCGCCCTGCCTATCCAGCGCATTTCCGACGAGGAAGCCGTAGCGCTTCTGCGCGGCGCTTGGGAAGGCGGCATGACCTTCTTTGACACCGCCCATAGTTACACCGATAGCGAACACAAGATTGGTCTTGCCTTTGGCGAATGGGAAAATCCCCGCCGTGACCAGGTGTTTATTGCCACCAAGACCATGTCAACCACCCCTGAGGGCTTCTGGGCCGACCTGGAGCAGTCCCTGCGCGAGATGCGCACCGGTTACGTGGACATCTACCAGTTCCACAACCCCGATCAGGTGTTTCGCCCGGGCGATGGCACCGGCATGTACGAGTGCATGCTGGAGGCCAAAAAGCGCGGCATGATCCGCCACATTGGCATCACCGCCCACAAGATTGACAACGCCGAAGAAGCGGTGGAAAGCGGCCTGTACGAAACACTGCAGTACCCCTTCAACTATCTGAGCATCCCCCGCGAGGAGCAGCTGGTGCGCAACACTGCTGCCGCCAACATGGGCTTCATTGGCATGAAGGGCCTCTCCGGCGGCCTGCTGACCAACGCGCGCCCCATCATGGCCTTTGACGCGCAATTCGACAACTTGGTGCCCATTTGGGGCATCCAGCGCGCCTCTGAACTGGCCGAATGGCTGAGCTTCATGGACGATTGCCCCACGATGGACGAAGAGGTCACGGCCCTCATCAAAGCCGACCGCGCCGCCCTGCAGGGTGATTTCTGCCGCAGCTGCGGCTACTGCATGCCCTGCCCCATGGACATCCAGATCTTCCAATGCGCCCGCATGTCCCAGCTGCTACGCCGCATGCCTCCCGAGGGCTGGCTCACCGAGCACTGGCAGGCCGAAATGGCGAAGATTCCCACCTGCATCCAGTGCGGCCA
The DNA here is from genome assembly GCA_029219345.1 of Eggerthellales bacterium. Lineage (GTDB taxonomy): Bacteria > Actinomycetota > Coriobacteriia > Coriobacteriales > Eggerthellaceae > CAKUOV01. The sequence goes on from JAQXTF010000131.1 coordinate 1,033, forward strand.
GTGCGCCTCCCGCTGCCCCTACGGTTTGGACACCCCTACGCTGCTGAAGCTGAACTACGAAGACTACCAGGCTGTCTTGGCCGGCACCGCCAGCGTGCGCTAGGCGTCATCCATTCCTTTCCGCCTACAAAGGCCCCGCATCGACCCCCTTTGGACCTTGCGGGGCCTTTTCAATGGGGTGCCGTGCAAAATTTTTCAAGTTGTTAGACATCGATGAACAAAATGGGTCATTTTCGCCTTTCAAATGCAAATTTTTGCGTTTTTCAGAATATCGAAAATGCATCAATTTTTCTGACCTGGGAAAACGCCGAGCCTATTCCAAAAAGTGACGTCAAAACCTCTGAAATACGAAAATTTTTGCATTTGGAAGGCGTTTTTAGGGCAATTTGCCTTCCCTCGGCAACATATCGTACGTTTTTGCATCAGCTTCACTGCACCCTAAAAGAGCAGCCCCAGCAGACCCAACAGCCCATGTTTCCAACATGTTTCGCCTTGCACAACGCTTCGTTACAAATGCCGTAACGGACGGTAACAAGATTCGTTGCGTTGTAAAATAAAGTCCCGGTTGAATAGGCATTTGCGCGTTCAGGCGGGTTCTTCCAGCCTCGCGCACAGGAAATACGCAGCAATCGGAAAGGCTGGCAATCATGACAAAATTCATCTTCGTAACCGGCGGTGTTGTGTCGTCCTTAGGCAAGGGCATCACCGCTGCGTCCCTTGGACATCTGCTGAAAGCCCGCGGCTATTCAGTCATGATGCAGAAGATGGATCCGTATTTGAACGTTGACCCCGGCACCATGAGCCCCTTCCAGCACGGCGAGGTATTCGTTACCGAAGACGGCCACGAATGCGACCTTGACCTGGGACATTACGAGCGCTTCATCGACGAGAACCTGTTGCGCGAATCCAACTTCACCCAGGGTTCCATCTACCAGGAACTGCTTTCCCGCGAGCGCCACGGCGACTTTCTGGGCGGCACTATTCAGGTAATTCCCCATGTAACCGACGCCATCAAGGCCAAGCTGTACCGCATTGCCGAACGCTCTGGCGCCGACTTCGTCATCGCCGAAATTGGCGGCACCGTGGGCGATATTGAGTCTCAGCCTTTCATCGAGGCCGCCCGCCAGTTCAAAAACGAGCAATTCCCCGGCGACGTAGTGTTTGTGCACTGCACGCTGGTTCCCTACATTGCTGCAGCTCATGAAATCAAAACCAAACCCACGCAGCACTCCGTGAAGGAGCTGCGCAGCCTGGGCGTGCAGCCCGACTTCATTGTGTGCCGCAGCGACCACGAGGTAAACGCCAAGGTGCGCGAGAAGATTGCCGCCTTCTGCGACGTCCCCAGTGAAAACGTACTGGCCTGCGAAGACTGCCCCAGCATCTACCAGGTGCCCATCAAGCTGCACAATCAGGAATTCGAAACCAAGGTGCTGGCTCGCGTGGGCCTGGGCATCAAGCGCAGCAACCTGAAGCCCCTGCAGAGCTTCCTCACCGCCATGGACACCTGCACCGGCACCGTGAAGATTGGCATCGTGGGCAAGTACACCAGCCTGCCCGACGCTTACCTTTCCGTCATTGAGGCCCTGCATCACGCCGGCGTGCATCGCCACTACACCGTGGATGCCCAGCTGGTGGATGGCGAAAGCATGACCAGCGAAAACGTTGACGAAATGCTGGGTGGCATGGATGGCATCCTGGTACCTGGCGGCTTTGGCCAGCGCGCCTTCGAGGGCAAGATCCTGGCTGCCAAGTACGCCCGCGAGAACAAGGTGCCCTTCCTGGGCATTTGCCTGGGCCTGCAGGCCGCCGTGTGCGAGTTCGCCCGCAACGTTGCCGGCCTGGAGGGGGCCACCTCCGCCGAGTTCGACGAAAACGCCGCCCATCAGGTAATTCACATCATGCCCGATCAGGAAAACATCAATGACAAGGGCGGCACCATGCGTCTGGGCGCCTATCCCTGCGTGGTCATTGAAGGCACCAAGGCTGCAGCAGCATATGGCTCGCTGCAAATTTCTGAGCGCCATCGTCACCGCTACGAAGTGAACAACGACTACCGCGACCAGCTGGCCGCAGCCGGCCTGATCATCGCTGGCACCAGCCCCGACGGTCGCCTGGTGGAAATGATCGAGCTGCCCGACCATCCCTGGTTTGTGGCAAGCCAGGGCCATCCCGAGTTCAAGAGCCGTCCCACGCGCCCTCACCCGCTGTTCGAAGGCCTTGTTGCTGCGGCAATCGCCGCTAAGGAGAACTAATGAGCATTGCTTCTGAAAAACTGCTGGCAAACACCAGCAAACCCGCTGGTAAAAAGGCACTTTTGGTGCTTGAAGACGGCACCTGCTTCGAAGGCATGGCCTGCGGCGCCGAAGGCGAAGTGTTCGGCGAGATTTGCTTCAACACCTCGCTGGAAGGCTATCTGGAGGTCATCACCGACCCCTCTTATGCCGGCCAGATTATTACCATGACCTATCCGCAGATTGGCAACTACGGCCTCACCGAGGACGACTGCCAAAGCGTCAAGCCCGCCCTGCGCGGCCTGGTGGTGCGCGACATGTGCTACACCCCCAGCAACTGGCGAAGCACCAAGAGCCTGCCCCAATTCCTGCAGGAAAACGGCATTGTGGCTGTTGAGGGCGTTGACACCCGCACCTTGGTGCGTCACGTTCGCGATCACGGCGCTCAGCGCGCGGTGCTCTCCACGGCAGACACCAACTATGAGAGCCTGCTGGTGAAGGTATGCCAGAGCCAGTCCATCGTGGGCGTCAACCTGGCCAAGACCGTTTCTTGCCCCGAACCCCACAGCTTTGCCGCGCTGCCCGAAAGCCAGGCCTTCGCCCTGAGCCAGCCCGCAGCGCCCAAGTACCGCGTCACCGTGTACGACTGCGGCGCCAAGCTGAGCATTCTGCAGAACCTGGTGCGCGTTGGCTGCGAGCTTACCGTCGTGCCCTGGGATACACCCGCCGAGGAAGTTCTGGCAACCAACCCCGATGGTGTGTTCCTGAGCAACGGCCCCGGCGACCCCGATGCCGTTGATGTGACTTACGCCCAGGCCCAAAAGCTGCTGGGCAAGGTGCCCGTATTTGGCATCTGCCTGGGTCATCAGATGATTTCCCTGGCCAGCGGCGCCACTATGGAAAAGCTGAAGTTTGGCCACCGTGGCGGTAACCAGCCGGTTATGAACCTGGTTACCAAGCGCGTTGAGATCACCGCCCAAAACCACGGCTTCGGCCTGCTGTTCCCCACCCTGGGCCCCTTGGTGCCCGAACTGAGCGGTGGTTTCACCGAGCACGCCTCTGACCTGCGCTTTTGGAACGAGCACAATGTGGCTCCCGTGGTGCAGAACCCCTTATTTGGCCGCATTCAGCTGACCCACATTAACCTCAACGACGGCACCGCCGAAGGCATCGCCTTCCTGGACATTCCCGCCTTCTGCGTTCAATACCACCCCGAGGCTTCGCCCGGACCCACCGACGCTCATTACCTGTTCACCGCCTTCACCCGCATGATGGACGGCATGAGCGCCGCAGAGGCCCTGGATATCGACATCACCGCTGATCGCCTTGCCGGCTGGAACTTTGGAAGGACCGTGAAGTAAATGCCTAAGCGCAAAGACATCAAGACTATCCTGGTCATTGGCTCTGGCCCCATTGTGATTGGCCAGGCCTGCGAATTCGACTACTCCGGCGTTCAGGCCTGCAAGGTGCTGAAGGAAGACGGTTACCGCGTGGTTCTGGT
>JAQXTF010000132.1 GCA_029219345.1 Eggerthellales bacterium
GCGTTTGGCCATGGCTGACCGTCTGGGCGTTGAGCGCAACGGCCACGCACTGCTGTGGGTTGTGAACTTCCCCATGTTCAAGTACGACGAAGATGAGAAGAAGTACGCTGCCGAGCATCATCCCTTCACCCACGTGCTGGATGAAGACCTGGACAAGATTGAGGATGCTCCTCTGGAGTGCGGCTCTTACAGCTACGACATTGTTATGGATGGCTACGAACTGGGTGGCGGTTCCATTCGTATTCACAACGCCGAAGAGCAGAAGCGCGTTCTGCGCCGTTGCGGCGTTTCCGAGGAAGACCTGGACATCAAGTTCGGCCACCTGATTCATGCTCTGGAGCTGGGTGCTCCCCCTCACGGCGGCATCGCCATTGGCCTGGACCGCCTGGTTATGCTGCTGGCTGGCAAGCAGTCCATCCGCGACGTCATCGCCTTCCCCAAGACCTCCAGCGCTTCTGACCTGATGACGGGCGCTCCCAACCAGGTGACCATGCGTCAGCTGAAGGAAGTAAACCTGTCTATGCTGTAGTTAATTTTTAAAGCCCGGTTGGTCGAAAGACTTACCGGGCTTTTTCTTTTGGGGGAGTTGTTGCGAAGTTTTCCGTCTGAGCGCTATTGCTAGCGCTATGGTTTTGGTCTTTTCCTTAGGCTTGGTGAGTTGTGCGAGCCAGGCTGTTTCTGCATCGAGCGGACAGCCTCAGCTGGAGATTTGAAGTAGGCTCTCTTTGAAATAAGGCGCTCTCTTTGCTATAAAGGGAGCGATATTTATTTGACATGAGGAAATGCTATGGCTGATGAAAATTTGCATATGGAATGCAGTGAATGCGGCGGCACCATGTTGCTGGATGAGCAGCAGATTATGTTGGTGTGCCCCTACTGTGGCAACCGCGAGCCCATGGACGAGGTGACTGCTTCTCGCCTGAACGCAAAGGATGCCAAAGAGGCCGCTAAAGAAAAGCGCGCCGCCCAGCAGCACAAAGCGCAGCAGCGAAGCAATGCGGGCAAAGGAATCAAAAAGGCTTTCCTCGCTGTTGTAGGCGTTATTGTGGGCTTGGGTATTTTGGGCGGCGTTATGAGCGCCATTGAAGATGCTGAGTGGGAAGCCGAGCAAGCCAACAGGCTAAAGACTCCCTACACGTGGCCTACTTCGGGCATTGGGTCAATGCTTCCCCAGCCTGCTGCAACCACTGGCTACATTGACCCCTATGCGGGTTCGGGCTTTGAGATCGATGTTCCCTGCGAATCTGAAAACGATTGCGCGCTTTACATCGAGCGCGTCAAGGAAGCGGGTTTCACGGTAGATGCTTCTACAAGTGGCAGCCGCTACGAGGCTTACAACGCTGACGGCTATCAGGTAAAGATTTATTACTACACGTACCAGAAGCCGGCCTATATGGAAATTGGAATTGAACCTCCGCTCGAGGCGAAGCTTATCACCTGGCCCACTATTGGTGTTGGCGCTAAGGTTCCCCTGCCGCCGTCTACTATGGGCGTCATTGAGAACGCCAGTGAAAAGGATTTCTGTGCAAAGTTGGTGAATGTGAGCCGCGAGGCGTTCGCTACCTATTGTGAGTCTTGCGTTAAGGCTGGCTTCGACAAGAACTACAGCATTTATGACGATCGCTTCTGGGGCGAAAACTCTGTAGGCGATAGGCTGCGCGTTGAGTATATTGGCTTTGACAAAATTGAAATCAGCATTTACGCCAAAGACAACTAACACCTGATGGGAGTACAAAAAGAGCCCGCATATGCAGGCTCGTTTTTGTACTGCGTGAAGATTGGATTTACTCTGCGCTCAGCAGGGTGATTTCAAAGTTCAGGGCCTTGCCAGCCATCTCGTGGTTCAGGTCAAGGGCGATGTCTTCCTCAGTGATCTCAATCAGCTTGGCAGCATGGGGTGCGCCAAAGTTGTCGCGTAGCATCAGCTGGTCGCCAATCTTCAGCTGCTCAGGATTGGGAGCCTGAGAAAGAGGGAAGCGAATGATCAGGCTGGGGTCGGGCATGCCATAGGCCTCTTCGGGCTCCAGGCGGATGTTTACGGTTTCGCCAACTTCCATGGCCTCAACAGCCTTATCAAAGCCGGGAATCATCATGCCGGCCATGCAGGTGAAATCCAAGGGCTGGTTGCGGCTGTAGGAAGAGTCAAACTCGGTGCCGTCATCCAGGGTTCCGCGGTAATGTACGGAAACTTTCTTGCCACTATTGCTCATAGCAACTCCTTTTATTGGGTTTGATTTACAGGGTTTCCAGGTAGGCAACCAGTTCGCCTACGTTGTTCAGGCCTTCGGGCTCGCCGAAATCGATGTCCAGGCGGTCTTCCAGCTCGGTGATGATTTCCAGCAGGTCCAGGGAGTCAACGCCCAGAGACTCAAAGGTGGATTCATCGTTAACGTTGGCGGGGTCAATGTCCAGGTTCTCTTCCAGAATGGACTTCAGAACTTCAAGCTTAGACATGGCTCTCCTTCCGAAAGCGGTCGTAATTTAGTGGGTTCATTGTACCTGAAAATAGGTTGTCCGCTTTCGCCACAAGACTACGTTATCGTAACAAAACGACATTTTGCGGCTCAGTGGACCGCGGCGCCCGTCTGCGTTTGTGCCGCTGCGGTTGTTTCCCCAGGGGCGTTATAATGAGCCCATAAGCGCATGACAACTTAAGCGTCTTTGAAAGGATTATTCCATGAATACTGCTGCTATTGTCCTTGCTGCGGGTGAGGGCTCCCGTATGAAATCAAAGCATTCCAAGGTGACTCATTGCATTTTGGAAAAGCCCCTGGTCAGATGGGTTGTTGATGCCGCCAAGCAGGCAGGCGTGGAAAAGGTGATCACCGTTGTGGGCCATGGCCGCGATGAGGTTGAGCCCTTGGTCTCTGACACCATTACCGTGGTGCAGGAGCAGCAGCTGGGCACTGCCAATGCCGTTGCCGTATGCAAGAAGGCTCTGGAAGGCTTCGAAGGTTCGCTGTTGGTGCTCACGGGCGACAGCCCCTTGGTTACCGCCGACACCCTGAGCGCCCTTATTCGCACCCGCGAGGAAAATCAGGCTGCCGTGGTAGTTCTGACCATGGTGGTAGATGACCCCTTCGGTTATGGCCGCATTGTGCGCGACGCTAACGGAAATGTTGAGCGCATTGTTGAGCAAAAAGATGCAACCCCCGAACAGCAGGCCATCACAGAGTGCAATTCTGGCTTCTATTGCTTTGACGCGCAGGCTCTGTTCGAGGCTCTTGAACAGGTGAAATCCAACAATTCTCAGGGCGAGTACTACCTGACCGATGTGTTGGAAATTGCACGCAACGCTGGTCGTCCCGTGCTGGCTCAGGTAGTGGATGATCCCACTGAATGCTTGGGTGTGAATACCCGCGTGCAGCTGGCTGCTGCAGGCAAGAAGATGCAGCAGCGCATTAACACCGCTCATATGCTGGCGGGCGTTACTATGATTGACCCCGACCAGGTGTGGATTGGCCCCGATGTGACCATTGGCATGGATACCGTTATTTACCCCGACGTGACTCTTTCGGGTGCGTGTGCCATTGGCCAGGATTGTGTGCTGGGCCCCGATGTCCACCTTTGTGATGAGCGCGTAGAAGATGGATCGGTTCTGTCCGCATAAAAAACTGCCCCATTTTTGCCAGTTGTTCCCCTGAACAAGCTGGTGATGGTTACAATGTACGGCGATGGATATTTCTTTCTAACATCACCTAAAGGAGAGCTTTTTGATGGACACCCAAATGACTAAGAGCATGTTGGTCTTTTCTGGTTCTGTGAATCCTGAGTTGGCTCAGGAAATTGCCCAGGAACTTGGTATTGAACTGGGAAAGGTAAAGCTGGAGAAGTTCGCTAACGGCGAAATTTACGCAAAGTACGAAGAGAGCGTTCGCGGCCATGACGTGTTTCTGGTTCAGTCTGTTGCTGGTGTTACCATTGGTTCTTGCATGGACGTAAACGATGCCCTGATGGAAGTTCTTATTATGGCTGACGCTGCCAAGCGCGCGTCTGCTCGCAGCATCACCGCAGTGCTGGCTCACTATGGCTATGCTCGTCAGGACCGCAAGGCTGCTCCCCGCGAGCCCATTACCGCCAAGCTGGTTGCAGATTTGCTGCAGGTTGCCGGCATTGACCGCGTAATCACGCTTGACCTGCATGCAAGCCAGATTGAGGGCTACTTCGATATTCCCGTTAACAACCTGAGCGGCATGCCTGTTCTGATTGACGCCATCAAGAAGAAGGGCTTTGATCCCGCCGAGCTGTGCATCGTAAGCCCCGACGTAGGTCGTGCTAAGGAAGCTAAGAAGATGTCCAGCCTGATGGGCACCGACCTGGCCATCATGCATAAGGACCGCCCGGGTCACAACAAGGCTGAAATCACCGCTCTGATTGGCGACGTCACCGGCAAGATCTGCATTCTGAACGACGACATGGTTGACACCGCTGGTTCTGCTTGCGCTGCTGCTAAGACCTTGCTGGACAAGGGTGCCAAGCGCGTTCTAATGACCAGCACCCATCCTGTGCTTTCCGGCCCTGCCTTCGATCGCATCAAGGAATCTTGCATCGAGCAGCTCATTGTTTGCAACACCATTCCCGTTGACCCCGAGAAGGCTGAGAAGTCTCGCATCAAGGTTGTCTCTGTTGCTCCGCTGCTGGCCCGTGCAATTCACGAGGTATACGTTTGCGGTTCTGTTGCTTCGCTGTTTAACTAGGCGAAAAGCGGCAGGTTGCCGCGTTTGATTTGGTACTTGAAGCAGGGCGCGTCTTTCGGGACGCGCCCACTTTTGCGGAAAGGATTGTGTTTTGGCCATGGCTGAAACCTTCATGATTGTGGGCCTGGGCAACCCGGGTGACGAATACTCCCACACGCGACACAACGCGGGCTTTGACACTGTTGACCTGCTGGCTGAAGAGCTGGGCGTTCGCTATTGGAAAACCGAAGGCGGTGCTTTGACGGGTAAGGTAAGCTGGCGCGGCTTTGACCTGGTGCTGGCTAAGCCCCAAAGCTACATGAACACCAGCGGTGGCCCGGTGAAAACCCTGTGCAACAGCTACAAGGTGACCCCCGATCATCTCATTGTGATTCATGACGAGTTGGATATTGACCCTGGTACCATTCGCGTGAAGTTCGGCGGCGGCCACGCGGGCCACAACGGCCTGCGCTCCATTTGCGACAAGTTGGGCACCCGCGATTGGTTCCGCGTGCGCTGTGGCATCGGTCGTCCTCCCGGACGCATGCCTGTTGCCGACTATGTGCTTTCGCTGCCCAAGAATGATGCGAAAGACCTGTTTGCGCAAGCAACCCAGCGTGCCAGCGAGGCGGTGCTGTTTCTCATTCAGAATGGTTTGGAAAAGACTCAACAAAACTTTAACTAGGACATCATGACTCAAGTGAAAGAACGTACTAAGATTGCAACCAGCCTGCTGGTGACCTTTGCTGTGTTTTCTATTACAGCCGGTTTGGGCAATTGTTCCCAAACTGCGGTAAACGCTCTGCTCAATGGCATTTCTGCCGATATGGGTGTATCGGTTGCAACCAGCCAATGGCTTTCTACGGGCTATATTTTGGCGTTTGGTGTGTTCGTTCCCTTGGCGCCGTTTCTGATCAAGCGCTTCTCTGAGCGCTTTATGATTCTGCTTTCGCTGAGCGCCATTGCAATTGGCTCGCTGCTCATTGTTTTGGTGCCGGTTTTTGAAGTTGCCCTGTTCGCGCGCATTCTGCAGGCGGCGGGCGCCGGCCTGACCATGCCCGCCATGCAAACCATGGTTATGGTTGACTTGCCCCGCGACCGTATGGGCTTTTTCATGGGCATCAACGGTATTGCCCTGGGCTTCATGGTGAATATTGGCCCGTCCATCAGCGGCGCCTTGGCTGAGGCTTTTGGCTGGCGCAGCTTTTTCTGGTTCATCTTCATTTGCATGGTGCTGTTGGTGGCGCCTACCATAAAGTACGCGCGCGCCACGGGCGGCTCAATTAACGAGAAATTCGATTTCCCCTCGTTCCTCATCTGCGGTTTTGGTTTTGTTGGTCTGCTTTTGGGCTTCAGCAACGCCAGCCGTATGGGCTTCGCCACGCCGCTGGTGTGGCTGCCTTTGCTGGTGGGTGCGGTGCTGCTTGCTCTGTTCGTTCGTCGCGAAAAGCGCATGGACGACCCCATGGTCAACATGAGCATTTTCGCCAACGCCCAGTACCGCTGGGGCTTCATTGGCATGTGCATTCTGTTTGCCTCCTTCGTGGGCATCATGCTGGTCATTCCGCTGTACGTGCAGGATTTGCGCGGCGGCTCTGCCCTTGATGCGGGTTTGGTGGTGCTGCCGGCATCACTGGTGGCCCTGGTGGGCAATTTGGGTGCTGGCGTGCTGGTTGACCGCATTGGTGCGCGTAAGGTGCTCATTGCGTCTACGGCCATCTTGCTGTTGGGCGCCGTGCTGGCCGTTCCCTGTGACGAAACTACTCCGCTGTGGTATCTTGCTCTGACTCAGGTGATTCGCGGTCTAGGCATCTCCGCTAGCATCGGACCCTTTGTTGGCTGGTCGCTGGCCGATCTTCCCAAGCGCGTAGTGTCTGATGGCAGTTCGTTTTTGACGGTTGGCCGCCAGGCCGCCGCCTCTCTGGGCACCTCGCTGATGGTGCTGCTTATCCTGGTGTTTTCGCCCGATGGCCCCGTTGCTTTTGCTTATCAGGCCGCTTTCGCCTTCGCGGCAGTGCTCTCGGTCTTTACCCTGGTCCTTGCCATTTGGAAGGTGCGCTAGGTGCAATAAAAGCTGCCCTTATAAATAAAAACTTTCGTTAAGATTTGTCGTATGCCTGTTCCTAAAATGTCCTAAAGGGTTCATAATCACGTAGGAGATTTTGCCTGATTATGAAAGGGGAAATGCATGTCAGAGCAGATAAAAGAGGAACAAGAGGTTCCTGCAGTTTATGACGCGCGTGAGCTGGGCGCACCCAGGATGGGCATTTTGGGCCTGCAGCACATGTTCGCTATGTTCGGCTCCACTATTTTGGTGCCAGTTCTTACGGGTCTTTCCGTTTCGGCAACGTTGCTGTTCGCCGGTTTGGGCACCCTGTTGTTCCATCTTTTGTCCAAGCGCAAGGTTCCCGCATTCCTGGGTTCTTCCTTCGCCTTCCTGCCGGGCTACTTCGCCATTGCCGCAGCTGGTCCTGAGTATCTGCCCTACGCTTGCTTAGGCGTTGCTTGCGCAGGCTGCTTGTATCTGGTGCTTTCCGCCCTGTTCCGCGCTTTTGGCGCCGCACGTGTCATGCGCTTCTTCCCGCCGGTTGTTACGGGCCCCATTGTTATTTGCATTGGCCTGTCGCTTGCTAGCACCGCTATTTCCAGCTGCGAGACCAACTGGCCCGTTGCTATCATTGCCATCCTGGTCATTGTTGCTTGCAGCATTTTTGGCAAGGGCATGATCAAGATTGTTCCCATTCTCATGGGCGTTATTATTTCTTACATCGTTGCTGGTTTTGTGGGCGCCGTTGACTTCTCCGGCGTTGCCAGCGCCGCTTGGATTGGCCTGCCCGTCGCTTGGGATAACACCGTGTTCTCCCTGTTCGGCCCCAACTTTAATGCAGGCATTGCCATTACCGCCATCATCACCATCATGCCCATTGCTTTGGCTACCATGATTGAGCACATTGGCGACATCTCTGCTATCAGCTCCACCTGCGAGCGCAACTTCATTGCCGACCCTGGTCTGCATCGCACCCTGCTGGGCGACGGCTTGGCCACCATCGTTGCTTCTCTGTTCGGCGCTCCTGCCAACACCACTTATGGCGAGAACACGGGCGTTTTGGCTCTGACTCGCGTGTATGATCCCAAGGTTGTGCGCCTGGCCGCCTGCTTTGCCATTCTGTTCAGCTTCTGCCCCAAGTTCGCAGCCGTTATTGGCGCTATGCCCAGCTGCGTTGTTGGTGGCGTTTCCCTGGTTCTGTACGGCATGATTTCTGCTGTTGGTGTTCGCAACCTCATTGAGAACCACGTGGACTTCTCCAAGAGCCGCAACGTTTTGATTGCCGCTCTGATTCTGGTTCTTTCCTTGGGCATTGCCTACAGCGCTGCTGGTGCTATCAACATTTCTGTCGGCGAGATCACCATTGGCATGTCTGGCCTGGCTGTTGGTTCTTTGGTGGGCATCATCATGAACGCCGTTTTGCCCGGCAAGGATTACCACTTCAAGGAGAAGGACCTAGAAGACTCCATGCTTACCATTGACGATGGCGTGTCCCAGAACAACGTTGACGATCCGCTGACCGAAGACGAAATGAAGCGTCGCGACTAGTTCGCGTTTGCGCTTATACGCTGTTGAATCTTAGAGCCCCGGCCGTTTGGCTGGGGCTTTTTGCTGCTTGGGTGTTTTGTCTGCTTCCCCAACTTCCGCTTGTGCCTAGGCATGAGCGTCGTTTGGGCGGCTGTGCGTAGGAAAAACCTGGGCATAAGCGAAAGTTGGTCGCTTATGCCTAGGCATAACCGTAAAAAGGGAAAGATGCGTGCCTTGTGGCAGGGGAAGCGGCTTGGCCAATCTGGGAGTTGATTACTTTTTGATAGCTTTTTGTGCACGTTTTGATAGCTTTTGGCCTCGATTTGTAGACGTTTTGATAGATGAGCTTGATATAGCTTCTTTTTGCCACGAAGAAAGGAGCTATATGATTATTTTTTCTCACAGAACCGCCCTGCGCGTTTATTTTTCCAATCCTGCTTTGGGTGCTCTTCCGCGTGTGGGGCTGGAAACGAAAAAGCGTGTTACGAAAAAAGAGATCGACCCTCTTAGGGAAGAGATTGCTTTGCCCATCTGCGCCGATGTGGTAGTGGGGAAGGCGTCTCTTCGAGGTTGGGCAACGCCTTCGCTGAGCTACCATACGGTTCCTGAAGCGTGTAAGGAAGACTCGTTTGTGACTCTTGGGGAATATGGGCTTGCATCGCCGGAGCTGTGCTTTTTGCAGATGGCGTCCCAGCTTGATTTGATTGATCTTGTGTTGCTGGGTTTTCGCCTTTGCGGGGATTATCGCCCTTCTGAGCTGCGGTTTCGCACGGGGGACCTTCCGCTGACTTCTCCGAAGGCGCTTAGCAAATACGTGGAAGATCATCCTGGATGCAAAGGGGTGAAGCGCGCGCGGCAAGCTCTTCGGTATGTTCTTGCGGGCAGCAATTCAACCATGGAGTCGCGCCTGACCATTGCGTTGATCTTCCCGCCACGATGGGGCGGGTATGGGTTTTCGTTTCCTGAGTTGAATGCGGCTATTGCTGGCACTGAGCGAAAGGGAGATTTGTGCTGGCTGGACAAGCGACTTGTGGTTGAATACGACAGCCGTTTGCACCACGAGACGTCTTTTGCGCAAGAGCGCGACTCTGTTCGCCGCGCTGAACTGGGATTTTGCGGGTTTGGGGTCATAACGGTAACGCGTGCTCAGGTAGAAGACCCTCTTCTCTTTGACACGGTTGCAAGTTGTATTGCAAGAGCGTTGGGGGAGCGCACGCGAAGCAAGTCGCACAGCTGCCTTCCTTGCAGAAAGCAGCTTCAGTATCGACTTTTCCACTGCTTTAACGAGGAGGAGCTGTTCGTGGGGGAAACCAAATGACGGTTGAGCCTAGGCATAAGTGGCGTTTGGTCGCTTGTGCGTAGGAAAAACCTGGGCATGAGCGAAAGATGGGCGCTTGTGCCTAGGCATAACCGTAAAAGGGGAAAGAAAGGGTTTTGGGGGAAGGGAGCGTTGCGCTGTGGGAAAATAGGCAAAACACATGCGATGAAAGGAAACCCATGGCGTTTTTGCTGGGCTGCGAGAAAATTTGCGTCGATTATCCCACCAAGCAGGTGTTTCAAGACCTGTCCCTGGGCGTGGATGAAGGCGCTCGCATAGGTATTGTGGGTCGCAACGGTGATGGAAAGTCAACGCTGCTGAAGGTGCTCACGGGTGCTGTTGAGCCTGATGAGGGTCGCGTTTACCGCACTCGCGGCGTAACGGTTGGCCTGCTGGGGCAAACCGATGACCTTGACCCCGAAAGCACGGTGGAGCGCGCAGTGGTGGGCACCATGGAAACCTACGAGTGGGCTAGCAGCCCCAAGGTGCGCGACATTATTGCAGGCCTGCTCTCCGATGTGCCCTGGGATGCTCGGGTGGGCACCCTCTCGGGCGGTCAGCGCAGGCGCGTTGACCTGGCGCGTCTGCTGGTGGGCGATTGGGATGTTTTGGCCCTGGACGAACCTACCAACCATCTGGATATTCGCGCCATCACTTGGCTGGCCCAGCACCTGAAAACCCGCTGGCGCGCAGGCCAGGGCGCCCTGCTGGTGGTCACCCACGACCGCTGGTTCCTTGACGAGGTGTGCCTGGACATGTGGGAAGTGCTCAACAAGCGCGTGGAGCCCTTCGAAGGCGGCTTTTCCGCATACATCCTGCAGCGCGTGGAGCGCGACCGCTTGGCTGACCTGGCCGAACAGAAGCGCCAAAACCAGCTGCGCCGCGAGCTGGCGTGGTTGTCCCGTGGCGCCCGCGCTCGTGCCACCAAGCCAAAGTTCCACGTGGCAACGGCTCAGGCCCTCATTGCCGACGTGCCGCCGCTGCGCGACACCCTGGAACTGAAACGCATGGCTATGGCCCGCTTGGGCAAGCAGGTCATCGACGTGGAAAACGCCACCGTCTCCTTCGATGGTAAACCTCCCGTGCTAAATGACGTGACCTGGCTCATTGGCGCAGGCGATCGCTTTGGCATTGTGGGCGAAAACGGCGCCGGCAAAACAACGCTGTTGCGCCTGATCAAGGGCGAGTTGGCTCCCGATAAAGGTCGCGTGAAAATTGGCCAAACGGTGCGTTTCGCTGTGCTTTCCCAGCATCTGGACAACCTGACGGCCCTGGGCAATGACCGCGTGCGCCAGGTGATCAGCCGCTATAATGCGCGCGTCATGCTGGACGGCAAGGAATCAACGCCGGCCCAGCTGTTGGAGCGCCTGGGCTTTTCCCATGCCGACCTGAACGAGCCCGTGTGCGACCTATCGGGCGGTCAGAAGCGTCGCTTGGCCTTGATGCTCATCTTGCTGGACGAGCCCAACGTGCTCATTTTGGACGAACCCGGCAATGACCTTGATACTGACATGCTGGCTGTGGTGGAAGACATGCTGGACACCTGGCCGGGCACGCTGATTCTGGTGACCCACGACCGCTACCTGATGGAGCGCGTAACCGACAACCAATATGCCCTGATCAACGGTACCTTGCGTCACCTTCCCGGAGGCGTGGACGAATATCTGCGCCTGGCCGCGGCATCGGGTGGCGTGGCCGATGCCCGTGCGGTGACCAATGCGGCGGTGGCCACGGGTGCAACTCCCGCGGTGGCCGCTCCCGCAAATGATTCTGCCCCCAAAATCTCCGGTGGCCAGCAGCGCGAGATGCGCAAGCAGATGGCGTCGCTGGAGCGCAAAACCGAAACCCTGCGGGGCAAAATCTCTCAGGCCCAAGAGCGCATGTCCCAGGCTGACCCCTCAGACTACCTGGCCCTTGGCGCCATTCAAGATGAGATTGCCACATTCCAAGCCCAGATAGATGATATGGAAATGGAGTGGCTGGAGCTGGCGGAAGCCCTGGGGGAGTAATGCCCCTGCCTTGTTGGTAATCTGATACCTGCCCGTTACGTTGGGCTGGGTCTTTTGGAGTATGCTGTCAACGAAAACGGTTTAATGAACCGCTTGTTGAAAGGACGTTTTATGGCGAAGTTTTGTTCAAGTTGCGGTGGCTCTGTTGAGTCTGGTCAGAAATACTGCATGCATTGCGGCGCCCCCGTGGTGGAGGCCTCGTTCGTCAATGATGCTCAAAACGGCGCGCAGAGTGCGGTTCCGCAGCCCCAGGCTCAGGTAATTACCAACGGAAGCCCCCTTTCTCGCGCATGGAACGAGCTGAAGGCCGAAAAAGGCCTGATTGGTAAGGCTCTTATTCTGACTATTATCACCTGCATCCCCATCGCGAATTTCTTGAGCACGGGCTATCTTTTGAAGTACGGCGTTGATGCCGCGCTGGGCGGAAAAGACGGTCTGCCTGAAAAGATCGCCTCGAAAGCGAATTTCATGCTGGGCTTCTTCACCGCTGTGATTTCCCTGGTTTGGGGCTTGGTCATTGGCATTCTGAGCAGCATTCCTGTGATTGGCGTGTTGGCCGGACTTGCCGTTTTGGTTCTGGCTCCCTGCCTGATTCTGTGCCAGATGCGTTTGGGCCTGTTCGGATCGCTGGGATCTGCCTTCGAGCTCACCAAGGTGTGGGACTTGTTCCGTCCTAACATTGGCACCACGTTGGTGATTTTCTGGGCACCTGCAGCTGTTGTTCTTGTCATTAGTTTTGTGGCGGGCATTGTGGGTGCACTCTTTGGCGGCTTTGGTGCAATCTTGGGCTCCCTGGGTGACGTTACGGCCCTTTTTGCGGCTGGTACCGTGAGCATTGTGGCCCTTTTGATTGTGCTGGTGATCGCTTTCGTCAGCGTCTTTGCCAATCTGGTGGTTTACCGCGCCTTTGGATACTTCGTTGCCGAAACTGCTCCCCAGTGGGTGCGCGATGGCATGGTTGCTAATCCCCAGGTTCACATCTAAACGCACAGCTAAAAGAAACGAAAGGGCGCATGCAGGTCATGTGCCCTTTTTAGCGCCTGGCGTGAAGGAAATGTGAAAAGCATCGATTCGCAGCACCTTTTAAGGAATTTTTAACAATCATCTTCTAGAGTTCGAAAAAGAACGACAAAAGAATGATAGGAGGGCTTTATGTCTGACTACAACGATTTCAACGACCAGTCCAACTCGCAGGACTACTACCTGCGCTTTGACCCTCAAACGGGTCAGCGCTTGAGCGAGCCTCGTCCCTTCAACACGGCAGCTTCAAATGCAGATCATGCAACCACCACCGCTGCGATCAAGCCGGAAAAGCGCAAGGGCAATGGTGGCCTGAAGACGTTCTTGCTGGGCTTTTTGGGTGCGGCTCTTGCCTGTGCTTTGGTGCTGGGCGGCGCTTTCGCCCTGGACGTATTCGGCAAATCCGGCGGCTCTACCAGCGGTTCGGTGGTTTTGGGCGGCGATGGCGCGGCCATTACCGTGAAGGGTGATGACGCCACGCTGGCAGAAGTGGTGGCCGACAAGTGCACTCCTTCTGTGTGCTGCATTTACGTGTACACCAAGCAGGGCTCAAATACGCTGTTCGGTTACGGCTATGGCAATAGCAACTCCAGCTCCAGCACCCTTTCCCAGTCTTCGCTGGGTAGCGGCGTCATTCTTTCTGAAGACGGCTACGTGCTTACCAACTACCACGTGGTGGAAGGCGGCGACGCCCTGAAGGTGTCTGCCAACGGCCAGGAATATGACGCAACCGTTGTGGGCACCGATGAAAGCTCTGACCTGGCGGTTATCAAGCTGACAGACGCTAAGGGCCTGACTGCGATGGCGGTGGGCGACTCCGATGATTTGACCATTGGCGAATGGGTTATGTCTATTGGCAGCCCCTTTGGCCTGGAGTCTTCGGTGGCAACGGGCATTGTTTCTGCCGCTAGCCGCTCTCAAATCATGAGCTCCGAGACTGGCGGCAGCGCCACCATTTACGTGAACCTCATCCAGACCGACGCTGCCATCAACCCGGGCAATTCCGGTGGAGCGCTGGTTGATTCCCAGGGTAAGCTCATTGGCATAAACACCCTGATTACAAGCTATTCCGGTAATTACTCCGGCGTTGGCTTTGCCATTCCCGTGAACTACGCAATGGGCATTGCCCAGACCATCATCAAGGGCGAAACCCCCTCCCATGCGCAGCTGGGCGTAAGCCTGGTTTCGGTGACCCCCTCGCTGGCCCAACGCTATAATCTGCCGGTTTCCGAAGGCGCTTATCTGTCCTCCGTGAATGAGAAGTCGGGCGCTGCCAAGGCGGGCCTGAAGGTGGGCGACATCATCACCAAGGTTGACGACAAGAAGGTTACTTCTTCCAGCGACTTGATGGTTGCCATTCGTCAGAAGAACCCTGGCGACACCATTACGGTGACCTTCAACCGCGAAGGCAAGACCGATACTGCGCAGGTGACCCTGGGGTCTGACACCGACACGAGCAACATTGGTGTGCCCTGGCAGCAGAATTCCTCCTTAGGAGCATAATTCTGCTTGGAGAACCGAGAAAATGCGAAGAAAAGGCTGAGTGTACGCTCGGCCTTTTCTGTTTTCGGGTAAACTACAAGTAACTATGTAAATACCCGTGGAAGGACCGCTATGTCTGATTTTGCCTATAAGCGCGTTTTGCTGAAATTATCCGGTGAAGCACTTGCCGGAAGCCAGGGCTACGGTATTGACCCCAAAGTTGTTGACGATCTGGCCGAAGAACTGGAAGAAGTGGTAAGGGGCGTTGAGCTTTGCATTGTTGTAGGCGGTGGCAACATCTTCCGCGGTATGGCCGGTGCTGCTGAAGGCATGGATCGCTCCCAGGCTGACTATATTGGCATGCTGGCAACCGTTATGAACTCCTTGGCTCTGCAGGAAGCCTTTGAGCGCCACGGCATTGAGACCCGCGTTCAGAGCGCCATTAACATGCAGCAGGTTTCTGAGCCCTTCATTCGCCGCAAGGCCGAGCGTCATCTGGAAAAGGGCCGCGTGGTTATTTTCGCTGCCGGCTCCGGCAACCCCTACTTCACCACTGACACCGCTGCCGCCCTGCGCGCTTGCGAAATGAACTGCGAGCTGCTCATGAAGGCAACCAAGGTTGACGGTGTGTATGATAAGGACCCCGTGAAGAATGCCGATGCCGTGAAGTTCGACCGCATCTCTTATAAGGAAGTGCTGGCTCGCGATTTGCATGTTATGGACGCCGCCGCAACTTCTCTGTGCATGGACAACAATCTGCCCATTATGGTTTTCAATCTGGATGGCAAGGGCAACATCGCCGCAGCTCTGCGTGGCGAAGCCGTTGGCACCGTGGTTGGTTAAGCACAACAGGAAAGGATTTTCTCTATGCTAGACATGATTAAAGAATCTGCTGACGAGCGCATGCAGAAGGCCCTGAACGCCCTGTCTCACAATTTTGCCGGCGTACGCACTGGTCGCGCCAACGCCATGCTGCTGGACAACATCAAGGTTGAGTACTACGGAGTGATGACCCCCATCAACCAGATGGCTGCTGTAAAGACCCCTGATGCTCACATGCTGGTCATCGAGCCCTGGGACAAGGGCACCCTGCGCGGCATTGAGCATGCCATTCTTGCTTCTGACCTGGGCGTTACCCCTTCTAACGACGGTAGCGTCATCCGCCTGCCTTTCCCCGCTCTGACTGAGGAGCGCCGTAAGGAACTGGCCAAGCAATGCAAGGGCTACGCCGAGGACGCTCGCGTTGCCGTACGCAATGTGCGTCGCGACGCCAACTCCGACATTGCCAAGACCATCAAGGAAGAAAACCTTCCCGAAGACGACCAGAAGCGCTACGAAGATCATATTCAGAAGCTGACCGATAAGTATATCGCTGCTGTTGACGAGGCGTACAAGAAGAAGGAAGCAGAACTGCTCACCGTCTAAGACGCATCTAGACGCGCGTCTTGCTCCCTTAGAGCCCGCCAAGGTGCGCTCGCGGCGCGTAAGGTCGCTGTGCTACCATCGGCGGAACCCGCGGGGCAATCCATCGCGCCGATATGCGTCTTCAAAAATTGGTGAGAAGCCCGTTGATTAGCTTCGATTTCCCTTGAAAGGAGGGCTCGATGAGTAAACCGCTTGACTACATATATCCGAACCCCCCTGAGGGCCTGGACCCTACAGCGCTGGATCTTGACCGCATTCCTCAGCATGTGGCCATCATCATGGATGGCAACGGCCGCTGGGCGAAGGCCCGTGGCAAGAACAGGCTGAGCGGTCATAAAGCGGGCATTGAAGCGGTGCGTGAATCTATTCGTATGGCTTCTGACCTGGGTATTCGCTATTTGACCATTTACTCTTTCAGCTCCGAGAACTGGAAGCGTCCTCGCGAAGAGGTTGTTGGCCTCATGGATTTGTTCGCCAAGACCATGCTGGCTGAAGTGGCCGAGCTGCACAAAGAGCATGTGCGCGTGAAGACCATCGGCGACATTTCCGTGCTGCCTCCCAAGACCCGCGCGGCTTTTGAGGAAGCCTGGGAAACCACCAAAGACAACGACGGCATGACTTTGCAGGTTGCCGTGAACTATGGCGGCCGCAAGGAAATCATGGACGCCATTGGCCGCTATGCTACTTCGGTGCATACGTCGCTGAAGGCGGGGGAGGTTCCTGTTGAGCTGAACGAAGAGACCTTTGCCCAGTTCCTGGATACGGCGGGCGCTCCCGACCCTGAGCTGCTTATTCGCACCAGCGGCGAGATGCGCGTGTCCAACTTCCTGTTGTGGCAAATTGCTTATTCCGAATTCGTGGTCACCGATGTGCTGTGGCCCGATTTTGACCGATATGAATTCCTGCGCGCCCTGTTGGAATACCAGGGCCGTGATAGGCGCTTCGGAGGTGTGAAATAATGGCCGACCTGCGTGAGCAAATTCCCGAAGAAGATCTGGTGCAAGTTGCTCCTCGGGCAGAGGAAAATGCGCCTAAGGGCGATTCCCGCAATATGCAGGAGTGGCCCAAAGAGCCTCAGCCGGGCTCCTTCCGCGACAAGTTCCGTAAGAGTCGCTATAACGACGGCACTCAGGAGCGCACCGAGCCCACCCGTGGCGCGCGTATCAAAGATGCTGCCTACAGCAAGACGCCCGAGCGTTTCAAGAACGCATCTGACCTGCAGATTCGCCTGCGCACGGGCACCATTTACATTGTGATCACCCTGGCGGGTATCATTGCTGGCGGCTGGGGTTTGGTGCTCATGCTGTCTGTCACGGCGGGCATCTGCGCTGGTGAGTTTTACTTCATGCTGCGCAAAGATTCCAAGCTACCCAATGAGGTTGTGGGCATTGTTGGCGCGGTGGCGTTCCCGCCTGCGGCGCACCTGTGGGGTCTTGCAGGCTGCATGATGGTGTCGCTTTTGCTGCTGCTGGCCTTGCTGGTGTGGTACGTGTTCTGGTTGCGCGCTCGTATTGCCGACGTTGGCGTGAGCTTCTTTGGCGCCCATTACACAGGCCTGCTGCTTTCCAGCTTCGTGCTTATTGACCGCGCGGTGGAATGGCCCTATAGCTCCATTATCTTGCTCATTGTGTTTGCAAGCGTATGGCTGAATGACGGCATGGCCTACCTGGTGGGCAGCAAGATTGGCAAGCATAAGCTGGCTCCCAAGATTAGCCCCAACAAGAGTTGGGAAGGCTTTGTTGCCGGTATTGTTGCCTCTATGGTGGTGTGGTGCGCAATGGTCTTGGTGCCCGGTGTTGACATCTCTGTTCCTCTGGCGCTGCTTTTCGGCATGATTTGCGGCCTTATGAGCGTGCTGGGCGACCTGGCTGAAAGCCGCATTAAGCGCAATACCGGCGTGAAGGATTCTGGTACCATCATGCCTGGCCACGGCGGTCTTTTGGACCGTACTGACTCGATGTTCATCGCTGCTGCGGTGTCTTTCGTGCTGCTGACCTTCGGCGACTGCGTTACTGTAATTTTCTAACAAAACACGACAAATCCCCCGAGACCTTGTCATAAAGAGGTTCATATGAAGCGAATTGCTATTTTGGGTTCATCGGGTTCTATTGGAACCCAGACCGTTGACGTGTGCCGTCAGCATTCCGACAAACTGCAGATTGCTGCGCTGGCCGTTGGTGGACGAGTGGGCGTTTTGGCTGCTCAGGCCCAGGAATTTGGCGTGAAGAAGTGCGCCATTGGCAACGAGAGCTTGCGTGGAAGCGCCGATGCCCCCGAAGGCTGCGGCTTTGGCTTCCAGGCGGTTTTGGACCTGATTTATGCTGATGACGTAGACGTGGTGGTGAACTCCCTGGTGGGCGCTGCCGGTTTGCGCGTGAGCTATGAGACCTTGAAGGCTGGCAAGGTGCTGGCCTTGGCCAATAAGGAAAGCCTGGTAGTAGGCGGCGACTTGATTATGCCCCTGGCGGCTCAGCTGGACGCTGCTGCGGGTCATGCAGGTGCTCTGATGCCCATTGATTCTGAGCATGGCGCCATCTATCAGTGCCTGTTGGGCGAGAATCCTAAAGAGGTTGCCAAGCTGTGGGTGACTGCTTCAGGCGGCCCCTTCCGCGGCAAGACTCGCGCCGATTTGCAGACTGTTACCCCTGCTCAGGCTCTTGCGCACCCCACTTGGAACATGGGTGCCAAGATTACCATTGACTCCTCTACGCTTATGAACAAGGGCTTGGAGGTTATTGAGGCTCATCACCTGTTCAACATGCCTTACGACAAGATTGAAGTGGTGGTGCAGCCCCAAAGCGCCATCCATTCCATGGTTGAGTTTACTGACGGTTCGGTGAAGGCCCACCTGGGCACCACCGACATGCGCATTCCTATCCAGTTCGCGCTGAGCTTCCCTGATCGTTGGGAAGCCCCGGTGCAGCCCCTGGACTTCCGCACCTTGGGCTCCCTGGAGTTCGCCGCACCCGACACCGACACCTTCCGCTGCCTGGCGTTGGCTCGCCACGCGGGCACCACAGGTGGCACGCTGCCCTGCGCCATGAACGCCGCCAATGAGATTGCGGTGGCCGCCTTCCTGGCGGAAAAGTGCTCCTACCTGGGCATTGCCGAGTGCGTGGAGGCTGTTATGGAGGCTCACGAAGTGCAGACGGTGGAAAGTCTGGAACAGCTGGAGGAAGTTGACGCTTGGGCTCGCGCTCAGGCCGATGCGTGGGTTAGCGCCCATAACTAGATTTGTTGGCAAACTGCCCCGCTATTTGTCAACTTTGAGAGGTTTTTAACGTTGGATATTCTGTTGATGCTCATATACGTGTCCATTGTGCTGGGCGTGCTGGTGGTGCTGCATGAAGGCGGTCACTACCTGGCCTCCCGTGCTTTTGGCGTGCGCGTGACTGAGTTCATGGTGGGCTTTCCCGGCCCGGGCGTGAGCGTTCGTCACGGCGAAACCCGCTTTGGCGTGACCTGCGTGCCCCTGGGCGGCTATGCCAAGGTGTGTGGCATGGAAACAGGCTCCATGAGCCCGTACCTGCAGATGACCCTGGCGGCCATGTGTGCTCGCGGCAAGGCGGAGATGGAAGATATCGCCGACGATTGCGGCGTTTCCACCGAAGAAGCCCTGAAGGCTCTGGACGAGCTGGTGGAATGGGGCTGCCTGACGGGACCGAAGAAAACCGACCAGTACAACACCTATCGCATGGTTGACGTGAAGCCTACCAAGCGCCAGATCAGGCGCGCCCTGGCGGCGGGCCTGCCCGAGCCGGTGGCCTATGCGGAAGGGGAGCCGCGCCCTTGCCCCGATTCAAAGGCCCTGTTCCAGCACGAGTACAAGCAGCAGTATCGCAGTCTGCCCTTCTGGAAGCGTTCCGTTATCTTGCTGGCGGGCATTTTTGTGAACCTTCTGTTTGCGGTGCTTGCTTTTGTGGTGGTGTACACCGTGCTGGGCTTTGATGTGCAGAACACTCAAACCGGCGAAATCACTCACCATGCCCTAAACCCGTTGCAATCCATCCAGGTGGGCTTCAACTACATTGCCATGACCGCGCAGGCAATTGTGAGCCTGTTCAACCCCGCCACGGCGGCCGAGACCGTTTCTCAGTCTTCCTCCATTGTTGGCATCGCGATTATTTCCAAGACCGCAGCCGAGCAAGGCTTTGAGACGTTTTTACTGTTCACCGCCATGATTTCGGTGTCGCTGGGCCTTATGAACCTACTGCCCATTCCTCCGTTGGATGGTGGCCGCTTTGTCATTGAAATCTACCAGCGCATCACCCACAAGTTGGCATCTGAGCGCGCTTTGAACGTATTGAGCGTTGTGGGCATGTCCTTCATTTTGGTGCTGGTTGTGGTCATGGTGGGCCAGGATATCATGCGCGTCTTTGACGGATTCTACGGCTAGACCTGGGCATATGCTATAGCGCAGTGCAGTGCTGTAGTGTCATGTGTCCTCTTGTAAGGTAAAATGCAAAAACCGTGTGTTTTAAAGAGGTTTGTGCATGGATGCTGTATCGTTTTTGAATTCGGTGGACGCCTTCGTGTGGGGTCCGCCTATGATTGTCTTGCTGTTGGTGTGCCACGTATACACCACTATTCGCACCAAGGGTATTCAGCGTAAGCTGCCGCTGGCCCTGAAGCTTTCCGTTTCTTCCGATGATGACGCCAAGGGCGACGTTTCCAATTTCGGTGCCATGGTTACCTCGCTGGCTTCCACCCTGGGCACCGGCTCCATTGTGGGTGTGGCCACGGCTATTCTGTCTGGCGGCCCCGGCGCTGTGCTGTGGATGTGGCTTACGGGCGTGCTGGGCATGGCCACCAAGTACACAGAAGTGTTCATTTCCATGAAGCACCGCGTTATGGACTCCAAGGGCGAAATGATGGGCGGCGCCATGCACGTGTGGGAGCAGCGCTTCAAGCGCCCTGACGGCAGCGTGCCCTGGTGGGCCAAGTTCGCCGCCATTTGGTTTAGCGTCTTTGCCTGCTTCACCATCTTCGGTATTGGCTCTGCCGTGCAAACCAGCGCTATGACCAGCGTCATTACCGCAAACTTCGATGTTTCCAATGTGGTTGTCACCTTTGTGATCATTGGCTCTGCGGCCTTGATTGTGGTGGGCGGCCTGAAGAACATCTCTAACATCTGCAGCAAGCTGGTGCCCTTCATGGGCGGCGCCTACATTCTGGGCTGCGTGTACATCCTGGTGGTGAACGCGCCCTTCCTGGGCGAAACCGTGGCGCTGATTTTTAAGAGCGCTTTCTCGCCTCAGGCGGCCTTCGGCGGCGCGGTGGGCAGCGGCATCATGACGGCGCTGCAGTTTGGCTGCGCCCGTGGTCTGTTCTCCAACGAGAGCGGCTTGGGCACGGCGCCCATCATCTCTTCGGCGGCGGCTTCTAAGAACCCGGCGCGTCAGGCACTGGTGGCCATGACGGGCACCTTCTGGTGCACCGTGGTCATTTGCTTGGTGAGCGCTCTGGTTATGGTGAGCACCCTGGTGGCCCACCCCGACCTGCTGGCCGACGGCTCCGTAACCAACGGCACGCAGCTGGCTAACGCCGTGTTCGGCACTATTCCCGTGGTGGGCAAGCCCGTGCTTATGCTGGGCATTCTGTGCTTTGCGTACTCCACCATCATTGGCTGGAGCTACTACGGCGATCGCGTGATTACGTACCTGTTCGGCCGCAAGTGGGTGCCCTTCTACATTGTGCTGTACCTGCTCATGGGCTGCTTGGGCGGCGTAGGCGTGGGTGACATCGCCTGGACCTGCACCGATATTGCCAACGCCCTTATGGCCCTGCCCAACATTGTTATGGTGTTCTTGGTGGCGGGTGCTGTGGGCAAGGAAACCCAGCACTACGTGTATGACGGAAATATCGACGAAGTGTGCGACGACCCCATTCCTCAGAACGATTTGTAAATCGAACGTGCTAGCCTGTTGAACAATTTGCGGGAAGCATGGTAAGCTTGAAGGGCGTATTTGCGCATCTGCTGGTCTCATTTGCGGGGCGGGAGGGTCTATGGACGTCAATGTGCTTCGAGAATTCGTGGTTTTGTCCGAGGAACTGAACTACAGCGCCGCTTCTGAGCGCCTCTTTGTGTCGCGATCTTCCCTGACTAAACATATGCAGCTTCTTGAAAGCGAATTGGGCGTTCATCTGCTGGATAGGAACAGCCATTCGGTGAGCTTGACTCCGGCGGGGGTTATGTTTTCTCGCAGAATGTCAGACATTCTTGGACAATTCGATGATGTTCTGAAAGACATAGAAGACCTTTCGAGGAATGGCGTGACCATGCTGCGCGTTGGGTATCTTTTTGAGACAGCTGGTTCTTTCTTCCCAACTGCATGCACTTCGTTCATGAAAAACAGGGATGCCCGTTTGCAGATTCGCGCCATGGAGGTCCAGGAAATTCGCGAAGGCGTTCTTAACGGTGATTTGGACTTGGGCCTTACCACCTGCGTGCTTGACGAACTTCCCGCAGATTGCAATTATCTTGAAATAGAGTCCGATGCATATGGCATTATCGTCCCAGCTGAGAGCCCCCTTGCAGCGCAGGATTCCTTCGTTTTGAGCGATCTTGAGGGGCTGACGCTTCATGGCCCCAGCTCGCATTTCCTGCCGCTGGAGGCAAGAATATTCAATCGTTATCTGAGCAAAGCCCAAGGAAAAATAGCGGTGCGATCTTCTTTGAGCGACATCGGATCTATGCTTCCCGCTTTGGCCATGGGAGCGAATGCCGTCTTTACCGTGGGGCACGTGGCGGAAAAGATGAAGCCCAGCTACGCCTTTGTGCCTTCCGCGGATATTGGCGTTGCTCCTTCAACGGCTTTGGTATGGCGCAAAAATAAAGAAACCGAAGACGTCTTGGGCTTTGCAAATTGCGTGGCTCAAGCCTTCCGGGACCTCAATCCATAGCGCTTGCATTTCCAAAATGGAACATCACACTGAAACGCCGCTTTTCGCGGCGCTTTTTATAATGTAATCACCAAAACGCACAACTCAATAACCGAAAAAAAGGATCCTATCAGGGGTTTTAGTGAAGTGCGCCTTAATGCTCTTGAGGGGTTGATCGGATGGGTTGCTTGTTTGAAATGTTGTTAAAAACAAACAAGGAGGAGGGTGAAACATGAGTTTTATTGCAGACAAGACCGTTCTGAAGTCCATGGGCTTTTGCGGCGTTGGCGATGGCGCAAATATTGCCAACATGGATGTAAAAGATGGCAAGGTTGTTCGCATTAGGCCCGTTCACTATGATGAGTACTACACCAAGGAAGAGCTGAATTACTGGACGCTGAAGGCTCGCGGCTCTGAATTTGAGCCCGGCATGAAGTCCCTGCTTCCGCCTCTTTCCCTGACTTACAAAAATCGAATTTACTCCAAGAATCGTGTTCCTTATCCCCTGAAGCGTGTTGACTGGGATCCCAATGGCGAGCGTAACCCGCAGAACCGCGGCATTTCTCAGTACGAGCGCATTTCTTGGGATGAGGCTCTGGATATTGTCGCTAACGAAGTGAAGCGCATTCATGACACATACGGCCCTGCTTCCATTCTGTGCCAGGGTGGTGGCCATGCTGAGACCAAGAACGCTACGGGTACTCACGGCGTGCAGACTGCAATGTTCAACACCTTGGGCACCGGTTGCGTGGTTCAGGCCCGCAATGCCGACTCTTGGGAAGGCTGGTATTGGGGCGGCAAGTACGCATGGGGCAATGACCCTGTAGGCGAGCAGGTTCAGCTGACCAACGTGCTGAAGGACATCTCCGAGAACTCCGATGCCGTTCTTCATTGGGGTTGCGACCTGGAAACCACCCCGTGGGGTTGGGGCGGTCAGCTATCCAGCCGTACTGCTTACTGGTGGACTGAAATTGGCATTAAGCAGATTTTCGTTTGCCCCGACCTGAACTACTCCGCCGCTATTCACGCGGATAAGTGGATTCCCGTTCTGCCCAACACCGACGCTGCTTTGCAGCTGGCCATTGCTTATGTGTGGATGACCGAAAACACCTACGATCGCGAGTACATTGATACCCATACCGTTGGCTTCGACTGGTTCGAATACTACGTTCTGGGCCGTGAAGATGGCGTTCCCAAGACCCCCGAGTGGGCTGAAGAGAAGTGCGGCGTTCCTGCTTACACCATTAAGGCTCTGGCTCGCTACTGGGCAAAGCACAGTGTTTCCATTGGCCACGGCAACGGCGGCGGCTATATTCGCTCTGTCTTCTCCCATGAGCCCGCTCGTTTGGAAATCTGCCTGTTGGCTATGCAGGCGGTTGGCAAGCCCGGTGCAAATCAGTTCAAGTTCCTGGAGAAGGCTCTGTTCTACGATCCCACCGTTAACCCCTATCCGCGTTCCCAGGAGATTCCTTCCACTTTCGCATGCTTCAAGGGCGCCTTGCTGGATGAGCAGATGCTGGGTAAGAACTTCGTTCCCCAGACCCTGATTCCCAACGCAATTGGTGGCGAGCAGTTTGACTGGTACGGTCACACCATGTGCACCTTTGGCATTGACGACCAGTTCAAGCCCTTCCAATTCCCCAATCCCGGCAACCAGCCTCTGCATATGGTGTGGTCCACTGGCCCCTGCTGGCAGACCTGCTGGAACGGCGGCTTCCGCTTCCAGGACGTTATCCGCACCGAAGCTGTTGAATGCTACATCGTTCAGCACCAGTGGATGGAAAACGACACCAATTTTGCTGACCTGATTCTGCCTGTTACTACCAAGGCCGAAGAGTACGACTTGAACAACGATATTGAGAGCGGCCAGTTCAACATGATGTATCTGGAAGAGCCCGCTATCGAGCCGTATTGTGATGCTCGCTCTGACTACGATATCGTCTGCGGCGTTGCTAAGAGCTTGGAGCGCTTCGGCGGCATTTACGAGGGCCTGTACAACAAGGTGACCGAGGGCCTTTCCACCGAAGAGCTGCTCAAGCGTGGCTACGAGTTCTCTGGCATTCCTCAGGACAAGATGAGCTGGGAGCAGTTCAAGGAGAAGAAGCTGTACATTTCTCCCACCGTTGAGGGCTGGGAAGATGAGCCTGCGGGTCTGATCAGGTTCTATGAAGATCCCGACAACAATCCCTTCACCACTCCCTCCGGCAAGATTGAAATCTACTCCACTCTTATTGCCGAGAATTTCCCCGATGACGAAGAGCGTCGCCCCGTTCCCCACTGGGTTGAAGAGTCTCCCATTCATCATGAGCGCATCACCTCTGATCGCGCCGAGAAGTACCCCTACCTGCTGATGTCCAATCATCCTCGTTGGCGCGTTCACGCTCAGCATGATGACTGCACCTGGCTGCGTGAAATTGACACCTGCAAGGTTGTGGGCCCCGATGGCTACAAGTATGAGCCCATCTGGATCAACCCTGCCGATGCCGAAAAGCACGGTTTGAAGAACGGCGACGTTGCTCAGCTGTTTAACGAGCGTGGTCGCGTTCTGGGCGGCATCATCGTTACTGAGCGCATTATGCCTGGCGCCCTGTATCAGGATCATGGCGCTCGTGTTGACACCATTGTTGCTGGAACCGGCGGCCTTGACCGTGGCGGCGCCAACAACATGATTGCCCCTGCGGGCACCACTTCCAAGAACTGCGCAGGTGAAGTAACCAATAGCTTCTTGGTTGGCATTGAAAAGGTAGACGTTGAGCAGCTGGCTGCTGAGTATCCCGAGGCCTTTGGTCGCGCATACGATGCAGGTTGCGGCCTGATTGCCGATGCTCGCATCGTAAGCGAATAGGGGGACAGAAATGAAAGTATTTGTTGTTGATGTTGCCAAGTGCAACGGTTGCCATAACTGCCAGATTGTCTGCAAGGACGAGCATTGCGGCAACGATTGGTCTCCTTATGCAAAGCCCCAGCCGGAAATGGGCCAGTTCTGGTGCAAGGTTGAGGAAAAGGTTCGTGGCACCGTGCCGCTGACCCGCATTAGCTACATTCCCCACATTGGCGCTCAGACCGAGGCTCTGCGCGAATATGCGCCTGAGGTGCTGACTCCCCGCGAGGATGGCCTGCTGGTGATTGATCCCGAGAAGGCCGCTGGCCGCCAGGATCTGGCCGAGAAGTTTGAAGGCGTTTACTGGAATGCGGAACTGAACATTCCCCAGGGATGCACCGGTTGCGCCCACTTGCTGGATAACGGCTGGGATGTTCCTCGCTGCGTTGATGCGTGCTGTACCGATGCTCTGCTCTTTGGCGACGAAGAGGATTTCGCCGACGTGCTGCCTAAGGCAGAGAAGCTTGATCCGCAGTCTCACGTGTATTACCTGAATCTTCCCAAGCGCTTTGCTGGTGGCACGGTTGTCGACCTGTCCCAGAACGAAGTAATCATTGGCGCTGAAGTGTATCTCCGCGACGAGCAGGGCAAGATTGTCTCCTTTGCTCGCACCGATGACTTTGGCGACTTCATTTTCAAGCAGATCGAGCCTGCAAACTATACTGTTGAAGTGAAGGCCCATGGTTTTGGCTCCAAGAAGGTTCCTGCTGACTGCACCGAAATCGATGCAAACTGCGGTGCCATTGATATGAGCAAATAACGTTATATGAAAACTGGCCCGGCATGCGAGCTTTCAAGTGCCGGGCTCTTCGAAAGGAAAGAACCATGGTATTTAAAGGACCTGCTGGTTTTCAGCGTATTGTTTTTATCATCATGAACATTGTCATGGGCATTGCCATTACTCTGATTCTTAACATCGTTGTGCTGCATGCCCCTATTACCCTTGTTGGTATGGTTCAAAGCGTTGCTCTCAGCTTCTTCGTGGGCTATACGGCAAGCGACCTGGTTCCCGCAATGGACTGGGGACGCGCGCTGGCGGCTAAGATGGGACTTACCAATGGTATTGGCGCTCATCTTGTTTCTAGCGCTGTTCTTGCCTTCTTCATGGCCACGATCATCTTGTTCTTCTGTGCGCTGATCAATGTTTTGACTACAGCAGGCATGGCAGGAGTTATGGGCTTCTTCATGATGGGCTATCCCGTTGTTCTAGCCGTGGCTTTTGTTGCAATTGTTCTGATTGTCCCTTTGGCTATGAAAATCGCTGTTGCTTTGAGCGGTTTCGATCCGGCTCAGGTGCCTGAGCAGTAAATAGTTTCCGAAAGGATTCTTCTATGTGTTTTAGACCGGCTACTGTCGCAGCGGAGAAAAAGTGTCCAGAATGCGGTGCCATTCTGGAGGAGGGTTCGCTTGGGGAGGCCGAAGGAGTGTGTCCGGAGTGCGGATGTAAGCTCCCTGCGGCTCCTTCTGCCCCGAAGGCCCCTTCGGCGCCAAGCGTGCCTCCAGTCCCGGGTGCTTAAGAATGCGTTGACAATTTGAGTGAAATTGGAAGGGTTGTACGATGAAAGAATCGCTTACTGAAAGGCAAAATGCCGATCGTGTTTTTGGCCGCGCGGAAGGAAAACCTCAATGGGTTCCCAGCGTGGGTGTTTATAACGATCTTGTCTTTTCCAGTGCGGTGCCGGAGCGACCCAAGGGGCCGCAGGGCGAGGACTGGGCTGGCTGCAAGTGGATTTTTGATGAACAGTGCTGTGGATATGCTCCCGATGTAAAGTCGTCGTATGTACTGAACGATATTTGCAATTGGCGTGATGTGGTGCGTTTTCCCGATTTGGAAGCGGTCGATTGGGAAGAGTGCGCAAAGAACGATTTGGCCAATTTTGATCGCGAGAATAAGTATTTGTGCATGTTTATGGAAACGGGTCCCTGGGAACGCGTTCACGCTTTAATGGGATTTGAGGAAGCGTTTGTAAGCATTTACGAAGAGCCCGAGGAGCTTAAAGCCCTGTTGAATGCAATTACGGACTACAAAGTGGAGGCTATCAAGAAGTTGGGTGAGTATTACCATCCGGATCAGTTCTTCTTCCAGGATGATTTGGGTACCGCCAAGGGTCCCATGTTCTCCTTGGATACGTATCGTGAATTTTTGAAGCCTTGCCACGAGCGTATAGCGCAAGCTATTCACGAGGTGGGTGCAATTTACATTCACCATAGCTGTGGTTGGATGGATGCGTTTATTCCCGATATGATTGAGATTGGCGTTGATTCCTTTAATCCTCTTCAAGGCATGAACGACTGGAAGGGTATTGTGGAAAAGTACGGCGACAAGACCCATTTTGACGTCGGCGTTGGCTCTGCAGATTATCCCGAAAATACTTCCGAAATTGTTAAGGCAAATGTGTATGAGGTCATTGAGACGTTTGGTCCGACCAACCATCTGACCATGATGTGCTTCCCTACGAACAGCAACTCAATGCATCTTGTTGAGGTTGCGGATGGAGAAATCATCTCGTATGGTCACGAGTATTATGCGTAGGTTTTTAGCCTAAGATTTTTTATCTCTCACTGTTTCTCTCACTCTCTTTTGGGGCCGTCTCCTTGTCGGGGGCGGCTTCTTTTTTCGGGGGTAAGGCTTGCGGCAACTTTATCCATAAAAACAACCTGTAGCCAGCAACTCGCATGACAAGGTGCCTGGACAACTCCTACAAGTATCTCATTGCCGATGAGCTGATTCGCATGAAGGAAGAAGGCGCCACCGTTTTCATGGTGTCTCACGACCTGTCCTTCACCGCCCGCGTCATGGACATGGTGTCGCTGCTGTTTGATGGCCGCATCGCATGCACCCAGACCACCGGCGAGTTTTTCAAGGAGAACCTGTTCTATCGCCCCGTCATCGACTGGTTCTTCATCTCTTGGGATCGCGATTGGAATGCCCGCTCCGACGAGCACAAAGAGCGCGTGTCGCCCAATGAGGGCATGGCCAAAGTGGCCGCAGGCGACAAAATTGTGTATACGTATGTGACCGAATTCAAATAAGGTGACAATAGGGGCGCGCTGCCCCGGCAGACACGAAACCGTTACCTTCGCGGGGGTTCCGTGGGCGGGGAGGGCGCGCTATAATGCAGGAGTGCGATGCCCCGCCATCTGGGCGACATTGCTGTTTGACTTAAGATCGGGTGTTTTCGAAGCCTCCCGGTCTTATTTCTTTTTTACAACATCGTTCGCTACCGCCTTTCTTTGAAAAGATTCAGCAAGGCAATCACAACTGAGAAAACCGCGCAGACCGCGATAACCGTGTTGGGATCCATGGGCCCACCTCCTTTCGGCTGGCGTCGCCCAGGCTAGCGAAACATCGCCCTTGCATTGTAAAACAAATGTTCGATTTCCAACTTTACAGCTCGGCTACATCCTGCCTCCGCGCTGCGCATCTTGCAAGGCGCCGGTGAGTTATCCAGGAGTGGAAAGTCATGTGGCTGTGCTCAGATAACGAATTCAGGCTAAAAACGGTAAATATCGAAATCTTAGCCTGAAATTATGCTGTCTTTTTGGTCGAGTGCAGGCTTGAAACCATGAAATGAGCACTTCAGGCCTGTAAATCAGAGTGAAAACCGTCTTCTGCTACAAGGCAAATCTTGAAATTGCCCCCACGCTGGCAGAAAATCTTAGTTTTTCTAGCCGATCGTACGCTTTTCATTACGATGGCGACGCTTTTCGAGGATGCGGCTGGGTGCCACCAGGGCAAACATGGAACATAAAATGGCTTGAGCTTAGGTTTCACTAGAAAAACTGAGATTTTTCGCCAAATTCAAACGAGTTTTTGGATTTGAGGTTAACTTTGTCCACTGCTCTTCCGATTTTTATGGCGAGATGGGATGGTCATGAGAGTTTTGCCCCATTTTAAATAGGCGTCGCAGCGAGAATAAACAGGTAAAATGGATGGGTACGTATTTTTGAGGAAAGGCTTGTGATGAAGCCCAACGAACAAACCCATCAGGTGCTGGTAGGCAACGCGGCGTTTCAAGCGGCGGGGAAGGCCGTGCCCTTGGGCGGCGGCGCTCCCGTGGTGGTGCAGAGCATGTTGAACGCTCCTGCGGAAGACGCGGCGGCTAACCTGGGTCAGATTGAGCGACTGGCGGCGGCTGGCTGCGAAGTGGTACGCATGGCGGTGCCCCGTCTGGACTGCCTGGATGCCTTCGAAGAGGTGTGCGACAAGAGCCCGCTTCCCGTGGTTGCCGACATCCACTTTGACGCCCGCATTGCCATTGGCGCAGCTCAGCGCGGTGCTGCCAAGCTGCGCATCAATCCTGGTAACATTGGCGGCTTCGAAAAGACCGACGAGGTTATTGAGGCTGCGCGTGCGGCGGGCATTCCCATTCGCGTAGGTGTGAACGCAGGCTCCCTGGACAAGGAGCTGGCCGCCCGCGAAGATCTGACCTTGCCGGAAAAGCTGGCTCAGAGCGCCGCGGAATACGTGGCCTACTTCCAGAGCCGCAATTTCGACGACATTGTGGTATCTGCCAAGGCCCATGACGTGGTGGCCACCATTGAGACGTATCGCCTGCTGGCCCAGCGCATCCCTCAGGTGCCGCTGCACATTGGCATCACCGAGGCGGGCACGCTGTTCCAAGGAATCATCAAAAGCGCCTCTGGCCTGGGCATTTTGCTGGAGCAGGGCATTGGCGACACCATGCGCATTTCCCTGACCGATGACCCCGTGCAGGAAATTCGCGCTTGCTGGACCTTGCTTTCCGCCCTGGGCTTGCGCAAGCGCGGCATTGAGCTTATTAGCTGTCCCACCTGCGGACGCACCCAGGTTGACCTTATTCCCCTGGCGGGCGCCGTGGAAGAGCGCCTGGCTGCGGTGGAGCGCCCTTTGCGCGTGGCCGTTATGGGCTGCGTGGTGAACGGCCCCGGAGAAGCAGCTGACGCCGATATTGGTGTGGCCTGCGGAAATGGTGTAGGAATTGTCTTTGCGCACGGCCAAATGTTGCGTAAAGTGAATGAAGACGAAATTTTAGACGCACTTATGGAGGAGATTGCCAAACTATGAGCGCAATTTTGAGAATGAGCCAGGTGTACGCACCTACCCTGAAAGAAGATCCCAGCGACGCTGACATCGCCAGCGCCAAGTTGCTGACCCGCG
>JAQXTF010000133.1 GCA_029219345.1 Eggerthellales bacterium
GAATCTCAGGGACATTGGCTGCTTATTGATGGCGGCCCTGCAGATGCGTCCGATAAAATGTATGCCGTTTTGAAGCAGCTGGGCGTGGCTAATTTAGATGCGATTATTGCCACTCATCCAGACGCCGACCATATTGGAGGAATTGCCGGTGCGCTTAATGGGGCATCGACGGGCGCTCTTTACTGCTCTACAACTTCTGGCTCAACAAAGACTTTTGAAAGCATGGTTAAGTATCTGCCCAATGGCGTTAGCGTGACGGTACCCAAGTTGGGCGAAAGCTTCTCTTTGGGCGATGCCACGGTGACTTTTGTTGGCCCTAGCAAAGATTTTGGGAGCGAAAACGACAACTCCTTGGTGGTGCGTGTGGAATGCGGTGGCTCATCGGTGCTGTTTGCCGGCGATGCAGGCGAAGCGGCTGAGCAGGATATGCTTTCCCGCGGCGCATCGGTACGGGCCGATGTGCTTCATGTGAGCCATCATGGGTCGGCGGATGCGACGTCGGCTGCGTTTCTGAAGAAGGTCTCGCCTCGCTTTGGCGTTGTAAGCGTGGGCGTCAACAACGATTACGGCCATCCAACGGAAAAGACTCTTGAGGCAATTCATGGAGTTGGTGCGCAGATTTTACGTACCGATCAATTGGGCGACATTACTTTGACCTGCGAAAATGGTGAGATTTCTGTTGCAACGCAAAAGATGTCTTCCGAAAGCCCCCTTGCCCCTGGCTTGATTTTGCCCGATCCGACGCAGGAAAGCGCCAACGACTCAACCGACACAGCGCAAGTGCATCAGTACATGCTGAACACTCACTCTATGAAGTTTCACTATGTGACATGCTCGTCGGTGGGCAAGATGAGCGAGAAGAACAAAAAGCTGGTGGAAATGACTCGCGACGAAGTGCGCGCCATGGGTTATGACCCGTGTGGAAATTGCAAGCCGTAAGAGTTGCTGCCTGCGGGCGCCCTCTTTGGGGCTAAAGCGCGCTAACCTCCAGCACGGTTGCGGTGCCGTCAGCCACCATGAATTGAATCTCCAGGCCGGCATATGCCAGGGAATAGATGTGGTCGGGATCGTTTGATCCCACGGGACGCGGATCGTTTTCCAGCACCTGAATTACGGCGTCCTGCTTGTCGCTGGGAATGCATTCCAGCAGGTCAGAGTCTATTTCAACCGACAAAAGCCCGGCAGGTACCTGTTCGGTGAAGCCTCCGCTTGCTTCAGGCCAGCAGTCGGCTAAAGGCAGATAGGGCTTGATGTCAAAACTGGGCGTGCCATCGCGCAAATCGGCTCCCAGCACGTGAATAAGGGGGCCTTGGGGAGATGTTTCCACAAAGTCTATCTTCACGCAAGAAAGGCCAATAGGATTGGGGCGGAAAGGCGATCTTGTGGCGAAGACGCCCTTGCGAACCGATC
Source organism: Eggerthellales bacterium (assembly GCA_029219345.1). Taxonomy (GTDB): domain Bacteria; phylum Actinomycetota; class Coriobacteriia; order Coriobacteriales; family Eggerthellaceae; genus CAKUOV01. The sequence goes on from JAQXTF010000133.1 coordinate 1,411, forward strand.
CGCCCAGGCGCGGCGGACGCACGGTGGTGGACCAGCGGCGATTAAGGGCTTCGTCTACAACTTCCTGGGCGCTGCGGCTGGTGGGCGTGCATTCTTCCTGTTCAGCAGCATAATCATCGCGCATGTCTTGGGCGCTGCCGCCCTCTAGCCCGTTTTGGAAATGCCACAGCAGCCACAGATGGGTAAACTCATCCAGGCCCATGACGGCTTTGTTTTTGGCAAACTCGGGCTCGAACTCAATAATGCCTTGGGCGCAAGAAACCAGCCCGCTTTGACGGGGAATGCCAAACTTTTGCGCATAATCAGTGCGAATATGCGCTATGGGGCGCAGGTAGACACCGTCTAGGTTCTCCATGAGCTAGACCTCTTCGTATGTTTCCTTAGGTGCCGCAGGATCATGGATGGTGATCTCTTGGTTCTTCACGCTCACGCGGGCGTTCTTGGGAGTGGACTGGCATACGAAGGCGCTGCCTCCAATGACGCTGCCCTCGCCAATGACGGTTTCGCCGCCCAGCACGCTGGCGTTGGAGTATACCGTCACGTAATCTTCCAAGGTGGGATGGCGCTTTACACCGCGCAGCAGCTGGCCTTGACGGGTGGAAAGCGCACCCAAGGTAACGCCCTGATACAGCTTGCAGTGGGCGCCAATGATGGTGGTTTCGCCAATAACAACGCCGGTGGCGTGGTCAATGAAGAAGTATTCGCCAATGGTTGCACCAGGGGCAATGTCAACACCAGTGGTGCTGTGGGCGTATTCGCTCATAAGGCGGGGGATCAGCGGCACATTCAGCTGATGCAAAACGTGCGCCAGGCGATGAACGAAAATGGCGTAGAAACCGGGATAGCACAGCACAATTTCCTCACGGCTGCTTGCGGCGGGGTCTCCGTCAAAGGCGGCTTGGACGTCTTTGAGAAGGAGAGCCTGCACGTGGGGTAGCTCGTCCATGAAAGCTTCGGTTATTTCCTCGGCTCGCTGGGATGCCTGGCTTTCCGACAAGGTGCCATCTTCGTACATGAGGGCCTTTTTTATTTGGGTTTGCGTAATGCGATGGATGTGCATAAGGCGTTCGCTCAGCAGATGCTCCGACTTGTCGCCGGCGGCGCTTTCGTTATCGAAGTAGCCGGGGAACATGAGAATCTTGATGTCGTCAAGCAGCGAGATGATGGCAGACCGGCTGGGGAAATGCTTTTTGGAGCCAGCGAAAAATTGCTCTTCGGCTTCATATCCTTGAAGGAAGGAGGTAATGTGCTGATCCAGCTTCTCAATAAACATAAAAGCCCCGCTTTCACTTAAAACTGTTTTTTCCAATATTAGCAAGTGGGGTGCAAAGCAGCCATGCCTTTTCGGGGAGAAGAGTAAAGCTAATTGAAGAAAAATCGCCCTTGAAAACAAGGAGAATAAAATAATTCAATAATAATAAAATAGTTCAATAGTACATATTCCCAGGTCAATCTATATATCTCAAAAAATAGTATTGTTTGTTTCGCAAAAAATTGGCATAATGAACAAAATTGGTCAATTATTTTTTCACTTTTTGTATTCCCTTGTTTGCGCCGATTCCATATAATTGGATAACAGGGGAGGGGGTGCGCATGACTGGTTCCACTAAAGATCGCGAAGAGGAGTGGCGCGAATTAATATTCGATGCCTATAACCGCTGCATCGAGCAGGGTTCGCCTCTGTCTGAAATCACCATTAAGCGCATTTGCGAAGAGGCCCATATTTCCAAACCCACGTTTTATCGCT
>JAQXTF010000134.1 GCA_029219345.1 Eggerthellales bacterium
GGCCATCATTGGCTCTGATGGAAGAAATCTTTCTCAGGCAGGCGGCTTCAAGCCTCCCTTTTCCTTCAACGAGCTCGTCAACAGCCTTTTCGTCCTGCACCAGATGCGCCTTCGAAAGGAGAAGTGAATGGAACCCGAACATGCCAAGGGGCAGCCGCGCCTCTGGACACCGGTCTTTGTGCTGATCATTGCCCTTACCCTGTGCACCTTCATGGTAGGGCAAGGGTTGAACTCCGGCACCAGCGTGTTCCTGGCAAAGGCCGGTTACGGTTCCTCTTTGGCGGGCGCCTTGGCACTGGGCTTTTCCCTGGCAGCTGCCCTGGCACGCATCCTTCTGGGACCGGTGATCGACAGCGGTCGCTGTTCGGCGGTTACCATTGGCGGTATTGCCGTGCTGGTAGTCGGAACCGCCATGTCGGCCGTGGTTGACGGCGTGGTTTTGTTTACCGTTAGTCGTTTGCTCCAGGGCGCGGGTTTTGGCGCCGCAACCACCGCGGCCTCCACCGCCGCGGCAAGCGTGCTGCCTTCCGAGCGCTTGGGCGAAGGAATCGGCTATCACGGCCTGGGTCAGGCCCTTGCCATGAGCATGGGACCGACCTTTGCCCTGTACCTGGTGGGAACAGATCCGTCCACCAACTTGTTCGTGGGCCTTTCGCTTGTGGGTGTGGTGGGCCTGATCGTTTCCTTGAACGCTCGATACGAACGGAAATGGCAGAAGCTGCCCACTACCAGCGCCTATTTCCTGAAAATGAGCAAGGAGCAAACCGCCCGGGGCAAGCAGGAAGATAAAGGGTCTTCATCCCGGAGCGGCCTTCGCGGAGCCCTGAACATTGTTGAGCCCCGGGCCCTTCCCGGCGCAATCCCTATGGCCATTCTGTGCCCCACCTTCGGATTCGGTATCTTCTTCACCGGGCTTTACGGCACCACCTTAGGTTACGAGCACGCAGGGCTCTTCTACACGGTGAGCGCGGTGGTCATGGTCATAGTGCGCCTGTGCTCCAAGCGCTTCATGGACACCGTACCCGCGATCAAAACCTATACCGTGGCCGTGGCCTGCGCACTTATACAGAGCGCCATGCTGTTGGCAGCTCCCCTGGGCGAAGGCATCCTGCTTGCTTCAGGTGTGTTCTATGGCGTTGCGCTGGGCATTTCGCTTCCCCTGAATCAAAGCGTTGCGGTAAAGAACACCCCTGCCGAGCGCTGGGGTGCCACCAACGCGCTCTTCCTGCTCACCAACGATGTGGGTATTGGCCTGAGCAGCCTGATCTGGGGCGCCATCAACGACGTGTGGGGCTTCCAGGTAAGCATTCTGTGCATCGTGGTCTGCCAGGTGCTGAGCTACGTTGCGGCTTGGATCGTGTATCCGGACAGCGCAAAGCGCTGGAGAAAGGGTGCGTAGCTAGCCAGAACGCATAGCCTGTCCAACGTGAATCCTGAGTTAACGGACAGGGTTGAGCATATGGTGGCACCCAGGCATTCTTATAATCGACCGCATAATCAATACCGCTGAACACAAGGACAGATACCGTGGACGTTAACCTGAACCCCTATTTCAAAAGCATCGTTGATTACGACGATGCCCCTGTTGTCATCTGCAATACCGAGCATCTGATCGTGTACATGAATCCTGCAGCTGTAAGGCGCTACAGCAGCGCTGGCGGTCAAAACATGGTTGGTCAGAGCATTATGGACTGCCATAACCCCAAGACTCAAGAGCGCATGAAGCGCATTCTTGCGTGGTTTAAGGAAGATCCTCAGAACAATTCCGTGTACGAAGGACCTGGGACCAGCGAAGACAAGGATGTGTATATGGTTGCTCTTCGCGATAATGAAGGCCAGGTCATCGGATACTACGAAAAGCACGCGTACCGCAACAGGGAAACTGCGCCGAAATTCGCTCCCATTCAGGACCTGCTTGCGTAAGGTCTGAGGGGCGTTGGGCTCGAATGGAAAAGTCATAAGGTTTGCCCAAAGGCCTAGGTCGACCCGCTCTTTAAAAGCGGCGAAATCGCGGTTGCGAAAGGTTTGAATCTGAATCGGCGCAGCTAGAGCTTCATGCTGGGTCGAGCTCGCAGCCCGCGTCCTCCGCCATTCTCTTAGGGCTTCGTTTCTTTGCGCGGTGTGTTCGAGTTCGTTTTGCCGTCTCGGTCCGCCAAGATTTTGGATGCGGTTCTGTTCGGCATCGCCACCGGGCCAAAAGTGCCCCAGAGTGCGAATGCGGAGAGGGTCCGGTGACAAAACGCCCTAAGAGTGCGAACCACGGAGGTCCTCCG
>JAQXTF010000135.1 GCA_029219345.1 Eggerthellales bacterium
AAATTTCGCTCGATTACACGTAGATTATTTCCGCAGATGGAAAGCCTGTGGGCATTATGGGGTCCTATGATTTTGACGAAGTTGATAACGCCATTGAGATTGGCAAAGCCGAAGGCGCCAAGGTGCTTTGCGGCGGCGACCGCCTGACCGGCGGCATCTACGATGAAGGCTACTACCCTGCTCCCACCCTGCTGGAAGGCACCAACGGTTTCCACCCTCAGGAGTAAAAGATTCCATTATTCCTGCGCTTCAGCACGAGCGGTTTCCTTATGAAGCTGCTCTTTTTATGCGCAACGGTCAAAAGCACTCTGAAGCGGTATGATTGGATTCATACACTCACAACACTCACTTCCGAAGGAACTCACCATGAACGGCATCCCCAAAGCCTCCACCAGCGACACCATTGTTCGCGGCACCGCCGCCCAGGGCATGATTCGCGCCCTGGCCATTTCTGCCACGGAAACAGTGCGCAAGGCCCAGCGCGCCCACGGCCTGAGCCCTCTGGCCACCGCCGCCTTGGGGCGTCTGCTTATGGCGTCACAGATCATGGGCTCGTTGTTTAAAGATTCGGGAGAACAGCTGTCTCTCATTATCAGCGCTACTGGCAGCTTAGGCAGCCTGACCGCCATCGCAGGCTCAGACGGAACCGTGAAGGGCCGTGCGGAAAATCCCGATGCCCCCTGTGCCTGCGCCGCTCCCACCGCGGCCGATGTAGCCGCCGGCCTGGGGCAGGGCACCCTGGCCGTGGTGCACACCAGTCCCCACATTGAGCCCTTTGTAAGCCAAATTCCCCTGGTTAACGGCACCATTTCCGACGATTTGATTGCCTATTACATCATGAGCGAGCAAATTCCCACCCTAGTAAGCCTTGAGGTGATGCTGGGCGAAAATGGCCAGGTAGAACACGCTGGCGGCTATTTCATCCAACTTATGCCCGGCTACGATGACCAGCTGTTGGCAACCCTGGAAGTCGCCGTGGCCAACGCGCCTTCTGTGCGCGATATGATTGCCGCCAATCTGGATCCCCAAACCATGTTGGAAATCATTTTTGCAGGTCAGGGCTTCAAGTTCTACGAAAGCATCCCCACCGATTATCGCTGCGACTGCAGTCGGCAGCGCTCAGAGCAGACCCTGCTTTCCCTAGGTGCTGCCGAACTTGCCGCACTCGTTGCCGACGGTGAACCAGTGGACATCATGTGCGACTATTGCAACACTCACTACCAGTTCACCCCGGAAGAAGTCCAAACACTTATTGAATAAACGGCATCAACGTCCAGCAAGCGCCGGTGGCGGTCTGGCTGCAGCGGTATGCATGATGGCTCGCGACCGCAAACGAAACCTTAGCAACCTTCCGCCCTGTTACCCCTTGAGCCAGGAATCCGCCGAAAGATTCTGCTCCCATTTCGCTAAAGCCCTCGAGGAACTTCGCGCCAAATAGAATCTTCCACCTTTTGCCCGTTTTGCGCGTCACGCCCATACGTAAGCCCTAGAATGCATGCCGTGACTCTTACGTTTGCATATATGCTTTTCCTGGCCTTTAGCATTGGTTTGGCCACTGCTGCCCAAAGCCCCACCAACGGGTCGCTGGGAAGCATCGTCGGCCCCATTCAAGCTGCCCTTGTTTCCTTCTCTGGTGCACTGGTTATCCTGGCCGTCATCTGCGCTTTCACTGGCTCGGGCAACATCACCCGCATGCTGGATGCGCCCATCTGGATGTGGTCAGGTGGCCTGTTCAGCGCCTTCGTAGTATGCGTCCTCACTGCCTGCACTCAGAATCTAGGCGTGGCGCTGTCCATGACGGTCATCATGCTGGGACAGCTGCTAGGAGGCATGCTGGTTGACACCTTTGGCCTGTTCGCAAGCCCTATTTTGGAAGTTTCCGCTCCCCGCGGCATTGGTTGCGTGATCATTCTGGCGGGCATCGCTCTGGTGTACAAGGATCGCCTGAACGATCAAGAGTCCGACGAGGGCCAAGCACCTGCCCGCAGCCTACTGCTGCAAACGCTGCTAGTGTTCTGCGCCGGCCTGGGTTCCGCCTTCCAAGCACCTGTCAACGCCGGTCTAGGTGCCGTAACGGGCACCATCGAAGCCAGCGTCATCAGTTTCGCGGGAGGCTGGATTACCCTGCTTGTTGCCGTGCTTATCATGGGAAAAGGACACTTTCGAAGCTTTAAAGGCGTAAAAGCCTGGCAGCTCACCGGCGGTATCTACGGTGCCTTCGGCATTCCCGCACTAGTAACGGTGACGCCGGTGTTGGGTGTGAGTCTAGCCATGGGCGGCTCTATGGCTGGTCAAATTGTAGGCGGTATGATTGTGGACTCTTTAGGCGCCTTCCAAACCAAGAAACGCCGCATGAATCCTTTACGCATAGCGGGCGCAGTAGTGCTATTGGCAGGCGTTTTGGTGGTATCTCTGGGCACCAATTAAACAAAAGG
>JAQXTF010000136.1 GCA_029219345.1 Eggerthellales bacterium
TCAATGCGGGCGCGGCGCACATCGGCAGGCACCTGGAAGATGTCGGCCACGAAGTTCAGGTACTGCAGGCCGGTCATGAAGTCGTACAGGTCGGGGTTGTCTTGCAGGTAGGCAATCTGGCGCTTGCCGGCCAGGGGGTCCACGGCCATGTCAATGCCGTCCACCAGAATCTGGCCGGCATCGTAGTTCTGGATGCCGGCCACGCACTTCAGCGTGGTGGTTTTGCCGGCGCCGTTATGGCCGATGAAGCCGAAAATCTCGCCGGGAGCGATGCGCAGCGACAGGTCATCCACGGCCACTTTCTGGCCGAAGGTCTTGGTCAGGTTCCTTATTTCCAGCATGGTTCAGTCCTTTCTCATTTCATGCCAAATTACCCCATCATTTGGCAGGTTTTCGCCCGTTGTTCGTGCTGCTCGCGTTACTCGCGGCGGCGCTTCTTCAGGCGCTCCCATAGCAGGCAAGCGGCGCCCGTCACCAGGGCGGCGGCGCAAAACAGGGCGGTTACGTGGCCTAACGCCATCTTCCACATAATCAGCAGTTCCATAATTCGACCTTTCTTCGCTCGAATGATGGCTCTGCGTCATGCGTCTGGCTCTAGCGGTTACTTGTTTGTTTGCGTTTGGTAGATTCGCCCGTTTTCGGCATCTACCAGGGTTTCTTGCTTGCACTTGGGACAAAACAGCGGAAAATTCCGCAGCACGGTGTCGCGCCTAAGCATCACGCGGGTCTTGGACCGGCACGACGGGCAAAGCGCCCACAGGTTTTCCATCCAGGGTGCCTCCTTCCTTGTCGGGGGCCACGCCGCTGTACGTGAGCACGCCCGCCTTGGCCAGGGCGATGGTGCCCATGAAGCCGTGGGTCAGGCTTGCGCTGGCCTCTTCGTTGGTCAGCTTAGCGGCGCCGGTAACTTTTAGCACGCACAGCGAGAAGCAGTGCAGGAAGTTCTCGATGAACAGGGTGCGCGCGGTTTCGTGATCAAGGTCAAAATCGCGCATGAGCAGGGGGATTGACTGATCACCCAGATAGCCCGTGGCCCACTGATCTAGGGTGAGGCTTTCTTCGCAGCCGCACTTGCTGATGAACAGGAACGAGAACAGCTGGGGTTCGTTGGTGGCGAACTGCAGGATGTTCAGGCCCAGCTGCTTGAAGGCGGGGCGGTATTCCTGGTAGCCGTCGCAGGCGTCCATGAAGACTTGCAGGGCCAAGCCGTGGCGCAGGTCGTGCTTGAGCTCGTCCATGTTGGCCCACAGGGTGAACAGCGGGCGGGTGGAGCAGTTTAGCGCGTCGGCCAGGCTGCGGGCGGTCAGGGCGTCCTCCCCTCTTTCGCGCAGCAGCTGCAAGGCGGTGGCCAGCACAGCGTCTTTGGTGAATTTCGGCTTCGGGGGCATTGCGATTCTCCTTTTTGCAACATTTGTTGTGTAACACTTGTTATACTATATCCGCGCCGCTGGTGTTTTGCAACACCTGTTGCAGAAAAACGTGACGGATTTGCCCCGGGCGCTTTTGTCATATTCGCGTCCCTACTCAAGGAGTTGATATGGGTAGCCTTTGCAAGCTGACTATATGTTTTGAGGATCCCTTTTGGATTGCTCTGGTTGAAACCCAGGACGTTGCGGAAGGCTACCGAGTTGCGCGCCATGTTTTTGGCCCCGAGCCCACCGATCCCGAAGTGGAGGAATTCATCCACAACAACTGGCGCACCCTGCATTTCACCGAGGCGCTGCAGGTGGAAAAACGGGGCGGCACCAAGATAAATCCCAAGCGCATGCGACGCATTATCGAGCGCGAAATTGCCGCCAACGCCCGCACGGGAACCAAGGCTCAGCAGGCTCTGGCCGAGCAGCGAGAGGCGCAAAAAGTTGAAAGAAAGGCCGAAAGCAAGGCCCGGCGAGAGGCACGAGAGCGGGCCCTCTTCGCCCAAAAGCAAGAAAAGCGCAAACAGAAGCATCGAGGCCACTAACGTGCGTCTTTTCGAGTGAATAATTTATTATTTATACATTTTAATAATAGTTTAACAGGAGAAAAAGGCAAAACGTGACAGAATTGCCCCGGGCGCTTTTGTCATATTTGGGTCAAGAAAATGAAAGAACTAGCGGAGCAGGCAGGGGGCGCGATGGGTGTCGTTGTACTTGCAGTATTTGCTCTTGGCCTTCCACGCGTCGTAAAGGCCGGAAAGGCTCAAATCGGGGTCGGGCTGCACCATCAGAGGAACCACACGGCACAGGCGGCGCAGCACCTGGCGCCATTCCCCTGCCACCTCATCGGGCGCGCAGTAAATCACTTGATTGGGGGCGGCAATACCTTCCCGCTGCAAAAATGCGCGCAGGGCCTCTTCCCCATCGGCGGCGCTTGCCGGCAGCGGCTCAACGTCAAGCGCCAGCAGCGCATCATCCGAGAACACGCCCGCAACCACTTGCTGGAGCTCCACCATCACGCATAGCACGTTTCTTTCCATACCCATGTCATTCGCCTCCTGCCACTATGATACACTTTGCCCTGAGCTATTCACGTCATTTTCAGTCAAAGGAGCGTGCGCATGACCGCTGCAAACCTGCCCGAAAATCCCGGCTTTTCCGTGCTGGGTGATTCCATCTCCACCCTGAACGGCTACATCCCCGAGGGCTGGCGTTGCCATTATGAAGGCGAGGTTTCCATTGAGGGCATCTCCACCCCCGCCGACACCTGGTGGGGCAAGGTCATGAACGCTTTCGGCGGCCACCTGGTGGGGAACGCATCGTTTTCCGGCTCTTGCATGGAGGGCTTTGGCTTTCCCGGCGGCTGCAGCAAGGAACGCGCCGCGGGCCTGCTGGGCCCAAACGGCGAAACCCCTGATTGCGTCCTGGTTTTCATGGGCATCAACGACTACGGTTGGGGCGGTGCGCGTCAGCAGGTCATGGGCGGCAGCATGAGCCGTTCCGCCAATCGCGAAGATCTGGGCGAGCCCTATGAGGTGCTGGAAACCGTGGACGCCGCCTCGCTGCAGCGTTTCCACGACGCCTACGCCCAGGCGCTGACCAACATTCACGAGATTGCTCCGAGCGCTGAAATTTGGTGCCTCACCCTGTGCCCCGGCACCACCGATTCCATGCCTTGGCCCCACTTCATGTACCGCGAACGCGGCATTGACCTGGATGAATACAACGACGCCATCCGTTCCGCTGCCACCGAAGCCGGCGCTCACGTGGCCGACGTGCGCTCATTCAACATCGATTACCATTCCGTGGACGACACCCACCCCAGCGCCCTGGGCATGACCCAGATTGCCACCATGGTGTGCTCCCAGATGGGCCTGGAGGCCGACCTTTCCGTGCTGGATAGCGCCCCCGCATCCGCCCGCCACTGCGACAAGGAAACCTGCGGCGGCTGCCAGTACAACGGCAACAAGCCCAGCGGTTGGGTTCTGACCTGCGGAAAGAAGCCGGAATAAAAACCTGCCAAATTACCCCATCATTTGGCAGGTTACAGAGCCGCCAGATGGGGGTCTCCCACCACCAGCTGGCCGCGGCCGGCCATCAGGTCAGACAGGCTGTCCACCACGGCACCTTCCGTGCCCTCGGGCATGCGGAAAAACAGCGTCACTTGATCAGTAAAACCGGTGCTCAGAATTTTCGCTGGCGAATTCTCCAGGGTATACAGCGCCGTGTCGTACAGGGAGTACGGCAAGACCACCTGCACATCCACGCACGAAAGCATGCGCACCAGCGAGGCTTCCGCTAGCGCGCCCTGAGCCGCGCCCGTATAAGCGCGCACCAGACCGCCGGTTCCCAGCAGCGTGCCGCCAAAATACCTGGTCACAACCACAACAACGTCGGAAACACCCGCCCCGCGGATGACCTCCAGCACCGGCATGCCCGCCGTTTTCTGGGGCTCGCCGTCGTCGCTTTGGCGCTCGATCACCGGCAGCAGCGCCACCGGACCGCCGCACACAGTGAAGGCGAACACGTTGTGCCGCGCCCCCTGCTCCAGCTTGCGCACCTGCGCCACAAAGGCGCGGGCCTCTTCCTCAGATTCCACATGGCACGCACGGCCGATGAACTTGCTCTTCTTCTCTTCCAGAAAAAAATACGCCGGATTATCGGGCGAATTTTCCAAGGTCACATAGGTATTCATGGGCGGCGCTACAGATGCCAGTTGCTGATGCGGCGGCCGTCGCGGTCGCGCATGCAGCCCAAAATTATCATGATGAAGTCAATGCACCACCATATGCCTATGCCGCCAAAAGTAAAGATTTGGACAACTGCCGAAGCCCACTTGCCCGCATAAAAGCGGTGCGCGCCGAAGAGGCCCAAAAAGAAGCACAGCAAAAGCGCCACCAAGCGCGACTTGGGCGACACATTGGGGTCGTTGTTGATGGGACGACCCGGGGCAGGGTCGCCGTCGAAGTGGTAGTGCTCAACCACCACGCGCTGGACGGGTTCTTCATCTTCCAGCGGTACTTCGCAGTATTCGCAAACGCCGCTCTGACCTGGGGCTCCGCAGTTAGGACAACGCATTTCGCTCTCCTTACAGGCTCACCCAAAAGGCGGGACGCACAGCGTAGCGGTTGTTGTCCACGAAGCTGCCGTAGGGGAACAAGGTACCGTCGGAGAGTACCATGCAGGCGTGGGCGTCGTTCTTGCTGGGAGTACGCAGCCACCAGCGGCAGGCGCCGGCGGCGTCGGTCCACACGCCGCGGCCCTTGGCGTAGGCGGTGCACAGACACACGCGCTTCTCGTTGCTGTCGAACAGCTCGTCGGCCTGCTCCAGGGACAGCAGGAACACCTTCTGGCGGGCGATGGTGGAGGCCGTGTCGTCGTGGCCCTCGGTGGTCACGCCGGCTTCGTTGCTCACCAGAATGCGAGCGCGCTCTTTGGGGGTAAAGGCGTTCTGCAGGAATTCGCCGTTGAGCCACTTGCGTATGGAGCTGCTCACCCAATCAACGTTGGTTTCCAACTCGTTGTAGGGGCGGCAATCGATGCCGTATTCGGAAAGCACCAGGGCTTTTTCGTCGTCGCATTTCAGCACGAACCACTCAATGTCTTCGCCACCCCAGTTGCCCATGGTCATGTAGGCGCCGGGGGTCAGGCCGGCGTGAGCGGGAGCCGCAGCGGCGGCGGCTGCAACAGCGGCGGCAGCGGCAGCTTTGTCGCTGTTGAGCTGGTCAATCATGGCAAGGGGGAATCCGCAGCTGGGACAAGCCACAGCGTAGGATGAAATCTGACGTTCGCATTCGGGGCAAGCAATAAGTGCCATAAAGCGTCCTTTTCGTTCGTGCTTTTGTTCTCTATTACAACCGCTTATTGTACAACTTTCAGCACCCTCGTGCCGAAACGTGGCAAAATCGCCCGGGGCATTTTTGTCACGTTTTCCGTCACCTCTCCGCAACGCGGCCACTGCCACAAAACCTGCCAAATAATCGGGCGATTGGCTTGCTTCGGGGGCCATTTGGGAGAAATTAACCAAATATGATTGATTTCTCCCAACTGATAGTCGGTCAACAACAGCTATTTGGGAGATTTTTAAAATTTTCTTCAATTTCTCCCAAATTTTGCGCACCAATTGCAATCGGGAACCTCACTTTAAGGGCAATCTCTCTTCTCCAAACAGTAAATGCAATCAATTTTTGGGAGAAAACAATAAAAACGCGCCATTTCTCCCAATTCGGACTTTCAAAACCCTTTCCAATTGGGAGAAATCAGCATTTTTATTCAAAATCTCCCAAATGATACCTTCAAAGGACTTCATCCGACGACAAGAACCCCGCCGCAACGCTGTCACTGACGCAAAACCTGCCAAATGATGGGGTAATTTGGCAGGTTTTGCGCGTACTCGTACTATAAGGATGAAAGGAAAACGAGAGAAAGAAGAAGCCCGTGAAGAAGATTGTTGCCGTCAACGCCGGCCCCCGCAAAGGCTGGAACACCGACCAGCTGATCAAGACAGCCGCGGAAGGCGCGACCGAAAACGGCGCCGAGATTGAGTACTTTGACCTGTTCAAGCCGGAGAAATACACCGGCTGCGTGTCCTGCTTCGCCTGTAAGACCGAGCGCTCCTTTGGCACCTGCGCCTGCCACGATGGCCTGACCCCTGTGCTGGAGGCCATCCGCAACGCCGATGGCCTGATCATTGGCTCCCCCAACTACCTGAGCAACATGACCGCCAGCTTCCACGCGCTGTACGAGCGCCTCATCTTCCAGTGGCTCACCTACGACGCCCAGGAGCCCTGCTGCAACCAGCGCCCCACCACCGTGCTGAGCTGCGGAAACACCCAGCAGGTGAAGGATTACAGCACGTACAACTGGACCATGTTCAATCTCTCCGACAATCAAGCTCACCACGACGAGACCTTCGACGACTACCTGGCCAAGGCCCGCGAGCTGGGCGCTGCCCTGTAGGCAACCGGCAGACGGAAAATGTGACAGAATTGCCCCGGGCGCTTTTGTCATATTGCGGTAACAACAGCAACAAAAAAGAGGGACGGCCCGGAAAAACCGGGGCCGCCCCTCTTTTTAAGGGGAGGGCAAATCTTAATCGGTGTAATAGATAGAGTCCGCCTCAATCTGCTCGCCCGTGCCAGCGGGGTTGCCGGAGTTCTGCATGAGAACCTCCAGGCTAGCCTCTTCCAGCGGATAGTAGTAATCGCCCGTTGCCGTTGCAATTACCTCGCCCACCTGCTGATCAATGGCAGGAACATGGCAAGACAGGCAGGCCTCATCAGCCTCACGATGAGAAACGGCCAGCATAGCGTTGGTGTTAGAAACTTCATTGCCCCACTTGTCGGTACCCGTGGTGCCGGCGGGCTCATTGAAGGTGTCAACGTAATTGGTCATAGGGGTGTGGCAAAACGCGTTGCAAAAACCAGGCGTATTATGCCAGGTCCAAAAGCCAATGCCGGCAACAACAATCACGGCAACAATAACGCCAACAAGAGTGAACTTCTTGTTTTTCGGCATCTTGGAAGCACGTTTAGGCTCGTTGCTTTCCTCGCTCATTCGTTAACCTCCTTTAGAAAATCAGGAAATGAATATTGCGCGCAAAGAGCCTCGCACCAAATTCGAACGAAAAAGACTATAGGAAAATGAGCGGCCAAAAGCATCACCCCCTTGGGGCATTTTTGCATAAAGCCTGTTCAGAATGGGGTTAGGCGCCTATTCGGCATCGCGGGAAACACCCGCAGCAAGATCAATGAGCTCCTGATGGGAATGCACGCCCAGCTTGGCGTAAATGTGCTTGATGTGACTTTTGGCCGTGTTGCGCGAAATGACGAAGTGCTCCATCACATAGCGGCCGTTGCGGCCATGGGCCATCATGGTGAAAATCTCGCGCTCGCGTTCGGTAAGCCCGCAACGGGCGCCAATTTCTTCGCAGTTGCGATCAAGCACATCTTGCACGGTAAGCACAGGCTCGCTAGCGGGCTCTTCGGCAGGCTGCTCAATCGGCTCAGACACAGGCACTGCAACCGACGTCACCGATTCAATGGTGTCGTTGAAGCTGAAATTCCTGAAGCCGCACCACAAAAACGCGAAGAACAAGAACACCATAGTCAGGGCAAAGCCCGTTGCCATAAAGAAGTCGGTCTGCACGAAATCATTGGTCAGGTGACCCGAAACAGCGCCCAGCAGGGTTCCCAAGCTGTCCATGAGCTTCATGATAGCAACCACGGCAACGTAGCCGTACACGTTTCGCCTGCCCAGCGCGGTAACAACGCCCCAAACCAGCAGCATGCAAATGAACACCCCGTTCACGGGGGAAAGGAAAGCGTTGGGGTCGGCAAGCTGCAGGGTTTCCACGGGGTCGCCCTTGGCGGTAACATCCAGCACCTGCTTGGCGGGCTTGCACGCCCAAAGAATAGTGACCGCCTGAATGGCCCCCACGGCGAAAGCGGCACTCAACGGCGTGGCCAAATACACAGAAAACAGCTCAACAACGCTGGATATAAACGTGCCTAAGGCAACGGCAAAAGCAACTTCCTTAGAAGATTTCAGCCGCACCAGGCACAGGGCAACCAGCAAAATGGTAAGGGAACGTCCCACCGATCGAGACACAAAACCCACGGCAACCAACCAAATATTGTGAGCGCTCAAAGCAAACGCCATGCCAACCATAAGCACCAAAGTGCACGCCAGCGCTATGCCCACAACGGCTTGGGCCTTCAGCGCCTGAGGCCTTCTGTAGGCAATTACCGCCACAACCGCAAAGGTCAATGCGCTGGCCAGCGTTGCCTGGATCAACGAGCATGCTCGCTACGCTTCTTTCAAGAATGATCAGTCGGTTCTGCGCACCTGGGTTGAGCATTCTGGTTCCACCGTTGAGTGGATTGCCGACACCTACACCAAGCATTTTGGCCAGGAATCTGACGTTGTTGTTGACGAAGATAACGACAACGCCGGTGGCACCACCTACTTCATGCCTCCTGAGTGCCATCACATTTCCAATGCCGGCTTTAAGGACGAACGCGGCCGCACCGACCACGTTAAGGCCATGGAGCAGGTTATCAAGGATGATGGCGGGGAAGTGCTTTACAGCCACGACCTGGTGAAACTGGTTCAGGACAAGAGTGGTGCCGTTACGGGCGCCATCTTCAAGGTTGAAGGCGGCTCTCTGCTGACCACCATCGACGGTGTGCGCATCAACAAGCACTGCCAGGCCGTTGACAAGAACTACCAGCCCATTCCCGGCTTGTACGTTGTTGGCACCGCTTCCGGCAGCTACTACGCCGGCAACTATCCCGTTTACCTAGTTGGCAACTGCCTTGGCCGCCAGGTGACCTTTGGCCGCTACGCTGCACGCCATGCAGCTGGCGACATTGCCTAATTTGCCGGTTGGCCCAATTGGCACCTATCTAACTGCTTTCGTTAGATAAAGATTCTCTTTCTCGTTTTGGGGAACGCATCGGTGGGTTGCGTTCCCCATTTTTTCGCCATCATGACAAAATCGCCCGGGGCATTTCTGTCATGTTTCCCGCCACGACAGCAACGCGTCGCCTACAGGTGTACCATGAGGGCAGGCTTGTTACGTTTCCCCAAAGGAGCGATTTTTATCATGTGGCTTGTAGCAGCGGTCCTGTCAGCGGTTTTCGCGGGACTCACATCCATCCTGGCCAAATGCGGCATCAAAACCACCGACTCCGACGTGGCCACCGCGCTGCGCACGTGCGTGGTGCTGGCCTTCGCGTGGCTCATGGTGCTCCTGGTGGGCTCGGCGAGCACCATCCCGCACATCAGCGGCCGCTCGCTGCTGTTCCTGGTGCTATCGGGCCTGGCCACAGGCGCGTCATGGCTGTGCTACTTCCGTGCGCTGGCGCTGGGCGACGTGAACAAAGTGGTGCCCGTGGACAAATCCAGCACCGTGCTCACCGTGCTGCTGGCCATCATCCTGTTCGGCGAAACCAACAACCTGGCCGTGAAGCTGGCCGGCACCGCGCTGCTGGCCGTGGGCGTGCTCCTGATGATCGAGAGGAAGGCGCCCGCGCCCGGCACCACCACCGCCACCGCGCCCGGCACCGCGTGGCTGCCCTACGCTGTGGGGTCGGCGGTGTTTGCCGCCCTCACCACCATCTTGGCCAAGTACGGCATCGCCGATGTGGAGAGCAACCTGGCCACCGCCATCCGCACGGTGGTGGTGCTGGTTATGGCCTGGGGCATTGTGGTCGGCAAAGGAAAGCTGCCGCAACTGCGCACGCTGAACCGCCGCGAGCTGGGCTTTATTGCCCTATCGGGCCTGGCCACGGGCGCATCGTGGCTGTGCTACTACTACGCGGTGCAAAACGGCCTGGTCAGCGTGGTGGTGCCCATCGACAAGCTGAGCATCCTGGTGTCCATTGGCTTTTCGTACCTGGTGTTCCGCGAGAAGCTCACACCCAAATCCCTGGCCGGCCTGGCCCTCATGGTAGCCGGCACCCTGGCCATGGCCCTGTGGGCGTAGCGGCTGCACGTGACAAAAGCGCCCGGGGCATTTTTGTCACGTTTTCCGCCCCGCCCTCTGGGGTACAATGGGGAAAAGAACGGAGGCGTCATGAAACCATTGACACGCAGAAGCTTCACCGCCGCAGGCATCCTTGCCGCCCTGGGCCTGACCAGCTGCAAGGGCGATTTCAACCCTTCCATCAACAGCCCCGCCGCGGTGTACGGGCCGCCGCCGGAGTACGACCCCAAGGTCAACGAGCTGGATGACGTGTACGGGCCGCCGCCGGAAGACACGGACGATGCCGACGAGCAGACCGACAGCGACTTCGAGCCCGCCCGAAACGTTCCCGCGCCCGTGTACGGGCCGCCGCCGAGCCGATGAACATCGCCGACGTCAAAATCGGCCACTTGAACCAGCTGGCCGACTACACATGCACCCTTTATTCCGCCCCTGAGCTGCGCAAACTCTTCTTCGAGCTCACGCTGCAGTGCAACGAGCGCTGCTTTCACTGCGGCAGCAGCTGCACCGCGTCCAAGGGCGATGAGCTCACCCGCGACGAGTGGCTGGGCATCATCGACCAGGTGAAGACCGATTTTGGCACCCGCGGGCTGCAACTGTGCATCACCGGCGGCGAGCCGCTGCTTTCCCGCGACTTCTTCCCCATCATGGAATACGCCCATGACCAGGGATTTCACTGGGGCATGACCAGCAACGCCACCCTCATCACCCCCGCGGTGGCCCGGCGGCTGGCGGCGGCCGGCATGGGCACCATCTCGGTTTCCATCGACGGCCTGCGCGACACCCACGACCAGCTGCGCGGCCTGCCCGGCGCCTACGACCGTGCCATGGCGGGCATCCAGGACCTCATCGACGTGGGCGCTTTCCACGCCATTCAGGTGACCACCGTGGTGAACCACGCCAACATTTGCCAGCTTGACCAGCTGTTTTCCATCATGGACGGGCTGGACATTGACTCGTGGCGCGTCATTGGCCTGGAGCCCATCGGCCGCGCGCTGCAGCGCCCCGATCTGATGCTCACCGCCGCCGATCAGCGGGCATTGCTCCAGTTCATCAAGGAAAAACGCGCGCAGGGCTACCCGCTGGAGTACGGCTGCTCCCACTATTTGGGGCTGGAATTTGAGGCCGAGGTGCGCGACTGGTACTGGCTGTGCAACGCGGGCGTGTACACCGCGTCCATCATGGCCAACGGCGACATCGCGGCATGTCTGGACATCGAGCGCCGGCCCGAGCTGCTGCAGGGCAACGTGCGCACGCGGCGCCTGCGTGATGCGTGGGAAAACGGTTTCCAGGTGTTCCGCCGCGACCTGTCGGAGCGCTGCCCCACCTGCGCGGCCTGCGAGCACGCGCGGTTCTGCCGCGGCGACGCCCACCACAGCTGGGATTACGACGCCGACAAGCCCCTCATCTGCATGAAGGGCACCTTGTTCTAGCGCCCTGACACCGGGGACAGGCACTCTATCCCACCGGAGCGCCCGCCGCTACAGCATTCGGCCCTCGGAGCCCTTCTGGGGGTGCGAGTCCAGCACCTGCTGGGGAATGGCGTGCATGCCGGCGCGCAGCTGGCGCAGCAGACGGTCCTTATCCTCCGGCGAATGCCCCAGCACCGGTACGGGGTTTGACACATGCATGCCGAAAAACACGCTGCTAGGAGGGGCGAACCTGCCGTAACAATCATCTGATTCGTAGCTTTCCTTAACAATCGTAACTCTCGCGTAACGAATAGCAGTATTTCGCACAATAATGTAATTATTTTTCTTTTTCCCAAATAATATACAGATGCGCCCAAAAAGGGAGGGCGTGTTCAAGTCAAGGAGAGAGACAAGTATGCAGCATTCGAGCATGTACAACTGGTGCAATTCCATTATCACCACCCGTCACAAAGTTCCCCAGCCTATTGCTACGTTCCCGGCCGCCTATGTTTTGGGCTGCACGGTGGAGCGCCTGTCCAAAAACCCCCTTGGCCAGGCCATGGGCATCAAGCTGATGGCCGAGAAATACAACCTGCCTATTGCCATGGGTTATATGGACCTCTCCGTTGAGGCCGAGGCCTTTGGCGCCAACTGCGTGTACCACGAAGAAGAGGTTCCCACCATTTCCGGCTCCATTGTCAACGACGAAGACGACGCCGATGCGCTGCAGATTCCCGAGGTTGGCGCTGGCCGCACTGGCACCTACCTGAAGGGCGTAGAAATGGCATTGAGCCTGATCGACGACCGCCCTGTGTTCGCTGAATGCATTGGCCCCTTCAGCCTGGCTGGCCGCCTGGTAGACATTACTGAAGCCATGGTCCTGTGCTACGAAGAGCCCAACATGATGCACACCGTGCTGAAAAAGGCTACCAAGTTCATCATTGAGTACGTGAAGGCATACAAGGCCCTGGGCTGCCACGGCATTATGATCGCCGAACCCCTGGCCGGCATCCTCTCCCCCGCTCTGGTAGCGGAATTCAGCTGCGACTACATGAAGCAGATTGTCGACGAGTGTCAGGACAAAAACTTCGTGATCTTCTACCACAACTGCGGCAACAATGCCGTGCTGCAGGCCGAGGATATCTTTGCCATTGGCTGCAAGGGTTACCACTTTGGCGACAAGATTGTGCTGAAGGACATCATGGAGAAGGCCCCCGAGGACGTCATTGTTATGGGCAACGTCAGCCCCTCCGACGAGTTCTTCGGCGGCACCCGCGCCTCCATTCGCAAGGCAACCTACAAGGTTATGCATCAGTGCTACAAGTACGACAACTTCTGGCTGTCTTCCGGCTGCGACGTGCCCGCGCTGGCCAACCCCGAAAACATTGCCGAGTTCTTCGATGCCGCCAACGACTTCTACAAGTGCCACGACATGTTGGAAAAACTGGAGCGCGACTTCGACCTGGATGCCCTGAACATCCCGCCCGCTGAATAGCGGAAACGCCTGCTGCGTTTAAAGAGCCCCTGGTTGCCGGGGGCTCTTTTAAAGACCTGAACGACGAAGAGATGCAGTACTACCTGGAGGTCATGGGGCGCGTGAACGCACACCTCTACAGCATCGCCGCTGCGATGTAATGAGACACTTTGCCCTGAGCTAACTGTCTCATCGGGAACAAAAAACGCCCGGGGCGTGACAGATTTGCCCCGGGCGCTTTTGTCATATTGGGGGTACGAGCACGCACAGCAACTACGACAGGTAGAAGCCGGGGCAACCCTTATCCAGCGCGGCGAACTTGTAAATCACCGTGCCACGAGAGCCGCAGCTCAGAAGGTAACCAGTGGCCTCGGAGTTGCTGATGGCCAGCGACGTGGTGGTCAGGCCGTCGCCCTTGTCGCGGTCGCTCAGCACCACGCATGCCACGGGAATGGCGTTGTTGTTCAGCACGGCCACGTAGCCGCCAGGATTGTACACCTGGTAGATGTTGCCCTTGGCGTCGGTGCGGGTGCCATCGGGGCCGGCAATGCCCACGCCCTGGTACACAACGCAGGGGTCCAGGAAGGACGCCTTGTTAGTGCCGTCGGGGTTCACGCGAATGCGGTCGATGCGGTTGAGAGCGGTCTCGGCAACCCAAATGCAGCTGAAGTCAGGCGCAAAAGCAATGCCGTTGCCCGTGCACATGTTCTCCTGGAAAGGCACGATAGTGGTGTAGTTGTCGGCCGCGGGCAGGCGATACACGCCGCCAGCAGGAGTAAGAGCGTTGCCGCTGAAGCTGGTCACGTACAGGTCTCCGTTAGCGCCAAATGCCATGTCGTTGGGCATGAGCTTCTTGCCGTTGCATTCGGCGGCCAGCTGAGTAAGCTGCTTGCCCTCAGCGTCGAAGGTAAGGATGCTTCCCATAACGTTAGCGGCGAAAATGCGGCCATCCTTGTGCAGCGCCAAGCCGTTCAGCATAATGCCCGGCTCGGTTTCGTGCAGGGTGCTGATTTCACCCTTAGCATTCACTTTGATGATGCGAGAAGCCATGGCCTTGCCAGCGGGGAAACGATAGCACAGGATCAGGTTGCCTTCCTTGTCACAGACGGGGCCTTCCAGGAAGTCGGCAGCAACGTCAGACACGGTGACCCAGGGCTCTGCCACAATGCGCTTAGCGGCGGCCAGGTCGTAAGGCAAGGGCATGCTGGGCGCAGCAGCAGCCTGCGATGCGGAGGCGGAGCTGCTAGCGGCGCTGCTGGAGCAGCCTGCCAGACCCATGGCACCAATGCCAGCGGTCAGTCCCACAAAAGCCTTTAATGCACTTCTTCTTGAAATGTCAGTCATAATACCCTCCCATGCTTCTCGATTTTTAATGTGCGGCGCGGCGAATTTCTCGCCCGTCAAATTGATGATAGGTCCCTCCTCGCGGCGTTGTCAATAAAGCTCAATTTGATTTCTTGCAGGGGAAAATGTGGCGGAATTGCTGGGTCTTTCCCCGTCGCACGCGCACGTGCATGTGAAAACGGGTGCGCAAAGGGATGCGCAAATGGACGATTTTTTGAAAAAAGCGGAAAGCAGAGGCGCGGAAATGCACAAACGTGCGATTTTTTGACAATTTCAGGCCCATTTCCGCAAGAACAGCCACGTTTGCCCAGGTCGCAGAAAAAGCAAGCCTCCAGAATTTCAAAAAATCGTGCATTCGCGCAATTTCAAGGGCCCAAATCGGGCGGAAATCAAAAAATCGTGCATTCGCGTAACGGCCGCAACAACGAAATGAGTCACTTTGCTCAGGGCAAAGTGACTCACTCCCCCTACAGCAGCGCGGCGGAGCAGACCAGGGACATGGCCACCGACACCGTCAGCGACGCGCAGGAAAACGCCAGGGCAAGCACGTCCTTCCAGCGCAGCAGTGCCACGGCCGCAAGGGCGGCGGCCAGCGGAGCCCATCCCGGCAGCGCCAGCCCGGGCAGTGAGAGCCAGCGAGAAGCCGCAACGGCGCCCGGGGCAGCAGTTGCCAGCGCGCAGGCTGCCACGCTCGTGCAGATCGCCACGGCGGTTAGAACGTACAGTTTCTTATCGATTGTTGCAAATGCCATGATTCCTCCCTTTTACGCAGGACAACCGTTCACGGCAAAATCCTACCCCGCCACCCCTAGAATGGGTGTCCAGGAAATTACCTAGGCCACGAGAAACAATTGACAGAGCAGTTATCAATGCCGAAAATCAAAACTATCAGAAACCTCGGGAAGGGACCGCGCATGGGAAACGTTCTACTCATTGGTAACTCGGGAGTTGGCAAGTCAACTCTACTCAACGCCGTTCTGGGCGAAGAGGCTGCAATCACGGGCTTTGGCATTTCGGGCACCACCAAAGAATGCAAGCGCCATGGCGACGAAAACAGCCCCTTCTATATCATTGATACCATGGGCTTCGAACCCACTTGGTGGGAGCGCCGCAAGGCCGTGAAGCAAATTCAGAAGTGGTCCGAAGACAGCGCCGAAATGGTGGACAGCGACACGCGCATCAACGTAATCTGGTTCTGCGTTGACGGCACCTCAAGCAAGCTGTTCTCCGACGCAATCAAGAGCATGGACGAGGCTACTCGCATTTGGAAAACGGTGCCCATCGTAGTTGTTATCACTAAATCGTATTCCAAGGCCGAGCGCACCGAAAACATCGAAATGGTTAAAAAGGCAATCGCCAACAACGCAAAACTGCAGAGCAACGTAAAGGCCATCGTCCCCGTCGTGGCCGGCACCTACATCATTGACGACGAAGTTTTTGTTACCCCCTCCGGCATCGACGAGCTCACAGAAGTAACGCTGAAACTCATGCCCGAAGGCGAAGAGGCAGCACAGAAAGACGCCGCCAACTTCAAGATAGGTCGCAAGCGCGCACTTTCCCAGACGGCTGTTGTGGCCG
Organism: Eggerthellales bacterium; assembly: GCA_029219345.1. Lineage (GTDB taxonomy): Bacteria > Actinomycetota > Coriobacteriia > Coriobacteriales > Eggerthellaceae > CAKUOV01. The sequence goes on from JAQXTF010000136.1 coordinate 15,712, forward strand.
CAACCATCAGTGCTGCCGCAACTGGCGCAATTCCTGTTCCCGAGCTGGACACGCTGGCAATCATGCCCATTGTGCGAAGCGAAGCCGGCGCCATTGCCAGGATTTTTGGCATTGAGAAAAATGAGGAAGCAAAGAAGTTCATTGACTCCATTGCAGACGCAAGCAACGTGGCGCTTGCCGCAAAAGGCCTGGTAGGCGCTTTGAAGATGGTCCCTGGCCTGAATTTGCCTGCCGCTATTCTTAACGCGATCACTTCAGGCGCAATTGTTGCTGCTATTGGCGAAGGAAGCATTATTGCCTTTGAGAAAATCAGCCGTGGCGAAGAAAAGCTGAGCGACCTTGACTGGATTCAGGAATTTATGGAGTCTATTCTGGGCAATGCGCTTTCCAAGAGCGCAACCGAAGCCGCAGAGTCTCTAGGCGAAAACGC
>JAQXTF010000137.1 GCA_029219345.1 Eggerthellales bacterium
ATGAATAGTTGTTGCTTTGCTAACCCGCAAAAACGGCGCGCCTCGCGATCGCGGCGCGCCTTTTTATGTCCGGATGCGACAGATTAAGCCCGGGCTATTTTGTCACATCGGCGGCAACGCAGTAATTGAAAGAGGAAAGCCAGCAGTCTTTACCGCAGCAGCGCACACACTAGCGTAGTCAAGCGGGCGAAGTAGCCCTCTGGCTCGGCCGTTGCAACAGCGGCAGCAAACTTGTCGCACCAGGCGCCGGGGTGCTCGGCCGCAAAGGCAAACACCTCTTCCCCCTCGCCGCGCTGGCACAGCTCGGAAAGAAGCAGCAGCTCAATGCCCATATGGTCGGCATACTGGTTGTTCTCGTTGCTCACCTGCAACCCGGCAGCACGCAGAGCCTCCTGCATCTGAAACGTGGGCTCGCCAAACCCTACCGTGTTGCCCTCAACCACATAGAAACTCTCCCAAGGCATCGCTGCCGGCGAAGGAGGGCCAACGAAAAGACGCGTGTATTCCACGCACACATCGGTGAGCACATCGGCGCCCTCGGCGGCACGCTTGGCAGCATCCTGCGCCCAAGCAAAGCAACCTTCAAGGGCTTCCTCCACTGCAGCGCTTCCGAAATCAGGGAACGCCGCCCAAAATTCGGGCTTCAGTCCCGCATCACCCGTCTGGCGCATGGTGGCCAACAAAGAGTTGCCCAAAAAGGCAAACGCCTGGGCATACTCAGCGCACGAAAGCTCTTTGTTCATTGCAATTCCTCCTTAAAAAGGGCCTGGTTTGCATCAGAAAAAGGATAACAAACCAAGCCCTCTGAACCTACCGTTTAAGACGGCAAACTACCTACGCTTCCTTCTTAGCTAGCAGCTTCTCGGAAAGCACCAGGAAGATCAGGACGCCCAGGCTGATTACGCCCAGAGCAACCAGAACTTCAGGAACAGTGGGAGCGTAAGTACCACCCAGGCTCCAAATGTTGGCATAGGGCTGCTGGGCAGCGGAAGTGCCCAGGGTGATACCAGCACCGCCGTATACGTTGGGAGTAACGAAGCTAGTGAATAGCAGCCAAACGCGCTTGCAGAAAACACCCAGGATGACCAGGGCAGATGCCGCCAGAACAACGGTCTTATTGTTGCGGCGGGCAGGGCTTGCCAGCAGCACGAAGGGCACCAGCAGGCCAGCGATAATCTCAAACCAGAAGAAGGCGGCGGTGGAGCCGGTGGTCATAATGGCCAGGATCTCGGCGCCTTCAGCACCCGGATAGCCCATGGTCAGCAGCTCGCAGCCAATGAAGAAAGCGTCAACAGCAATGAAAGTTGCCAGCAGCTTGCCCAGGTTGTTGAACAGGGCGTCGTCAACATCGGCCTTGCCAGCCTTCTTCAGGCCGGTTAGGGCGCACAGCAGCAAAGCCAGACCAGAGTCCATGGCGGAAGCCACGAAGATGGGAGCCATGATGGCGGAATACCAGCCTTCCTTGGCAATTTCCAGGCCAAAGATCCATGCAGTCACGCTGTGAACCAGAATGGCAACAGGCAAGGCCACATAAGACAGCTTGCGTACCTTCTCTTCCTCGCCCTTGTTCATCCACACCAGGTCAAGAATGTTGATAATCAAGTACAGGGTAATAATGCACATGTCCCACAGCAGAGGACTGGTGAAGTTGGCGCCAATGATAATGCGCCAAATACGCTGGATACCGCCCAGGTCAACCAGAACCATCATGCCGGCAACGCAGATGCAGGCTGTGGAAACAATAACGGCAGGCATTGAAACCTTCTTGAAGCTCTCAATGCCAAACACATGGGCGGAAGAGGCCACAATAAGGCCACCTGCGGAAAGTCCTACGAAGAACATGAAGCAGGTAATGTAGAGACCCCAAGAATTGGAGTTGTTCATACCAGTTGCACCCAGGCCGTTAATCTGCTGCATAATCCAGCAAACAATGCCAACCAGGGTCAAAACCGCCAACACCAAAAAGGCGGGTTTTTTAAACAGAGATTTAGTATCAGTCATTGTTCACACGCCTCCTTAGTTGAAATAGTGAACCTGGGGCTTAGTACCCTTTTCGGGCAGCAGCACATAAGCGTTCTTGGATGCAATAAGCTGGGAGATCTCGGAATTGGGATCGTCCAGATCGCCATAGACGCGCGCCTCACTCAGGCAGCAGCGCACGCACATAGGCACGTCGCCTGCGTCGGTGCGCTCCTTGCACAGAGTGCACTTCTCAGCAACGCCCTTGGGACGCACAGGAACGTCCTTGTGACCGTAGTTGAAGCCAGTGGAGCGAACAGGCTCGTTCCAGTTAAACACACGAGCGTTGTAAGGGCAGGCGGCCATGCACATGCGGCAGCCAATGCACTTGTCGTAGTCAATCTCCACGCGGCCCTTATCGTCCTTGAAGGTGGCACCGGTGGGGCAAACCTTCATGCAAGCGGGGTTCTCGCAATGCTGGCAAGCAACGGGAATGAAGCGCTTGGTCAGATTGGGGTATTCGCCCTGAGCGCCAAATTCGCTGTCACAGCCTTCCAAAATCACGCGGTTCCACAGCATGCCATCAGGCACGTTGTTCTGCATCTTGCACGCCATAGTGCAGGTGTTGCAGCCGGTGCAGCGCTCAAGATTGATAGCAATAGCAAGTTTCGTCATAATCAATCACCCTTACGCTTTCTTCACTTCAACAAGCGTATCGTTGAACGGGGTTACGCGACCCTTTGCCAGCGCCACGCCACGGGGATTAGCTGCGTCGTTGGTTACGTTCTGCAGGCTGCCCTCGCCCATGTACTTAGGCCAAATGCCCTCAACAATAACGGCCATACCGGGGCGAATTGCCTCAGAAGTAACGCACTTGCACTTGAAGGAACCGCGATCGTTGAACGCCTGAATCATGTCGCCGCTCTTAATGCCGCGCTTTGCAGCATCGGCGGGGTTCATTTCCAAAGTGGGCTCGTAGAACTGGCGAATCCAAGTTGCGTCGTAGTAATTCTGGTGAATGAAGTACTTGGAACGGCGCTGGGTCATATGCAGGGGGTACTTCTCTGCCAAGGGGTTGCCTGCGTAAGCCTCGTTGGGAGCTTCGTACTGCGGCAGGGCCTGGCCGTAGGAAACCAGGTTCTCGTAGTACAAGTCAATCTTGCCAGAAGTGGTCTTGTAGGTCTGGCCGGAGTAGCTGCGGGCAATCTCAGGCTGATTCTTCAGAGCAACAACGCCGTGACCTGCGATAACGTCTTCCAGGGTGATGCCCTTTACCGCCTTATCGGTAGAGTTATCCAGCTGATAACGAGCCAACTGCTCCTGGGTCTGGGGCACAACGTCGCCGTAACCCAGGCGCTTTGCCATCTCGCGCTCAATCCAGAAGTCGGTCTTAGACTCAAACAGGGGCTCCAAAACCTTCTGCTGCAGCAGCACGTGACCACGAAGAGCGCGCAGGAAGCCAATCTCTTCGTCGCACTCGAAGTGGGAGCACACGGGCAACACGATGTCGGCCCAGTCAACGGAAGGAGTATGCCAAATATCCTGAACAACAACGAAATCCAGAGTCTTGGCCCATTCGTCGGTGCGGTTCTGGTTGCCGGCAATTTGCTGGAAGGCGCCATTCTGCACCCACATCATCTTAATGCCAGATTTGTCATCGCGGTAGTCAACGGTGCCCTTAGGAGCCTTGGCAATGGTGCACTCAGCAGGCAGTTTCCAGCCAGCCAGCTTGCCAGCGCCAAAGATCTTCTGATAGGCGTTTACGTAAGCGCCAGCACCCCAACCAGGAATATCAGTGCCAAAGGAGCCCACCAAGGTGGCCAGCAGCACGGCGCTGTGGCCAGCAACGTCAGCGTTGTAGAACTTCTCGCCGCCACCAAAGCCGAAGCTCAGAATGGAAGGACCGTGGTTGGCGTACTTATCGGCAACTTCCATCAACTTCTCAACAGAGATGCCGGTGGTCTCAGCCGCCCACTCAGCGGTGTAGGCCTTCTGGCTTTCCAGCAGCAGGGTGAATACGGTGGCGTACTTTTCGCCGCCGATTTCGGTTTCATAGTCCAGCTTGGGAGAAATGCCCGCCTTGTTGTAGTCGGCAACAGCGCCAGCGTTCTCGTCATACACCTGGAAGGGATTATCGGAACCCGCCTGGGTAATGTCGGTGGTAGCGGTCTTACGCAGCAGGGAGCCGTCGGAGCGCTTTACCAGGAAAGGCATGCTGGTGTTGTCCTTCAGGTACTGAGCGTTGTACCACTCGTTTTCCAAGATGATGCTGATCAGGCCCAAGTACAAAGCGGCATCGGTGCCTGCAACCATGGGAACCCACTGGCTGGACTTTGCCGCGGTAATGCAGAAGTTGGGGTCGAAGGTAATAATCTCGGCGCCGGCTTCCTTGGCATCAAAGAAGTACTTGGAAGTAACCATGCAGGTCTCCAGCACGTTGCAGCCCACGTTCAGAATGGTCTTGGCATTCTTCCAGTCGGTAACCTCGTGTGAAGATGCGCCCTGCTGGCCCGATTCGGCCAAAGCAGGAGAAAAGCCGTTACCCAAACCAATGTCAATGCCGCGCTTGGGCTTTTCCTGGCCGCGCAGCAGCTTGGGAAGATTGGTGGTCAGGGCGTCTACGGCGGTCTGGAAGGCAATGGCCTGAGAGCCGTCTTTTTCCCAGATTTCCTTCACCTTTGCAGCAATGGTATCCAGGGCTTCGTCCCAGGTGATAGCTTCAAACTTGCCTTCGCCGCGCTCGCCCACACGCTTCAGCGGGGTTTGCAGGCGGTCGGGGCTGTAGGTGTGCTGAACCTCAGACAAGCCCTTCAGGCATACGGTTTCATTGCGCTTGTTGGGCCAGTCGTTTGGCTCAATCAGAGCCAGACGGCCGTCACGCACGGTGCACTTCAGATGGCAGTTGCACTGGCAGTGGCGGTAGTGGAAGGTGTACGCAACATGCTCTTCGGGCTCGGCGCATGCCGCGTTGGGAGACAGCCAGCCACCAGTGGTGGCCATGCCACCAGCTAGGCCGAATGCGCCTGCAGTGACACCTGCCGTCTTCAAGAAACCTCTACGGGTTACATTGCTCATGCTACCCATTGATGCTCCTCCTCTTCTCATGGAAATCGCAAAAGGCGACTCCCCTCCTTTTTTCATCCATACTCGCGAATCTATGGTAGCTGCATCATAACACCTATTGTCATATTTAACTAGTTCAATATATGACTAGTTTTATAAATATTATTACCAACAAAAAAGCGCATCCGCCTTACAACGAGATGCGCCTTTTTGAAGGTCAAAACCATATTTCCTATTTGAATAGCTTACCAGGATCGAAGCCTTCCGCCAAACCACTAGGCACCAGCAGCATGCCTTTGCCATCTTTAGCGCCCTCATAAGCAAGGTTCATGGCACGCAATTGCATGGCACTAGGGTTCTGGTCGTACACTTCGGCAGCTTCAACAAACATCTCCGAAATATCCTTTTCCACCTCGGCCAAAATAACGCGAGCATTGCGCTCGCGCTCGGCCTGGGCTTCCTTAGACATAGCATCTTGCAGCTCTTTGGGAATGAAAATGTTGCGAATTTCCACCGACATAACCGTAATGCCCCACTGCTCGCATTTCTCGCTCATAACCTCTTGCAGCTCGCGATCAATCTGCTTGCGGCGCATGGACAAGTTGGCCAAATTCACCTGGCCCAGCGCATCGCGCATGGCCGTCTGAGCCGACCACAACACCGCTTTGGGGTAGTTTTCCACTTCCATACAGGCCTTTTGAGGGTCCCATACCATCCAGAACAAAATGGCGTCAACATCCACCGGTACCAAGTCGGCAGTGAGTGCGGCCTCGGCGGTAAAAGCGCTGGTCATGGTGCGTTGATCCACATGAATGGCCGTATATTCCGCAAAGGGAATCACGAAGTACAAGCCCGGGCCAGCAATACGATTGAAGCGGCCAAAGCGCAGTACAACCACGCGTTCCCACTGGGGACATACGCGCACGGCGTAAGCAAGCAACAGGCCCACTAAGGCCGATGCGGCCACAGTAAACACGTTCACAAACGCAAACGTTGCAGCCATGGCCAGGGAGAACCCTATTGCGAACACCACAATGGAAAAGGCGTACACGCCTGCACGCGTGGCCTTATTGGGCTCGACTTCGGTTGATCGCACCGTCTCGCGCTCATCGGTAGCGGCAGTTGAGTAGCGGGCATTTTTCTCTTCGTTTCTCAAATTAAACTTCATGTTATACCTCTCAGCGCAAGCTGTTACTGCATACGGGCCAGGCGCGATTCAACGCGCCTCACAATATCGGTTCTCGGAACGCCCAATTCATCGCATTGAGCAATGAAGGCATCTACCAGGGAATCCATTTCATCGGTGGCGGAATCGGGGTTTTTCAGGTAGCCATCATGCACAAAAGTGCCCCTACCACGCTGGGACTTTATATAGCCGTCGCGTTCAACATCCTGATACACTTTAGATACGGTGTTATAGTTAATGCCCAGTTCAACAGCCATTTCTCGCACCGTAGGAAGCTTGTCGCCCTTAGCGAACTGCCCCGATGAAATCAGGTAAATCAAACGATTGCGCAGCTGCAGCCAAATAGGAATGCCGCTGTTTTGATCAATGGTTATCTGAATGGATACAGGATTACTTGCCACAATGCCTCACCTCTTCCCTGACTATATGATAGGGACGGTTATAGCCGTATAGGTTGCCGCCGCAACAATGCCGTATCGAAGCGCAAGGCCGCCAATAAGCGAGCAGCTTGCCACAATAATTCGTCCCGCTGGCAGCATAGCAATGCGGGCGTGGCCCGCCGACACCACCAGGGGAACCAGAAGACCGCACACCACCACGCCGCACCAGAATATGGGGGCCGCAGTTCCCGCCAGCAGCTCCACGCAGGAGCCTTGAGCCGCCGCCGTAGCAAAGAATCTGCTGGCCAGGAAAGCAATCAGGGCAACTGTTTCGGCCGCATGGAAAAGCCGCGCCAACTTACCCATAGCCCTGGGGCTAATACGCGTAAGGGGCTTCATAAGAGTGTTGGCCAAAGTGCTTGCAGCAAAACCCGTTGAAAGCGACGAACACACAAAAAGCACCGCCAGCAGGGGCGTATTCCAGAAATCGACTGATACCATGGTGCACAAAAGCACGCCTGTGTAGGCCATGACCAGGGGCGATAACACCAAGCCCACCAAGCAGCCCGTGCGCATGAAAGCGGGCGGGAATTTCTCTGCCAAGCCCAGAGCCGCCACCGCGACGGAGGCTACGGTAAGCAGCAATAAACACCAGGCGCCGAACGACATAACGGAGACCAAGGGATTGGCAAGCACCAGCAACGCGCGCTGGGGGCTTCCCAGGTCAAGCAGCAAGCACAAAGCTCCCAAGGCCAACAAGGGGGGCGCAGCTAAAAAGCCGCCTGAAAGGTTTTCGCGGATATCCTCAGAGGCATCGGTAGCACGTGCGGCATCATAGAAAGCACCGCAAGCGGCCAAGAAAAAGGCGCCAGCACCGGCACCTGCCAGGAAGAGATACACAACCACGTAAGATCCAAAGGGCATTTGCGGCACCTCCCTTCCCCGCCTATCTGCGCTTTTACGTCTGTGTACATGATACCTTTTTATGTCATGTTGTTATAGGTAAATATGACGTATGTGACGGATTAAGCCCGGGCTATTTTGTCACACGTCAGAGTTATACCGCCCAGAACGGGAGAAACATCCAAGCGCGTCACGGAAACGTCCAGAAGGGACTGCACGCGAGCCAAGAGGCCATCGGACCTGAACAGGCCGCCAACCAGCAGAGAGTCGTTCACCACATGGTGATACGCCAAATCCAAACCTGCACGCACCAACATGGCTTCATATTCTGCCTGGTCAGAGGTGCTATCGCAGCCCGAAAGACCCCAAACGCCACGAACTTCAGTTAGCGCGCAACCATCGCTTTCCAAGTAATCCAGCAGCCTACGCGCGCCCGCAGCAATGTTCGCCGCCGCGCCTTCCACGCCAATAGATTTCTTGCTGGTGGAACCCACGAAAAAGTGAAGCAGCTCTTCGCCCGACTCGCCTACCAGCAAAAACTCCGAAGAGGACCCGCCTCCGTCAACCGCCAAATATCCGCGCCCCACAGCAGCTCAGCCATCCGGCCGTCTTCCACAATACGAATAAGGCCCAGGTTGCCCGCAGGACCATACTGCACGTTCTTGAAATACTTGCCTGTGCCAGTGACCAGGAAATACTTCCCTGCCAGCCCAGGAGTGCTAAAGCCAATGAGCATCTGACGCAGTACGCAATTCACGTCCACGCAGGACGCCACTTCTTCCTCGCTCAGCAACAGCGAAATGTTGCCGCCATTGCGTTCATCCCAGCCGTGGCCGTACATGGTAGTGCACGTGCGCACCATTTCTACCACAA
>JAQXTF010000138.1 GCA_029219345.1 Eggerthellales bacterium
GGACGCATGCCCCCTGTACGCTTTGGATTTTGGCAAGGCCGAGGATATGAAGAAGAAGTATGGCGAAAGCGTTTGGTCTGCTCCCATGCCTGATCCTAGCTACACCAAGCCGACCACCATCATGAAGGGCTGCCCCACCTCTCGTGCTCAGGGCACTCAGGAGGGCAAGCTCATGAATCCGAAGGAGGTCATGTAATGTTTTTCGAACACGTAATGAGCGAGCTGCCGTTGCTCGTATTCTCCGTATTGGTTCCTGCTGGCGTTACCGCTATGGGCCTGGTTGGCTTCCTGCGCGGTTCCGTTGAGATGGACGGCAAGAAGGCCAACACTCTGCTGGCTATCCCTGGCGTTATCGCCATTCTGGGTCTGCTCGCTTCCTTTATGCACCTGGGCAGCCCCATGAAGGTTTTTGGCATGCTAAGCGGCATTGGCTCTTCTCCTCTGTCTAATGAGATCTGCATTGCCGGCCTGGCCATCCTGGCTGCCGTTGTGTACTGGATTTTTGCCGCCGTGAAGAACCCCGAGGCCGGCGTGCACAAGATCTTCGGTATTATCTGCCTGGTTCTGGGCCTGGCTACCGCTCTGTTTATCGGCCTGGCCTACATGATACCCACCGTTGCTACCTGGAGCTCTCCCGTAAGCTCTATCGCTCAAATCTTCGCCGCTCTGTTTGGTGGTGCTGCTCTGGCCGCTTTGGTTATGGTTTTTGCAGGTGCAAAGGTTGAGAAGCTGGTTTCCCTGGTTGCTGTTGTTGGTGCTGCTGGCATGGCCGTTCTGGTTATTGCTCAGGGCATCATGGTTGGCGACGTTCAGAATGCCGCTGGTATGGCCATGGCCGGCCGGATGAGCTTCTACTGGTATGTTGCTGTAGCTGGTATTATCCTGATTGCCGCCGCTGCTGCATTGCTGCTGACTAACGCTGGCAAGAAGAGCTCCCTGACCACCGTTTTGGTTCTGGTTGCTGCTTTTGCCGCAATTGTTGGTATGGTTCTGGTGCGCATGTGCTTCTACGGTATCTTCATGTCCGTGGGCCTGTTCTAAAGAGACCACGCTTGGGAGTTGCCGCTTTTCGGGGCGGCAACCCTTCTAATGGCCTACAATGAGGCAGAACGCCTCTTGCAGAAAGGATTAACATGGCCAATCGCTTTGAGTCAGTAGCTAACGCCGCTGTTCTTTTGGGCTCTGTTTTTTATCAGGACCCTTCCTCTGAAAAGGGTCAGGCCGTGCTTGGCTGGTTTGCTTCCCCCGAGGCTGCAGATGCCTGGGAATTTGGCCAACCACAAGCGGGGCAGGGAATTGCTCTGATGCAATCTGCCCTTACCGAGAACCAGGCGCAGGCGAATCATGAGGAATTCAATCGCTTGTTCGTGGGTCCGTATCGCCTGCCTGCCCCTGCATGGGCTTCGGTGTATACCGATCCGGAAGGCGTCATCTTTGGCAACGCCACTCTGGGTGTGCGCCAATGGATGCGCGACAACCAGGTGAAGATGACCCTGCCCAACAACGAGCCCGAAGATCATTTTGGCTTGATGCTCATGATGCTGTCTTGGGCGGTAACCCATGAAGTGAGCGAAGATGCTATCTGTGCCTTCTTGCAGGAGCATTTGCTCACCTGGTGCTTCTATTACCTGCAGCTCTTCGCTGATTCCACCGAAAACCCCCTGTATAAGGGTGCGGCTCAGGTGGCTCAGGCAACGTTGGCTGACTGGGTGGAGCGTTTTCAGCTGGAAGTGCCGCAGATTTCCCTGCATCCTCGCCAGTAGGCCCTTCAGAAGCTTTCAACAAAAAAAGAAGCCCTGCCGTTAACCGTGCGGTGGGGCTTCTTTACGTATGGGAGTCGCCTGCCAATGAGATTCCTCTTTGCTGTGATAGAATTGGCTATCCGTTTTTTTTGAGCTTGCGTGTGTCATAGCGCAAGAAGGTAGGTTAGCATGAAGAAGTTCTTTACCAGCATGCCCTTTATCCTGCTCATGGGTGTGGTGGCAGGCATTCTGTTCGGTCTCGTTTCCAACGAAGCCGTCATGAACGTGGTAGTTACCGTCAAGCATGTTTTGAGCCAGGTCATCATGTTCTGCGTGCCCCTGATTATCATTGGCTTTATCGCTCCGTCCATCACGAAGTTGGGCTCTAACGTGTCCCGCATCTTGGGTGTGGCGGTGTGCATCGCTTACATCTCATCCATCGGCGCAGCTTTCTTCTCTACGGCTGCTGGCTATGCTATCATCCCCAGCCTGTCCATTGTGACTGACCCCGATGCTCTTATTCCGCTGCCCGACGTTATCTTCGAGCTGAACATTCCTCAGATCATGCCCGTTATGAGCGCTCTGGTGCTGTCTATCATGCTGGGCCTGGCCGCTGTGCTCACCAAGGCGGAGACCATGATCAAGCTGCTGGACGAGTTCCAGAAGATCGTCCTGGCCATTGTGACCAAGGTGGTTATCCCCCTGCTTCCTATTTACATCGCTACCACCTTCTGGTGCCTTACCTATGAAGGCTCCATCACTCAGCAGCTGCCGGTGTTCTTGATTGTCATCCTCATTGTCATGGTAGGCCACTACATTTGGCTGGCCTTGCTGTACGGCATTGCCGGCGCTTACTCTGGCAAGAGCCCCCTGGAAGTTATCAAGCATTATGGCCCTGCTTACCTGACCGCTGTGGGCACCATGTCGTCTGCTGCAACTTTGGCCGTGTCTCTGCAGTGCGCTAACAAGTCTAAGGTGCTGCGCAAGGACATGGTGAGCTTTGGCGTGCCGTTGTTCGCCAACATTCACCTGTGCGGCTCTGTTCTGACTGAGGTGTTCTTCTGCATGACCATCAGCCAGATGCTCTATGGCGCAATGCCTACCTTGGGCACCATGGTGCTGTTCTGCCTGCTGCTGGGCGTCTTCGCCATTGGCGCACCGGGTGTTCCCGGCGGTACCGTTATGGCCTCCCTGGGTTTGGTTACCGGCGTTTTGGGCTTTGATCCCACGGGCACTGCCCTTGTTCTGACCATCTTTGCTCTGCAGGATAGTTTCGGCACCGCCTGCAACGTTACCGGTGACGGCGCTCTGACCCTGTTCCTCACGGGCTATACTGAGAAGAAGGGCATTTCCGAAGTTAAAGAATCTGGCGATATTTTCTAATTCTTGAAGTGTTCGGGTCATTTGTTGGCCCCCTAGTGCTTCACTTGCTGACACTTGTGGCGGTCCTTCGGGACCGCCATTTTTAGGAAGGCGTTTTATGGTAAAAGACAAATACTTCAACATCAACGAGCAGGGCCTCAGCGTGCGCTGCAAGCTGTACAGCGCCGATAACGCCCGCAGCTTTGATAACGTGGTCATTGCCACTTACGGTTTTGGCGGCAACAAGGACAATAATGCTGTAGCCAAGTTTGCTGAGCGCATCACTTCCAAGTATGCTAGCTATGCCGTGCTCACTTTTGACTGGCCGGCCCACGGCAACGACGGCCGTAAGCGTCTTTCCGCCACGGAAAGTATGACCTATCTGCAGCTGGCTATTAACTATGCCCGCGCCGAACTAGGCGCCAAGCAGCTGTTTTACTATTCCACCAGCTATGGCGGATATATTGGCTTGCGCTATATCATTGAAGTGGATAACCCCTTCGCCCGCATTGCGCTGCGCTGCCCGGCGTTGGATTTGTACAACATCATGATGAAGGGTTTCGACCAAAGCCAGCTGGATGCCTTGGCTCGTGGCAAGAAGGTGCTGCGCGGCTTTGACCGCAAGATGGAAATTGACCAGGAATTCCTTGATGATCTGCGGGAACATGATGTTCGCCAATACCAGTACTTCGATTACGCAGAAGACATTTTGGTACTGCACGGTAACAAAGACGATATGGTGCCGTGTGAAGACTCACGCGCCTTCTGCGATGACAATGTTATTGAATTTGTGGAAGTGGAGCGGGCCGACCATCCTTTCAGCAACCCGCAAACCATGGACTTCGCCATTGGCGAGATTGTGAAGTTTCTGAAGCTGTAGCGTTTGGGCGCAGCGCTATTCCTCGTGGGCTTTGTCCCACAGGGCGCGCATGGACTCAGGCAGGCCGTCGGGAATCATGGCATGAAGGCGGTCTTCATTGCCGTCTTCCAGGGCAATTTCGTAATACCAGCATTTGAATTTCATCATGGCCAGGGAACGCTCCAGGCGAGAAATCTCTTCCAGAAGGGAATCGCGGCGGGTTTCGAAGAGCTCCTTGCGGCGGCCATAGGAGCTGGGACCTTCCATAATCATTTCCACGAAGCTCTTGATGTCTTTAATCTCCAGGCCGGTTTTCTTCAGGCATTCAATGACGCGCAACAGCTCCAGGTCTGCGTCGGAGAAGCGGCGGATTCCATTAGCACGTTGCAAGTTGGGCAAAAGGCCCTCTTTATCGTAATAGCGCAAGGTGGAGACGGGAATGTTGAACATTTTTGCCACTTGTCCGATGGAATACATAAAACCTCCCAAAAAAGAGTTTGACCTAAAGTTAGGTCTAAGTATTACGATGCAACCATGATATCAAATTTGACGCAGAAAAGAGGAGCAGTATGTCAAAGATTTTGGTTGCTTATTTTAGTGCCGGCGGCAATACAGCCAAGCTGGCTCAGCGCGTTGCTAAAGCTGCTGACGCTGATCTGTTTGAGATTGTGCCGCGAAAGCCGTACACCAGTGCTGACCTGAATTGGCGCGATAAGAACAGCCGCACTACCATTGAGATGAACGATCCGGCAAGCCGTCCCGAAGTGGCCAGTCATGTTGAGAACATGGCCCAGTACGACACCATCTTCCTGGGCTTTCCCATTTGGTGGTACGTTGCCCCCACGCTTATCAACACCTTTCTGGAGCAGTACGACCTTGAAGGGAAGACCATCGTGCCCTTCGCCACCTCGGGCGGTAGTGGCATGGGCCAGACGGTCACTATGCTGAAAGTGAGTGCCCCTAAGGCCACTATTGAGGCCGGTGCTGTTATGAACATGGCTATGGATGGCAAAATCAAAAAGTTCGTGGAACACTATCTGTAGAAAGAGGACCTCTTATGATTTCTCGTCGTGATTTCTTTCGTGTAAGCCTTGCCTCGGGCGTCTTTGCCCTGGGCGCTTTGACCGGCTGCTCTAGCAGCGCCGCATCTGCCAGCGCATCTTCGGCTTCGGCCGCTGCTTCTTCCAGCGCCGCCGCTCCTCCAGCTGCAGCAGTGGTGTGTTTCTCTTGCACGGGCAATACCTGGGGCGTTGCCCAAAAGATTGCCGCTGCCGCACAGGCAGACTTGGTACGCCTTGAGGCCGCTCGGCCCTACAGCGCCGACGATTTGAACTACAACAGCGATTGCCGTGCCAACCAGGAGCAAAATGGCGGCACTGCTCGTCCTGAAATTGCTGGGGGCATTCCTGACCTGGCAAAATACGACACCATCTATCTGGGCTATCCCATTTGGTGGGGCAAGGCTCCCCGCATTATCCTGACCTTGCTGGAGGGCGCTTCCTTTGCTGGCAAGAAAATTGTTCCCTTTTGCACCTCGGGCAGCAGCCCCGTTGATGGCAGCCTGGAGGAGCTGAAGTCTTCCGCAGCGGGCGCAACGGTGGAGTCCGGCAAGCGCTTTACCACCGATGCCTCTGATGCCGAAATCAAGGCTTTCCTGTAGTCGCTTCGATTGCGTGATTTTCCCAAATGACGGTTGTGCCTAGGCATGACCGTCATTTTTTCGTTTATGCGTTGGAAAAACCTGGGCACAAGCGAAAGAAAGTCGCTTGTGCCTAGGCATAAGCGGAAGAAACGCCATTCCCTATGGCGCCCCTGAGATCAAGATCCAAAATATTGCCGCCTTGGGCGCAACCATCAAGCAGTGCCTGGCGGTGGAGCGCTTTAACGTGGCGGCGCAGAAATGCGTTGACCAGGTGGTTGCCGTTGATGACGAGAATCTCAAGCGCGCGCAAAAGCTGCTGCTTACTGAGGGATGCATTTTTGCCGAGCCTATGCCTATTCGCGGAACGGCAGCATAAAATGCCAGGTGGGAAGCAAAAAACCGTTAGCGCGCTGTTTAATGAGCATCTAAACGCCAACAGAAAGGAAAAAGACCCTTCCGATCGCAAAGTGGTGCTCATGTTTCTTGTTCCCATTGCGCTGATTGTCGCTGCTTTTCTGTTTGCCCAAAACGCGTACCAGGTGGCCCTCGTTCCTTGGTGGGGCGTGGGAGCCAGTCTCAAGGCGCTTGGAGCGACTACGGTGCTTCTTCTGGCGAATATCTACCTGAATCCCAAGAATCCCTTAAAACGCTTCCAGATGCCTGAAGTGGCGCAGCCCACCTTGGTGGAGCTGGAGTTTGCCGCAGAAGCCTACAATCAGCTACGCGCCGCCTTTCCGGAAGACGGCCACACTAGCTTGAAATAGGGTGGATTGCCCTTAAGCGACAGCCACTTTCTGGCCGTACTTCACCGGGGTCTCAATGCCCGCGGCGGTGTTTTCCAGGTACTGGGGATCAACGGTGGCGGCGCCTTTTTCCAGCACGACGATAACGGTGGATCCGCCAAATTCGAAGCGCCCTTTTTCCTCGCCGCGAACCGCCTGACAGGGGCCAGGGCAGTTGTTGACAATCTTGCCCACCATCAGGGCGCCAACCTCCATCTGCAGCACGGGGCCGAACTGGGGGGACTGAATCACGCTGTAGATGCGGGTGTTTTCCTTATACAAGGGGCGAACGGCTGCGGCCAGGGGGTTTACCGTGTGATAAACGCCTGCAAGCTTCACGTCCGCCGTCTTCTCGCCAGAAGCCGCGTAGCAGTAACGATGGTAATCTGACACGGTCAAGCGGAACAGCAGCAAGGTGCCGCCCAGGAAATGCTGGGCAATTTCCTCATCGCGCAGCAGCGAGGTTAGGGTGTACTCGGTGCCCTTGACCTGGAAACGGGAATCCTCGCCAATGGGATAGGCGGAAAGAAGCGCATCCGAGGGGGAAACAAGAGCGTTCTCATCAGGGCAAATAGGGCGCTTCCCCGGTAAAATCTTACGGGTGAAGAAGTCATTGTAGCTGGTGAACTCGCGCTGCTCGAATTGGCTCATGTCAATGTTGTTGTTGCGGATGAACCCCGGGATGGCACGCTTTGAAAGACGGCTGTTCATGACGGCGCCGCCCAAATGGGTGATAAAGGGGCGGGTGAGCACGGGTACCAGCATATGGCCCAGAGTAGAGGTGTAGAGCCACTTCAGAAAACGGTCTTGTGCGTCCTGAGGTTGGGGTGAAGATTGCGATGTCATGATTCTTTATGCACCAATCAGGCCTGGAAACTTAATGAAGAGCAGGGTAAAGAAGGTAACCACGGCAACCACGCAAAGAATGAGCAGGGTGCGAATCTTGGGCTTGCGAATCTGGAAGCCGCCAATGTAGAGGGTGCCCGTGATAATGAGCATCAGGTGATACAGCACCAAAGCGCCCTGGTCTCCCAAAAACAGGCCAAGGGCGTAAGTCAGAGGCAGAATGATAGCGCTGGCGGTAATGGGCAGGCCCACGAAAATCTTCTCATGTACTTCGTCAGAGAAGAAGTTGTTGGTTTCGCGCACGTTGAAGTAACCCAGGCGAATAACGCCGCAAATCACGAAGTACACCAGAGCAATGGAGCCAATGGGACCCTGAACACCCAGGTTGTAGCAGATAATGGCAGGCAAAACGCCAAAAGCAACCAGGTCGCACAGGGAGTCAAGCTGAATGCCAAAGAGACGCTCGTCGTCGCTGCGGTCGTGCTTGGTGCGAGCAACGGGGCCGTCTAGCATGTCGAAGAAACCCGACATGGCCAGGCAAATAAGGGCACCAACGGTAAGGCCGTCCATGGAAAGAGTCATGCCCACCAAAGCGGAAATGAGACTCATAAAGGTTAAGACCACGGTGTAGTTATAGTAGCCAATCATTATTCGGCGCCTTTCTTCGATCCGAAAATCACCATGTACGCCACTGCGGAAAGCAGGGCGCTTACCAGCAGCTGAGCATAGAAACTCAGGCCTCGGCTAATAACCAGGGTGGGAGCCGTCAGGTCTCCGCACACCGATTGGAAAATCAAGGTATAAAGGTGCTCTGAAATTCCCAGGCCACCCGGCAGCGGAAGCATGTCGGCGGAAAGGGAGATGGAGCCCTGCAGCAAAACGGTCTCTGCGATATTCAAAGCATCAATGTCAAAGGATAGCAGCACAACATAGGTGACGGCAAATAGCAAACAGCGCTGCGCCACGGTGATGAGCATGACATTGCCCATGACACGCTTGTGGCTCTTGATGAAAGCGGAGGCATCCTTGTAGGTTTCCAACGATGCGCTCAGCAACTCTCTCCAGTGGGTGGTGCGTTCCTCACCTGCGATTTTACCAATAAGATTCAGGCCGCTAAAGGCTACCGTCGCTGCCGTGGAGGGAACAAGCACCAGGGCAAACATTGCGCCTACGCAGATAATATTCAGCAAGATACCCAACCTGACCCAAACCATGGCGGGGGCCAGCAAGGTGATGATGGAGGCGGGGCGGAAGATAAGGATAATCAGCCCAACTAGAATAAGCACTGACTTGTAGGTAATGGTGACCAAAAGCAGGGTCACAATGCAGCGGACCATGCTCAGGCCATCGCGCTTCATGAACACCAGCTGCATGGGCTGACCGCCCGAAGCAGTGGGGGTGACCAGGCTGAAGAAGAAGCCCACAAAGGAATAGAGGCAGCAATGAGACGGCTTGGGCGTCTCGCCAAAAGCACACAGTAGATAATGGATGATAAGTGATTCGCACAGAATAAAGGCAATCACCAACACAAGGCCAATGAACCAATAGCCCTGAGAAGAATCCATGATGTAGGTCATTACCGCTTGGAAATCTTGACCCGAAAACACGAAGTACACAGAAATGCCAATGCAGAGCAGCAAGAATGCTCCGTTGGTGATAATCTTCTTGAGTTTACCGTTCAACTAAACTCCCTGGTTGGGTCAGATAAAACACGCAACGTAGCATTATATCATAATGTCCTCAAATCATATTGAAGCCCTTGGTGGTCCAAACCCGCCTTGAGGTTAGCTTGCTTTTCGGAATCCTAGGGCAATAAAAGCCATTGAGCCCAAGATGCAAACGCATGGGTTTCAAAGCTGGCGTTAATTGGTAAACTGGAAGAGTGGATTCGCGGCAGACGGTTTGCCGTTGAGAGATTGCGGGGCGTTGTGGTAAAGCGGGAAAAGACTTCGGTTTCTAGAGGGTTAAAGGTCTTTGCAGGCATTTTGGTTGCGGCGGCTGCCATCTTGATTGGCGTGGCCGTATGGCTGGTTACCTCCACTCAGGGCGCGCCCTCCTCTGGGGCCAGTGAGCCCTCTACTGAATTGCCGGTGACCGAGGCGGGCTTTCAACCGCCCAAGAAAGAGACCACCATCACCATTAGCTTTGCGGGCGACTGCACCTTGGGCACCGATGAGAACTTTGGCTACTCATCCACTTTCAACGCCTTCTACGACGAGCAGGGCCCCGATTATTTCTTCTCGGAGGTCAAGGATATTTTCGCAGCGGATGACCTGACGGTGGTGAACTGCGAGGGCGTACTGACCGACGCCACCACCCGCGAGGATAAGGAATATGCATACAAAGGCAAGCCCGAGTATGCCGAGATATTCGCCCGCAGCAGCATTGAGGCCGCCGGCACCTGGAACAATCATAGTTACGATTATGGCTGGAACAGCCATGCCGACACTGTTAACGCGTTGGAGGCGGCTGGCGTGACGCCCTTTGGCCTGGACACGGTGGGTTACGTGGAGGTAAAGGACATCAAGATTGCCCTTATCAACGGCAATATGCTCACCAGCCATTTAAGCGAGGAGGGGCGTGTGCTTCCCCAGATACGGGAAGCACAGGACCAGGGTGCTCAGGTGATTATCGTGCAAATGCACTGGGGAGAAATGAGCGAGTACAACCCCTTGGATGAGCAGATTCAGCTGGCTCATGATTGCATCGATGCCGGCGCCACCATCGTGGTGGGCTCTCACCAGCATGTGCTGCAGGGCTACGAGGAGTATAACGGCCACTACATCTCATACGGTTTGGGGAACTTCTGCTATGGCGGCAGCCGTGGCTTGTTCGATCCCGATTGCTACATATTTCAGGTGACCCTGAGCTTTGTGGAAGACGAGCTTCAGGAAGGTCAGAAGCTGAACCTGATTCCGTGTCTTATCTCCACCGACCGCTCGGTCAATGACTACCAGCCCTGCCGGGCCAACGAAGAGGAATCTGCTCGAATTTGGGGCAAGATCGAAGACAGCAACGCTTCCTTGGATAGGTAAGACCGGGGGCTTGCCCTTTGGCTTACAGGCGCTTCTTGCCAATGCTTACGTTGCTGGGATGAAAACCAATCTTTTGCGCCATCAGGATAAACGCCTCGCGAAGGGCGCAGTTGAACCATGCGGTCCAAGGGGTTTTGCTGGGAAGGCCCGCCACCTTGGTGAATCCAATCTGCCGGGCAAGCTGCAATGACCGCCCCATGTGAAAATCGCTGGTCACTAAGAGGATAGAGGCATCCTGGCTGCCGGTGATCTGGAGAAAATTGCGCAGATTTTCGGCAGTAGTTCGTGATTGATCCTCTTTGATGATCTCTTCTGCAGAAAGTCCCTGGGATATAAGGAAGGCGCTCATGGCGGCAGCTTCGGAACATGATTCATCTTCGCCTTTGCCTCCACAAACTACAAGCCGTGCTTCGGGGTGCTGCCGGTAACACTTAAGGGCGGCTTGCAGGCGGCAGGTGAGGGTGCGCCCCGGCTTTCCCTCAACCAGGCGGCAGCCCAGAACCACAATCCAGTCAACCCGGCTGGGAGTTTTGCAGCGGCTGGCGGGAGCCTGCACGTAAGCGACGGCCGCGATGGCGGTACCAAGAAGAAGCAGGTTGAATACGGCAAGGGGCTGTGCGAAGGCGCAAGATGCATCATGAAGCCAGCGTGCGCCCAGGCACAGAAGGGCGAACAATCCGTATGGGAACGACATGAGCGTTGCGTGCCTAAAGCAGACAACAGCCGCCACGGCAAACGTAATGCCAAGAACCGTCATGAGCAAAAAAAGCGGCATGGCTAGAGAATTTCCTTGTCGAAGTACCCGCGCGTGTCGGTTTTTGAGTCAAACACGGGCTCGGCGATTGTGCCGGCCAATTTGCCTTGCGCCTTTGCGATGATGCGTTTGACCTGGTTGGCATCTTCAATGGTGAAGTTAAGGCGGAAGGCCTCCACGCCTGCAATACGGGGCATCTCGTCCAAGAGGTTCAGCACCTTGCCGTTGAGCACGGTGGTGTCGCAATTCTTGCCGAAAAGCAGCGGAAAGCTGCCATGGGGCTCGCGTATTTCGTAGCTATTGGTTCGGCAGGTGCCGCAAAGGCCCATTTTCTTCAAGGGGCAGTATTTGGTAACAAGAAGGGGAGCGTGCCCGTACACAATCATTTCAAGGGCGGGCGCACCGCCGTTTTCTTGCTGGTAGGCTTTAAGCAAGTCGGCCAGCTGATCTTGGTTGATTTCGTAGGAAAGTGTTACGCGCTGAGCGCCCAATTGATGAAGCTGGGCCACGCAGGCGGCGTTTACCGCATTCAAGGAGTAGTCGGTGACCAGGGGGTTTGTTGCGCGGTAATGATGGATGCCTCCCATGCCGCCTACCAGTACCAGGCCATTTTGGCTTTCGTAGCAGGCGCTGTTGCGCGGTATGAAGTTGTCGAAATATACCGTTTCGATACCGGCTTCAATGCAGGCATCGTATTGCTCTTGAGTGGTGGCGAAGGCGGTTAGGTAAGGCGTTTTTGGCTGGAAGCGAACGGGTTGTTTGACGGCTGCGGCTTTGAGGCCGCGGGGTTTGGCTGCCAGCTTTTGGGCATACAGATGCTCGACGATGTCTTTACGAGCAGCGTTGAGCATTTTGGCAGGAATGAAGGCGTTGTGATCTTCGTATTCCACGCGCCCCAGCTCAAACACGGTTTCTTTCAGACGATCGAACTGCTTGGCCACGGCTTCAGCGGTGGTGGGGTTGCTTCGTGCCTCGGATAGCTCCTCGCCGCCGATGTAGGTGTAGCGCTCTCCCAAGCCTTGGGCATCAATGGTCAAAGGGGCGCCCGGGAAAGCGTATACCTGCAGGTCCAGGGGAAAACGACGGTATTCGCCCGTAAGCAGGCCCTCCAGCTCTTTCTCGTAGGCCACGTCTTTCGTTTTGTACACCGCATCGCCCACGCTCAGGCGCTCGCGCAGCTTCACGAAGCAGCGATCAGCGGCTCCGTTGATAAGCTTGCCGGCCTTGTCGTACAGCTTGTTGGCGGTAAGCACCACGTCTTCTTCGCCATGGCGAATGCGAATGGTGTCGCCTTGTTTTAGGGGGATCTTCAGGGCAATTTCGTAGAGTCCCTTGCGTGCGCTGGTAATGGTGCCCAAGGCAAATCCGTGGTGGTTGGGGCGTTCCACGTTGGTGATGTTTCCGTGATCTTCACCCAGAAGGTAGCCTTTAGTGTAGGTGCGATTGAAGGTGCGGTTGAGTTTTTCGATGTCGTCGCTGGTGGCAGTACCGTCCAAGGCCATGCGATAGCGGGAGACCACGTTGGCCACGTAGATGGGTTCTTTCATGCGGCCTTCGATTTTCAGGGAATCGAAGCAATCCAGTTGGTTAACGCTTTCGATGGTGTTCAAGTCCTTGGTGGACAGGATGTAATTCTGTCCAACGGTTTCGCCAGTGGTGGTATTCACAATGTCATAGAGCTTGCGGCATGAGCCTATGCAGCGACCACGATTTCCGCTGCGATTGCCCGTCATGCCGCTCATGATGCAGTTGCCGGAATAGGAAATGCACAGGGCGCCGTGAATGAAGGCCTCAAGGGATATGTTGGCCTGCTCTTTGATCTTGCGGGCCTTTTCGAGGGGCACTTCGCGGGAGATGACTACCTGGGAAGCTCCCAATTCTTTGGCAAGCTGGGCGCCTTCCGTATCGTCGATTCCCATCTGCGTGGAGCAATGGGCTTCCATGTTCTGGAAGTGCTGGGCAACGTAGGTGAGCAGGGCCAAGTCTTGGGTAATAACGGCATCTACTCCGGCTTCGTTTAAGAAGTGAAGCATTTTGTAGGTTTCGGGGAGTTCGCTCTGAAAGACGATGGTGTTCATGGTCACATAGACGCGCACGCCACGTAAATGGGCGTAGTTTACCGCCTCAATCAGGCCTTCCTTGTCAAAATTATTGGAATAGGCGCGGGCGCTGTATTGCTGCATGCCCAAATACACCGCATCGGCACCGCATGCAATGGCGGCTTTGAGGGATTCCATATTGCCGGCTGGTGCCAGTAATTCGCTCATTGGTAACTCCTTAAACTCCGGTTGCCATTTTAGCAAATGATGGATTTCGTACGCCGCGCAGATAGGCTTTTCGCGTGTTCGTTGTGGGCGGTTGCGCTTAGATGTTTTACTATGAACTGAGCAAGAAATGTTTCACTTTGTTTTGCAAAGAAGGGATTCAATCATGGGAAATTGTCTGGTTGCACAGTCGGGTGGACCCACTGCAGTCATCAACGCCAGCTTGGCGGGCGTTATTCGCGCAAATCAGCTGAACCCCGTATACGATAAGGTATACGGCGGCCTTCAGGGCATTGAGGGCGTGCTGGAAGGCAAGCTGTACGACCTGACTAATTTGACGGGTCGTGAAATTGACATCTTGAAGCAGACCCCTTCAAGCGCTTTGGGTACGTGCCGCTACAAGCTTTCTCGCGAAAAGACTGAGGATTTTCAGCGCATTCTGCAGGTCATGGAAGAAAACGACATCGACGTGCTGTTCTACATTGGCGGCAACGACTCCATGGACACGGTGGACGCTTTGAGCGAATACGCTGCCGCAAACGGCGTGAGCCGCCGCTTCGTGGGCATTCCCAAGACCGTTGATAACGATCTGGTGCCCGTTGACCACTGCCCCGGCTTTGCCAGCGCTGCAAAGTTCGCTAATCAGGTAGTCCATGGCACCTTCTTGGACTACTCCGCATTTACCCGCCCTGAGGTTTTTGTTCTGGAAACCATGGGCCGTGATGCTGGTTGGCTGGCTGCCAGTACGTGCTTGACGGGCGACGTTGACCTGCTCGTTTTGCCTGAGGTTGCCTTTGACCAGGAGCTTTTCTTGGACCAGGTGCGTCAGGTGCTTGAGGAAAAGGGCCAGTGCTACATCGTTACTTCTGAAGGTGCCCGCTATGAAGACGGCAGCTATCTGAGTGCTGGCAAGGCTCTCAACGACGGCTTTGGCCATGCGCAGCTGGGTGGCGCCGCCGCTGCTCTGAAGGAAATAGTCATTGCTTCCGGCATTGTTCCTCGCGGCCTTGTGCAGGATTTGTCTCGCGCCGCTCGCTCCAGCAACTTCGCCCAGAGCGCTGTGGATGTGGCTGAGGCATTTGAACTGGGCATGAGCGCCCATATGCGCAGCGCCAACCCTGCTTTCACCGGCAAGGTAGTGGGCGTTGTCCCTCGCACCGATTTTTCTACCGACGAGTACAATGCTCAGTTCTACGCCGAGGATGCAAGCAAGTTCGCTAACTTCGTGCGCCACTTCCCCTTGGAATGGATTCTGCCCAACTATCGCGGCGTAACCGAAGAAGCCCTGAATTACTTCCGCCCCCTGGTGGAGGGCGAGCCCAAGCTCATCTACGAAAACGGTATTCCCGTTACCCTGCAGCCCTTCAACAGGCGCTAGTACCCCAAATATGACAAATGCGCCCGGGGCAATTTTGTCACGTTTTTCTCACGGCCCAGGTTTGACCTGGGCCGTTCTTTCTCTACCAAAAAGAGAGGCCATCCTGGGCCAAGGGGCTCTCTAGCAAGCAAAAGCAAAGGTAGGATAAGAGGTGAAAAGAAAGGAGATTTGCCTGTGCTTTATACCGAATTGACCAAAGCAGCCCTTCGCATTTGCCTTGAGGCCCACAAGGGGCAGGTGGACAAGACCGGCGTGCCCTATCTGCTGCATCCTTTTCATGTGGCAAACCATGTGGAAGGAGAGTTGGAGACCTGCGTCGCCTTGCTGCACGATGTGGTGGAAGATTCCGCGTTTACCCTTGATGACCTGCGAAAACGCGGCATGCCAGAGCAAGTGGTGCAGGCGGTGGCGTTGCTGTCCCATGAAAAGGGCGTAGCCTACGAAAGGTATATTGCCGCCGTAAAGCAAAACCCCCTGGCGCGCGCCGTCAAGCTGGCCGATTTGGCTCACAACATGGATTTGGGCCGCCTTGACCAGGTGACGCCTGAAGATAGGGAGCGCGTGCGCAAATACGCTCGCGCACGCGATGCTCTGCTTTCTGAAGATGCGTAAAGAGAGGGCGCCAATCTCGGCCAAAGGGAGAGAATGGCGCCCTCGTCGATTATTGTGCGTACGCTGTTAGCGTTTACAGAATGTCAATGTATTCGCCGGCCAAAGCCTTGTTCATGCTGCGTACGGCGCAGAATTTGCCGCACATGCTGCAGGTGTCGGAGTGGTCTTCTTCGGGTGCGCGGCTGTCGCGAATCTCCTTGGCTGTTTTGGGGTCGAGAGCGCAGGCGAATTGGGCATCCCAGTCCAATTCGCGGCGGGCATCGGCCATGCGGTCATCCATGTCGCGGGCGCCTGGGATGCCCTTGGCGATGTCGGCGGCGTGGGCGGCAATTTTGGAGGCGATGATGCCTTGGCGCACGTCGTCTACGTTGGGCAGGGCTAGGTGCTCGGCGGGGGTGACATAGCACAGGAAAGCGGCGCCGCTCATGGCTGCTACGGCTCCGCCAATGGCGGCGGTAATGTGGTCATAACCAGGGGCGATGTCGGTAACCAGGGGGCCAAGCACATAGAATGGGGCGCCCATGCAGATGGTTTGTTGCACCTGCATATTGGCGGCAACTTGATTCAGAGGCACATGGCCGGGGCCTTCCACCATAACCTGCACGTTGTGCTCCCATGCGCGCTTGGTCAGTTCGCCCAAACGAACCAGCTCTTCAATCTGGCATACGTCGGTGGCATCAGCCAGGCATCCGGGACGGCAGGCATCACCCAGGGAAACAGTCACATCGTATTCTTCGCAAATATCAAGAATCTGGTCGTAATACTCGTAGAAGGGGTTCTCGTTGCCCGTCATGCTCATCCAGGCAAACACCAGCGATCCACCGCGGCTGACAATGTTCATCTTGCGTTTGTGGGTCTTGATTTGCTCAATGGTCTTGCGGGTGATGCCGCAATGCAGGGTGACAAAATCTACGCCGTCTTCTGCGTGCAGGCGCACTACGTCAATAAAGTCCTGAGCGGTCAAAGTGGCCAGGTCGCGCTGGTAGTGAATAACGCTGTCGTAGATGGGCACCGTGCCAATCATGGCGGGGCACTCGCTGGTGAGCTTCTGGCGGAAGGGCTGGGTGTTGCCGTGGCTGGAAAGGTCCATGATGGCCTCGGCGCCCAGCTCAACGGCGCTCATAACTTTTTGCATCTCAATGTCGTAGTCTTTGCAGTCGCGGGAAACACCTAGGTTTACGTTAATCTTGGTGCGCAGCATGCTTCCTACGCCTTCTGCGTTCAAGCAGGCGTGGCGCTTGTTGGCGGGAATAGCCACCTTGCCTTCTGCTACCAGCTGCATCAGCTGGCCAACGGGCATGTTTTCCTTTTGGGCTACCGTTTGAATCTGCGGCGTGACGATGCCCTTGCGGGCGGCGTCCATCTGGGTGGTGTAGGCGCTCATGATTCCTCCTAAATGAAAAACGAGGCGCCGGAAGGCACCTCGCATATATTGGTGGTGTGTCTCCCTACGTTGGCATTATCCAAATCAGGTTCTTGGGTCGAAGCCAGTCAGCTTCCTCTCAGCCGGCTTCAGCCAGCTCCCCGCATGGGTTCATTATAGCATGGCGGTAAGGTAGGAAAAGGGAAAGGCTGTCAAAGGCATACTTGCGGTCGGAATAAAACAGGGGAAGCCAAAGGCTTCCCCTACAGCTAGGTATCTGTAGTTTGAAACTAGCGATTGGTCAGCTCGGACGCCTTGCCGTCGCAGCCCAGCACGTTGACAATCTTGTGGGCTACCATGTCCTTCACGGCCTGGCGAGCAGGCTTCAGGTACTGGCGGGGGTCAAAGTGATCAGGGTGCTCAACGAAGTGCTTGCGGATGTTGGCGGTCATGGCCAGGCGAATGTCGCTATCGATATTGATCTTGCAAACGGCCAGCTTAGCAGCCTGACGCAGCTGATCTTCGGGGATGCCAATGGCGTTGGGCATCTGTCCACCGTAGGAGTTCACCATGGATACAAATTCCTGGGGAACAGAAGAGCTGCCATGCAAAACAATGGGGAAGCCGGGCAGGCGCTTGATGCACTCTTCCAGAACGTCGAAGCGCAGGGGAGGGGGAACCAGAAGGCCTTCTTCGTTGAGAGTGCACTGCTCGGGAGTGAACTTGTAGGCGCCGTGGCTGGTGCCAATGGCAATGGCCAGGGAGTCGCAGCCGGTGCGCTCAACGAACTCTTCTACTTCCTCGGGGCGGGTGTAGCTTTCGTGACCGGCCTCTACGCATACTTCGTCTTCAATGCCCGCCAGGGTGCCCAGCTCGGCTTCAACCACAACGCCGTGGTCGTGGGCGTATTCGACAACCTGCTTGGTCAAAGCGATGTTGTCCTCAAAGCTCTTGGAGGAGGCATCAATCATAACGCTGGTGAAGCCGCCGTCAATGCAGTCCTTGCACAGCTCAAAAGAGTCGCCGTGGTCAAGATGAAGGGCAATGGGGATGTTGGGGTTTTCTTGGACAGCTGCCTCAACCAATTTCACCAGGTAAGTGTGGTTGGCATAAGCGCGTGCGCCCTTGCTGACCTGCAGAATAACGGGTGCGTCCAGTTCACCGCAGGCTTCAGTGATGCCTTGGACGATTTCCATGTTGTTTACGTTGAATGCGCCAATGGCGTAGCCGCCGTTGTATGCCTTCTGGAACATTTCAGTAGTAGTAACAAGACTCATGTTTATCCCTCGATCTATGAATAACGAGCCAATAGATTGATTCGGCCAGCGCGTGGGGTAAGCTGCTGGCGCTCTCTCATTTTATCGCCTTTCCCGAATAAAAAGAGTGCGCGCTATATGCGTGCACTCTTTTTCCAGATAAGCGGGACCTGTTATTGTCGCGTTTAAAAAAGCAGGAACGCAACCAGGGGAATGGTCAGAACGCAGGCCACGAAAGTAACCACGGCAATGCCAGTGGCGTAGGGGCCTTCGTTGCCGTTTTGGGCGCTGATCATGGGAACAACGGTCATAACGGGCAGGGCAACGTACAGAGCGGTGCAGCCAACCAGCTCGGGGGACAAGCCTATGGCTGCGGCGGCGAAACCGGCAGCCAGGGGCAGCAATACCATTTTCACCACGATGCCAACGTACACTTCGGGGCGCTTAATGGTGGAGCCCAGCTTGTTAAAGCACACCATGCCGCCCAAGAAGATCATGCACAGGGGGGTGGTTGCCTTGGTGATGGTGCCCAGGATGTTGTCCAGGATATCGGGTAGGGGCAGGCCGGATGCAACGTAAAGCAATGCCAAAACAATGGCGATGATGTTGGGGGAAAGCAGCATCTTGGGGTTGAAGCCGGCGGCCTGACGATCGCGGGCGGTGGACAGCCAAATGCCGTAGGTCCAGAACACAATCTGGTCAATAACAGTGAACATGCACATAAACAAAACGCCCGTGCCAGGGAAAACAGCGGACAGCAGGGGGAAGCCTACGAAGCCCGTGTTACCAAAGATGAAGGCAAACTGGAAGATGCGATCTTTGTCGTGTTCCAGGTGCATGATCTTTGCCAGCGCAAGGGTGACAACTGCCAGAACGGCATACACGGCAATGGACAACGGGAACAGGATGATGTTTTCCTTCATCAGGTCCATGGTTACTGTGGTGGTGGTGGAATAGAAAATCAATACGGGAAGAAAGATCTTTGTGATCATGTTTCCCATTTGACCCAGATAGTCGCCTTTGATGATGCCGCGCTTGCCCGCAAAAAAGCCCAAAGCCAGCAAAGCAAAGAAGACAATCATGGTTTCGATAGTGACTTGAAAAGCCATATGAATCCCTTCTCTCTCTTGCAAATAAACAAAAATATTTTGCGGAATATGAAACGGTGTTGTCGTACGTAGACGTACAAAGTGTTCGGTAAATTAAAAATTATCGGCATATACCATACAGATTGCTCGAAAAAATAAGGATTTCGGCAGAGCGAGGTCTTGCTGATATCGTACAATTTGCTCGGTAAAACTGGAAAGCGAGGAAGAAAAATGACCGATAAGCGAATCCTTAAAACCCGAGCAGCGGTAAAACAGGCACTGCTTGAAATCTTGGAAAGCAAGCACCTTTCGGATGTTTCCGTCTCCGAGCTATCTGCGGCGGCGGGTATCAGCCGGTCGACGTTTTACTGTAATTACCAAAATGTTCAAGAGGTGTTCGAGGCGCTGATCTCCGATTTTCTCGATGAAACCCGCGGTCTCAGAACGCAACTGCGCTGCAAGGGCTGCCAGGATAATGCGTTGGACAACAAGACCCCCTTTTGCGTTGCGGTGAGAAAAGCCGGGCGCTATCAAAACGTGGTGAGGGAAACGGGCTTTCTTCCTGCGCTGCTGAATATTATTAATAGCGGCGTGCGAGGCACCTATGCCCAGGCTCCCTATCTTGAGCGAGGGCTTTCTCCCCATGTTGCGGAAAATCTTGTTTCGTTCCAAATGGCCGGCTGCTATACCGCTGCTTTGGCAGGCGGCAATGATAAATCTTGGGAGGCTACCCAGGCGGCAATTGACACCTTCATTGCGGGAGGTTTGGGCGCCATCAGGGAAATGAAAAGCGAATAGGGGCAGGGGGCTGCATAATCCGCCGCTTTGTGAAGGGGCTGAGTTCTTTGTCTCATGGTTTTATAATGAGTGTCTAATTATTTTCTCCAGTTTTTGTCTGTGTACGGTACCGATTTTCCTCGCAGGCACCAATTCAAACTGCCCAAGGGTAGCAATTCAGATTGCCCGATTGCATAAGCGATGCTTCCCTTCCCGGAATTCAAGGCGCGCGGCGAGAATAATCGCATTTCCCCGGAGAGAAACATCTAGCTATAGGGCACCGAGAAACCACGGGCAAGGTCAAGCAAAGTAAGGTCAGCATCTTTAACGTCCAGGGGCAATCTGAATTGTTGTCCCTGGACTATCTATTTATAAGGCGAAGTAGGTGCTTACGAGCTCGCTTGCAAGAGCGTCAATTTCAGCACGCGACGCATCGTTGAGTGCTCCTTTAATAGTAACTGAGTTTTCTGCATAGGTGATGTCTTTGCAGGGCTCAAGCAAGGCGCGCATACCCTTAGTGGCGGCAGGTGCCCACGAGCCGTTCTGCATAAACGCAACGGTGCGTTTTTGATAATTGCGCTCGGTTAGGTAGCCAATGAAGTTCTGCATGGCAGGGAACACTCCATTGCAATATGTTGTGGTTGCCAGCACCAACACATTATGACGGAATGCATCTTCAACAGCTTCTGCCCAATCGTCACGAGCAAGGTCGGTTACCACCACGCGCGGGCAACCTTTTTCAAGGAGTTTTGATTCAAGCAATTCCACCGCTGCTTTGGTGTGACCATA
>JAQXTF010000139.1 GCA_029219345.1 Eggerthellales bacterium
GTACCTTTTATCGATAATTATTCTAACTTGAGAATATTTTATTCTCTTATCGTATTGACAAAGGAATATTCATCTTTGACAATAATTCCTAGAAAGTAGGAAGGACATACTCTTGGCCGCCGAACCTGATGAATCCATAACCGAAGAGGAGATCTCCCACGCGGGAGAGTATCTTTCTCCTGCGGAGAAAGTGGTGCATGCCGGCAACGTGCGCATGCGTGTGACCACCATTGTTTTGGTGTGCTTCATTGTGCTGGCCTCCATTGTCTCTTTGCTGCTGGGCCGTTTCCCCATTGAGGTGGACCAGGCCTTTGGCATGATGATCAACCGTGTTGCTGGGCTGTTTGCCAGCGGAAACGTTATTGACCCCACCTGGACAGCCCAGGCCGAGGCCCTGTTTTTCAACGTGCGCATGCCCCGCATTATCATGGCCCTGTTGGTTGGCTGCTGTCTGGCCGCTGCTGGCGCTGCCTTCCAGGGCGTGTTCCAAAACCCGCTTGCGTCCCCTGACATCCTGGGCGCCTCCAACGGCGCCGCGCTGGGCGCTGCCGTGGCAATTCTGTGGGGCTTGGACGGCTTCGGCATTTCCGCTTCCGCCTTTGTTTTCTCCATGGCCACGGTGCTGCTGGTTTTGCTCATAAGCAACCGCGCCAAGGGCAACCGTATTTTGGTGACGGTTTTGGCAGGCGTCATGGTGGGCTCCCTGTTTTCCGCCGGCGTTTCTTTTACCAAGCTGGTGGCCGACCCTGCCGACCAGCTGCCGGCCATTACTTATTGGCTCATGGGCAGCCTGACCAGCATCCAGCTGAAAGATGTGGTTATGGTGTTCCCCTTGATGTTTGTGGGCCTGGCGGTGCTGTTCATCATGCGCTGGCGCATCAACATCCTTACCATGGGCGACGATGAGGCCGCCACTATGGGCGTCAATGCCAAGCGCATTCGCCTGGTGGTCACCCTGGCCGCCACGTTGGTCACCGCTGCCAGCGTTGCCGTTACCGGCATGATTGGCTGGGTGGGCCTGGTCATTCCCCATTTGTGCCGCATGGTCATTGGCTGCGATTATCGCAAGCTCATGCCCACCAGCATGCTCATGGGCGCAGGCTTTCTGCTTATTGTTGACGACGTTTCCCGCCTGATGACCACGGCGGAAATTCCCATTGGCATCTTGACCGCATTCATTGGTGCCCCCTTCTTCCTGTACCTGATCATGCGAAAGAAGAAGATCTAAATGAGCATCAAGATTGAGAACCTGAACTTTTCTTACGGCAGCCATCACGTGCTACATGACTTGTTCCTGGAAATTCCCGATGCCACCCTGGTGAACGTGCTGGGCCCCAACGGCGTGGGCAAAAGTACCCTGTTCAAGTGCGTGTTGGGTCTGAACAAGGGCTATTCTGGTCGCATCTTGGTGAATGGGAAAGACCTAAGCAAGCTTTCTATTCGCGAGCGCGCCGCTGAGATTGCCTACATTCCTCAGTCTCATGCACCGGTGTATGACTACAGCGTGCTGGACGTGGTCATTATGAGCACCGGCCACGATTTGGGTATTGTGGGTTCTCCCCGCAAAAAGCACGTGGAGCGGGCCTATTCCGCCCTGGAGCGCGTGGGCATTTCCCATCTGGCGGGGCGCACCTACACCCAGATTTCCGGCGGCGAGCAGCAGCTGGTTCTGATTGCCCGCGCCATCGCGCAGGACGCCCACACCATCATCATGGATGAGCCCACCAGCGCCTTGGACTACGGCAACACCGTGCGCGTTCTTTCCTGCGTGCGTCAGCTGGCTCGCGAAGGCATGAGCATTGTGCAGAGCACCCACCAGCCCGACCAGGCGTTTCTGTATTCTGACAAGACCCTGGTGCTGGAAGGTGGCCGCTTGAAGGCCTTCGGCAGCCCCAAGGATGTGATTACCAAGGAGCTGGTCAGCGACATCTACGGGGTGGATGTTGAGGTCAACTCCCTCTACGACGACCGCGTGCGCGTATGCGTGCCCGTGAGCGAGATTCAGTAGTTTGGCATTGAAGCTTCGGCTTTTTGATAGAAAGGAAAACCAATGAAAAAGACCGGCATTTTGGCAGTAGCCCTTGCCCTGGTCATGGCATTGGGCGCCGGCTGCCTTCTGGCTGGCTGCAGCTCTTCTGCCTCTTCCAGCGCATCCGTTTCTGCGGCCTCTCGCACCTTCACCGACTCTTTGGGTCGACAGGTTGAGGTGCCTGGCAACATCACCAAGATCGTTCCCTCTGGTCACACCGCCAATCAGGTGCTTCTGACCTTTGCCCCTGAAAAGCTGGTGGGCATCTCCCAGGAACTGAAAGACTACGAAGCCAAGTACATTGGCGAAAAGTACAAGACCCTGCCTGTTCTAGGCGCTATTTTTGGCAACAAGGGCGACTTGAACAAGGAGGCCGTTGCTGCTACCGGTTGCGAGATTCTCATTGACTGGGGCGAGGCTAAGAAGGGCATGGCTGAAGACCTGGACGCTCTGCAGCAGCAGCTGGGCATTCCCTGCGTACATATTGAAGCCACTCTTGATACCTACGCTCAGGCTTACGCCATGCTGGGCGACTTGCTGGGCATGCCCGAGCGCGGCAAGAAGCTGGGCGACTACTGCGCCAATGCTTACAAGGAAGTGTCTGAGGCCATGGCTACCGTTTCCGAGGATCAGCGCGTGAATGTTGCCTACCTGGTAGGCGAAAGCGGCCTGGCTGCTATTGCCAAGGGCTCTTTCCAGGGCACCATCCTTGATATGTGCGCCAACAACGTGGTTGTGGTGGAGAAGGCTTCTGGCTCCGGCCTGGGCAACGAGATTTCCCTGGAGCAGATTTCCGCTTGGAACCCCGAGATGATCATCTTCGGCCCCAATACCATCTACGATACCGTTGCCGCTGATGACACCTGGAAGCACATTGCCGCCATCGCCAACAACAACTACTACGAGGTTCCCGCCGAGCCCTACACCTGGCTGAACAACCCGCCCACGGTGAACCAGATCATGGGCCTGCAGTGGTTCCCCCGTCTGTGCTACCCCGACAAGTTCAAGACCGACATGAAGTCTGTTGTCACTAGCTACTACGAGACCTTCTACAACTACAAGCTCACCGACGCTGAGTACGATCAGCTGGTTGCTAAGGCAATCCGCAAGTAATTGAAGCGGCTCAAGTAAAAGGAACGCCCCCGAATTCCGGGGGCGTTTTTTGTTTGGAAAATGAGACAAACAGCTCAGGGCAAAGTGTCTCACTCCATGTGATGGTCCTTGAAGGGCACGATGACAAGCAATTCCTTCATGGAGAATGTTCCTTTCGGGGGAAGGTTTTTCCTTTGCGCGTTAAAGTTCGTTGGGCGAATGGTACCATACCGTGGCACGAACAAAAATTGCCGCGTAGGTTAAAGGAGTGAAGCGGTGAAGCTTCGTTTGGATAAATATCTGGCCGATATGGGCCTGGGGTCGCGTACCGAGGTGAAGGCGCTGGTGAAGCAGCGTCGCATTTACATCAATGGCCGCTATGCCAACAAGGCTGATATCAAGGTGGACACCGAAACCGACGTGGTGGAGTTCAATCATGAGCGCATTGTGTATGCGCCTTTTGAGTATTGGATGCTGAACAAGCCCGCGGGCGTGGTTTCCGCCACTTGTGATGACGGGTCGGAAACCGTGGTTGACCTGGTGGAAGGCAAGTATCGCAAGGATTTGTTCCCCGTGGGTCGTCTGGACAAAGACACGGTGGGCTTGCTGCTCATCACCAACGACGGCCAGCTGGCCCATAGGCTGCTGAGCCCGGGCCATCACGTGGACAAGGTGTATTTTGCGCGCTTGGATCACGCCGCATGCGCCGAAGACGTTGTCGCCTTTGAGGCAGGTCTGAACATTGGCGACGACGACCTGACCTTGCCGGCGCAGTTGGAAATTCCTGATGCCGAGCACCCCAACGAGGTGCTGGTGACGCTGCATGAAGGCCGCTACCATCAGGTGAAACGCATGTGGGAGGCCCGCGGCAACGAAGTGGTGTACCTGAAGCGGCTGTCTATGGGCCCCTTGACCCTTGACCCTGCGTTGGCGGAAGGAGAAAGCCGCCGCTTAACCGATGAGGAGCTGGCATGCTTGTTGTAGCCATGATGCTCTATGCCATGACCATGGGTTTTGCCGGCGCGGCCCAAGGCCCCACCAACGCTGCCCTGGGCAAGCACATTGGCGTTATGCAGGCGGCTCTGGTTTCTTTCACGGGCGGTTTTCTGGCAGCGGTGCTTATCAACATTGTGTTGTACCTGGTCAGAGGCTATAGCGGCGTAATGGGCGCCCTGGAGTGCCAGCCGTGGGAGCTTATGGGCGGCCCCTTGGGCGCATTCGTGGTGTTCAGCTTCGCCTACGCTACCCCTCGTCTGGGTGCGGCGCTGACCATTACCTTGGAAATCATGAGCCAAATGGTGTTCAGCTTTGTCATTGACGGGCTGGGCCTTATGGGTGTAGAGAAAGTGGCGGCTGAACCTTTGCGCGTTCTGGGTTGCGTGTTGCTGCTGG
Organism: Eggerthellales bacterium; assembly: GCA_029219345.1. Classification (GTDB taxonomy): domain Bacteria; phylum Actinomycetota; class Coriobacteriia; order Coriobacteriales; family Eggerthellaceae; genus CAKUOV01. The sequence goes on from JAQXTF010000139.1 coordinate 4,514, forward strand.
CGGGCGTGATGCTGGTGTATCGCGGCCGCATGGTGCAGGCCCGCAAGGAGGGGAACGTGGCGGTTCAGAAAAAGCCGGCAGGTGCGGTGCTTATCATGCTGGCGGCGGGCGCTGCTGCAGCAGTTCAGCTGCCCATCAACGTGGCCCTGCGCTCTCATACTGGTCTGATGGAGGCCATTGTGGTGCATTTCGGTATTGGCGCCCTGGTGCTTTTGGTGCTGGTGCTGGCCACCAACAAGGGGCGCTTGCCCTCCCTGAAGGGCATTCCGCTGTGGATGGACACCGGTGGCCTCTATGGCGTGTACGGCGTGACGTCCCTGATTATCACCATGCCGGTGTTGGGAACGGGCTTGAACACGGCTGCCAATCAGTTAGGCCAGCTCATAGGCGGTGTGGCGGTGGACGCCTTCGGGTTCTTCCGCACGCCCAAATCGCCCATTAACTCCTGGCGCATTGCGGGCATCGTGGTGCTGCTGGCGGGCATTGTGGCTATCGCCCTGCCCCAGATCTAAGATCTCATGCGTATCATGCGCGCTTATGCGTAGCGGCGGATGCGGCACATGAAGAAGCCCTCGAACAGGGCCGTGGGGCATACGGTGACGGCGCCCTCCAGAGTGGAAGGCAGCAGGGGAAGGCCCTCGAAGCCGCTAAGATCCAGGGCCTCAATTTTGTAGCTACCCTTTTTGGCTGCCTGCTTCAGGGCGGCGGCAACAATCTCTTCGTTTTCCCGCTTCAGCACCGAGCAGGTGGAATACAGCAGAATGCCGCCGGGTTTCACAATCTCCAGCGCCTTTTGCAGCAACGCTGCCTGCTTCTTGCAGGAGTCTTTCACCAGGGCCTCCGAAAAACGCTTGGCCAGCTTGGGGTCGGTGGCAGAAAGGGTGCCGCTTCCCGAGCAGGGAGCATCCAGCAGCACGCGGTCGAAGCTGAAGAAGCTGTCCAGCTTGCGGGCGTCCTGACGCATGACCATGACATTTGCTGCGCCCTGTTTGCGCAGGTTGAAGTCCAGTTTATCAGCGCGCACCGGGTTTTGCTCGCAGGCGGTCAGATGCAGCTGTCCCGCGCCCAGGGCGGCAATTTGGGTGGTCTTGCCACCGGGGGCCGCGCACATGTCCAGCACGTCCAAGCCGGGCTTCAGGTCCATAAACAGCACCGGCAGCATGGACGACAGGCTTTGCACGTACACGTTTCCCTCTTTGATCAGGGTGCTGTCCCACAGGCTTGATCGGGGGTTTTCCTCCAGGATGAAAGCGTCGGCGTACCAAGGCACCTGCTGGAACCTAAAGCCTTCCGCTGTCAGCTGGTCGGCCACCTCTTGGCGGGTGGCGTGCAGCGTGTTGGCGCGCAGGGTGGTGGGCCGCTGCTGGGCCAGACCCTCCAGCACGCGGCTGGCGTCATCGCCGTAGGTGGCGCGCAGCTCGGGAGCGAAAAAGGCGGGGAGCAGGTTGGCAATTTCTTCGGGGGTCATGGCGGGCCTTTCGGGCGTTACTGGGCAATGAGGGGTTGGTACAAGGTGGGGCGCCTATGCTCCAAGCAGGGCATGGCGTCGCGGGCGGAAACCACCTGGTCGCGGTCGATTTCCACCACCAGAAGCTCGGAGCCCTCCCCCGCCTCGGCAATGATGTTACCCAGGGGGTCAGCCACCAGGGAATGGCCCACATAGTTGCTGTCGGGGCGGCAGCAACCGGCCACGAACAGCTCGTTTTCAATGGCGCGGGCCGCAAGCAGGGTGCGCCAGTGGTTCAGCTTGTGGGGACCCTTCACCCACGCGGTGGGGAAGACCAGCAAATCGGCACCGGCCAGGGCGGCAACGCGCGCCATCTCGGGGAAGCGCAAATCGTAGCAAATGCCCAGGCCAAGGGTACAAAAGGGCGTTTCCACCGGCGGGAAGAGCTCCTTGCCAAAGCTCATCTTCTGGGATTCGTCCAGGCCGTGGGCAATGTAAAGGTGGGTCTTGCGGTAGCGGTTCACCAGGCGCCCTTGATCGTCCACCACCACGGCGGTGTTGTAGGGAGCGCCGCCCTTGCTGTTCTCTTCGTTCATGGTGAATACCACCCACAGGCCGAATTCGCGAGCCATCTGACGCATGGCCTGGGCAAAAGGGCCTTCCAAAGGCTGAGCGCTGGCGGCAAAATCTTCTGGCGTTTTCTCGAAGGGCGTCATGAGGCACTCGGGAAACACCAGCAGCTGGGCGCCGGCATTGGCGGCGTCTTGGGCCTGCTGCCGTGCGGCGGCCACTACATTGCCGTCGGCGGGGTGGGGCATCTGGGCAAGGGCGATCTTGTACATGGTGCGCCTATTTCGCGGAGGAGGAGTTGTGCAGCAGCTTGCTGCCGGCCACTACGTTGCCAACGCCGACAGCCAGGCCGGTTACGATGGCCACGATGCCAAAGGCCAGGCACCAAGTGCCGGCGTATCTCATGATTCGTTCCTGCTTCATGCTCATGATAGTGCTCCTTACTGGGTGATGCGCTGCGCACGGGCCCGCGCGTTGGCGCGGCGGTTGCGCATATTGGTAATAGTATCTTCCATTCCGTAGGGAATTTCATCAAAGTTCTCAATGTCTTCGGGCAGATATTCGGAAAGTCCCAGCTTATCGGTTTGCTGGTAGCTTTCGCGCTCGGGGCCTGGCAGCGCCTGCAAGTAGCGCACCCGAGCGCCACGGGCGGTGGTACGAGCGTCGTATTCGCTGTTCAGCACCGCGTCGAAGGCGGCGGCGTCGCGATGCAGATCATCGGACTGGGCCACAATTTCGTAGCCGGCAATGTCCAGCTGCCCCAAGGTGAAATTCCAGTAGGGAAGGTTGTCGGTACGCAGGTCAATGTGGCCTTCGGGCGCT
>JAQXTF010000140.1 GCA_029219345.1 Eggerthellales bacterium
AAAAAATACTCTATCAAAAACAGATTGCGGGGATCGGCGGCGCCTGCCCTTGCGCCTGAGCCTGCAGGCCGCCCTGCGCCCGCCGATGCAGGCGTCGAATCGGCCCTCGGCTATGGCCCGGTAGATGGTGCTGTCGCTCACGGGGCTGGCGCCCAGCTCCAGCGCGAGCCTGCCCTCGATCTGCTCGGGCGACCATTGTTCGCCCAGGAACTTATCTCCGACCAGGCGGAACAGATCATCGTTGTCTAGGATGCGCGGGCGGCGGCACGCCTTGCGGCGGGACTCGTAGCGGCCCTGGGCGGTGGACGCGCGGTAGAACCTCTGGCACGAGTTGCGCCGCAGCTCGCGGGAGACGGTCGACTTGCTTCGGCCGATCGCCTCCGCGATCTCCGTGATTTTTCTGCCCTCGCGGCGCATGATCATTATGTCCTCGCGCTCGCTTAGGGTAAGATGTGTGTGGTGGCGCATTGGCTTCCTCCGATATTCATGATGTCGTCGCAAACACCATTGTATCGGAAGCCGTGTGCCACTACTTTTTTGCCTCGTTGCATTTGCAGTGAAGATTCAAGGGAGAAATTTCCCTTTGCAACAAAAAAGACCCGCCGAAGCGGGTCTTTCGTGTTCAGGGGGAGCGCCGTTATTTATTCGGCTTCCTTCTCGGGAACGAACTCCTCGTGAGCTTCCTCGCGGAATGCGTTCTCAACGGCTTCCAGAACGGGGTCCAGGGCGCCATTGACGGGGTAGCTCTCAATGAGGCCGTTGTCGCACATCTTGGCAACTTCGGGGTTCAGGGGCAGGGTTGCAACAGCGGGAATGCTGTACTTCTCGGCCACGGCAGCACCCTGAGGCTCGCCGAAGATGTAGTGCTTCTTCTCGCACTGATCGCATACGTAGTAAGCCATGTTCTCAACCAGGCCAACAACGGGTACGCCTACGGAACCAGCCAGGTTCACGGCCTTGCCAACGATCATAGCAACCAGTTCCTGAGGTGCGGAAACGGTCACGATGCCGTCAACAGGCAGGCTCTGGAACACGGTCAGGAATACGTCGGAGGTTCCCGGAGGCATGTCAACGAACAGGTAGTCGATGTCGCCCCAGCATACTTCGTTCCAGAACTGGCTGATGATGCCGGAAACAACGGGACCACGCCATGCAACGGGGGTGTCTTCCTCAGGCAGCAGCAGGTTAACGGACATAACCTTGATGCCGCTCTCAGTTGCGGGAGGAACCAGGCCGTCTTCGCAAGCGCTCAGGCCTGCGTTGGTCACACCAAAGGTGCGGGGGATGGAAGGACCGGTTACGTCGGCGTCCAGGATACCAACCTTGTAGCCGCGCTTGTTCATTTCGGCAGCCAGCATGGAGCATACGCTGGACTTGCCAACGCCGCCCTTACCGGATACAACGCCGATTACCTTCTTGATGTTTGCGTTCTTGTTCTGACCCAGGAAGCGGGGTCCTTGCTGGCGATCGCCGCAGCCCTCTTCGTGGCAGCTTCCACAGCTTCCGCTGCAATCCATAATCTTTCTCCTTTTTTCTCATGCAGTAGCACTCTTGGGGGTGTCACTGCTAATTTATTACTGAGCGCATCATACCACAGGCAAAGAAAGCTTTGCGAAAGCTTCTGCTTACGGTTACTATAACGTCATGAAAATATTTGACACTATCAAATAAAATGTAGTCATAAAAAGTACCACAGCGCCAAAATAGAAAGGATTTGCCATGCTGTTTGCTGATATCACGCTTATTGACGAAAACTTTGAGTGCAAAGAGCACCAGTGGGTTGGCGTCCTTGAAGACAAGGTTGTCTACATTGGTGACTGCGCTCCTGAAAACGCCGCCGCCTACGGTGAGGTGTACGAAGGCGCCGGCCGTCTGCTGATGCCCGCTCTGTACAACACCCACGCCCACGCTCCCATGACCTTGCTGCGCGGCTACGCGGAAAACCTGCCCCTGCAAAACTGGCTCAACGATATGGTATGGCCCTTTGAAGCCCAGATGAACGGCGAAGACAACTACTGGGCAACCCTTCTAGCCTGCGCCGAAATGAGCCGCTACGGCTGCGTGTCCTTCAGCGACATGTACTACTACACCCCCCAGCGCGCCCAGGCCACCATCCAGGCCGGCATGAAGGCAAACCTGTGCACCAGCCCCTTGGCCTTCGAGCCCAAGGACATTTCTGAATTCCCCTGCTTTGCCGAAATGGAAGACGGCGTGGCCAACCACAACGGCGAGGCCAACGGCCGCATCAAGTTTGAGGCTTGCGTCCATGCGGAATACACCAATAACGATGTGACCTGCAAGAGCATCATCGACTGGGCTAAGAAAAACGGCGTGGGCATGCAGATTCACCTGTCTGAGACCGCTTCCGAGGTAGAAGATTGCAAGGCGCGCCACAACGGCATGACCCCGGTGCAGTGGTTTGACAGCCTGGGCGCCTTCGATGTGCCTCTGACTGCCGGCCATTGCGTGTGGGTGAACGAGGAAGACATCAAGATCTTGGCCGCCAAAGGCGTTTCCGCAGCCCACAACCCTGCTTCCAACTTGAAGTTGGCCAGCGGCTTTGCTCCTGTGCCCGACATGATTGCCGCAGGCGTGAACGTGTGCCTGGGCACTGACGGCGTGGCTTCCAACAACAATCATGACATGTTCCAGGATATGTACCTCATGGCTATGCTGCACAAGGGCAAAAACCTTGATCCCACTCTGGTGACTCCCAAAGAAGTGCTGGCCGCCGCCACGGTGAACGGCGCTAAGGCTCAGGGTCGCCTGGATTGCGGCCTGGTGAAGGTGGGCTACAAGGCCGACCTGTGCGTGCTGGACGTCACCGGTCCTCAGTGGTGCCCTATGACCAACCCCCTGGTGAACATCGTGTATTCCGGCAGCGGTTCCGACGTGGTGCTCACTATGTGCGACGGCGCCGTGGTGTATCGCGATGGCGCGTGGCCCGGCATTGATGTGGATGCCGTCAAGGCTGAAGTTGCCGCTCGCACGCAGCGCATCATCGCCCAGGTCAATGCCTAGCCTGGCACCGGGGACAGGCACTCCTGCCAGGTAAAGCGCAAAATGAACCGAAAGGTTGCAATTTCGCAAGAAAGCTGATGCCAAACGGACACCTTTGTGCCCCGCGCGCAGCGTACAATGGGGCCATCCCGATTCCAAAAGGAAGGAAACGCTATGAGCATCTTTGATACTAATATTCTGGAAAGCGCCAGCGAGCTGCTGAACAAAGGCGCTGATAAGGTAAGTGGTGCAATTGATAACGCCTCCACCAAGGTGAAGCAAAGCGAGCTGCAGCGCAAGCGCGAAGAGGCCTGCGCAGCCCTGGGTGCCGCTGTATTCGCTGCCACCAAGGAAAACGCCGCTTTCCGCATTGATTACGAAGAGCTCTACGCTGCTGTTGAGGCCGTTGATGCGAAAATCGCCCAGGTTGAGGCTGCCATCGCTGCTGCCGAAGCCGAAAAGGCCGCCAAGGAAGCCGCTGCCGCTGCCGCCAAGGCTGCCAAGGAAAACGTGTGCATCAATTGTGGCGCTCCGCTGGGTGAGGGCGCGCTGTTCTGCGGCAACTGTGGCACCAAGGTTCCCGAGCCCGCTCCTGAGCCGGAAGTTGAGCTGCTGTGCCCCACATGCGGCGATGTTGTTCCCTCGGATGCCGCCTTCTGTCCCTCTTGCGGCTCCAAGCTGTAAGTCGCTTGCATTACAAGGAACCTTGGCGGGCCGGCACGTGCCTTCCCGCTGTTGGAACGGGCTGCGCGCATGCGTGGCCCGTTTCTCATGGTAAACTGAGGGCATGAACGAAACGCCGCAACAAACCAGCAAGAAAACCCTATGGGAAGCCATCAAATACCTGATGGTGGGCGGTAGCTCGGCCATTATTGAGCTGGGTTTGTTTCAGCTGCTGAGCGCCGCCTTTGGCGTTGACCTGCGCATTGCCAACGTGACGGCGGTGGTTATTGCCACGGTTTTCAACTTCCTGGTGAACCGCAACGTCACCTTCAAGAGCACCAGCAATCCGGCTCGCAGCCTGGCACTGTATCTGGTGCTTTTTGCGGCGAACACCACCTTCAGCACCGTGACCATTGATCTGCTGGCCGGTGTGGGCGTGTACCCGCTGCTGGCCAAGGTGGGCACCATGGCGTGCATCGTGCTGTGGAATTTCGTGCTGTATAAAAAAGTGATTTTCAAGTAGAACCATGACAAACGTTCCTCAAAATACCCTTTTGCCCACCACCGCGGCGGAAATGCGCGCCCGCGGCTGGGACCAGGTTGACTTCGTGTACGTGTGCGGCGACGCCTATGTTGATCATCCCAGCTTTGGCGCGGCCATCATCACTCGTATGCTGGAGGCCAACGGCTACAAGGTGGGTGTCGTTTCCCAGCCCAACTGGAAGGATGAGGCCAGCGTGCAGGTGTTTGGCCAGCCTCGTCTGGGCTTTTTGGTGAGCGCCGGCAACATGGACTCCATGGTGAACCACTACACCGTGGCCAAGAAGCGCCGCCGCACCGACGCCTATTCGCCCGGCGGCAAGGGCGGCATGCGCCCCGACCGCGCTACCATTGTGTACAGCAGCCTCATTCGCAAGGTGTATCGCGGCGTGCCTATCATCATCGGCGGCATTGAGGCTAGTTTGCGCCGCCTGAGCCACTACGACTACTGGAGCGACAGCGTGCGCCGTTCGGTGCTGTTGGATTCCCAGGCTGACCTGCTGCTTTACGGCATGGGCGAGCGTTCGGTGGTGGAGGTGGCCGATGCC
>JAQXTF010000141.1 GCA_029219345.1 Eggerthellales bacterium
GCCAGTTCCTGCAAGGCAGCCTCGCGCGAACTCATCGCTCGACTGTCCTGTTTTCCCTGATGAAGTCGCGAATATGCCAACTATGGTAATCGCAAATGAACCACATAAGGCCCGAAAGCGGATACAGCGTTAGCAGCGCAGGCATCAAAATACCCGAGTCTTCAACCAGCAGCATAAGCAGCGCCGAAACCAGCAGCGCGTTATACGCACCGTGGAATTCGTTGTGGTCGGCCCAAAACTTGGCGTAGGGTCCTGGCTGCTTTACGGTGAGCACAATAAGGAAGGTCATAAGCGCCACAAACACCACGGCCATAGGCGGCGAATACGCAAGGGTGTCGAAGGAAAGGCGCGCCACATTCTCGAACATAATGAAAATCTGAATGATGAATTGGCCGCTGAAAATATCAATCTGGCCGCCCATATGCGATTCGCCGTTGAAGGTGGTATCCAGCACCAGCACGCAAAGAGCCATGCAGCCCGCCACGCCAATGGCGGCAATCACTTCGCGTTTGCGCAGGCGCGCGGTGTTAAACAGACGCCAGGAAACGTAAATGCCCACGGTTCCCCAAATAATCACGCCAAAATTGGCACCCAGCCAGGGCAATGCGATAACGCAAATAACCACCAAGGAAAGCACCGGGTACAGCCACTTGCGCAGAGCCTGAGCCAGCGGCGTAAAGGGGCGCCTGGTTAGGTAGAACGACACCAGCATGACCCAGGCACCAAACAACAGCGCCGCGCCCTCGTTGCCAATGCCGTAGAAGCGCACGCCTTCAATGGGAGCGTAAGAAAGGTAGCTGCCAGCGGAAAGAGGGCCACCAAACACCTGATCAAGCGTGAGCGTAACCACCGTTGCCAGCAAGATGGCCACATACGCCAAGGACCAGCGGAACACCAAGGCAATCACAATGCACACCAGCGATACTTCCATCGTAACAAACCAGAAGTAATCCAGGGCAATTTCTGCATCGGGCGCCGTAGGAAGCTGCAACATCATGAGGAAGGCAGCCAGCGGAATGGAGAGCTCAAAAATCCACAAAATGCGGCAAGCCGGCAGCAAGTATGCCAAGATCCTAGGACGAATACGCATTTCCAAGAACAGCAACACTGCCGTTAGAATAATGGCCAAAACCAACAAGCCTGCGAAAACAATAACAAAAGTGGGCTGCGACTGCTGCAGCGCCTGAGCCGCGCAAGCATCGTGAGTCAAAATATCCAAGCGCGTCTTGGTGGGCATCAACTCCGAAAACGGATAAATGGTCAGGTCGGCCGGGAAGCGTTGCTCGGGGTCCACAATAAGCGCCCTGAGCGCATTCACACCGTCTTCCGTGGTAATAAGGCCCATGTGTCGGGTGGTCGAAGAACGCAACAAACCCTTGCCCGAAGCATCCTTGATCATGACAGTGGAGTACTTTTCCTCCGTGGGTTCAATGCCCGCAAACGCCATTGAGTTGGTAACCACCAGCGTGTCGCCTGTTTTCAGGGAAGCCAGCACACGGCGCAAAACCTCGTCCAAATCGGTGTGGCTGGCGTCCATAAGCAACATGGTGTGCAGCGATTCGTAATCCCACAACTCCCACCAATTGGCAACACCGTCTTCAATCATGTTAGCCGACGTATGAGCATACAAAAACTCGTACAAGCTGGGCGTATAAGCCTCCGACACGTCTTTCCACTCCCAGTTGGGGCAAATAATAAGATAGGTGTGGCCACGATCCTCGTTGTCCGAGTACGTAAACAAATCCATAATGTCGGCCGTGGTACGCACGCGAGTCATAGACATATAGGGAATGCCCGTGCTGGTCATAACCTGATAAGCGTTCTGAGGCGTGTAGGAATACAGGGAGCTTTCCGCATAGGCCGCAGTGCGCAAAGCTGGCTCCGCCGCCGGCAGCGCGCGAGACAAAACAGGCAACAACGCCATAAGAGCCAAGGCAACAAGCAGCATTAACAGAGCTTGTCGCACGCGCACGACTAACTTATACGAATATTTTCCAACGTTTAGCATGTGCAACAGTATAGCATCGTAATATTTAAGGTAATATTTGCGTTTGTGCAAAAAGTAACTAAGCGTGCACAGAAGGGCGCCTACGCACCACGACGCGCTCTGTGCCCTCACGGAAGGGAAACCCATGCCCGTAACCGATTTTCTGAGAAGAAATGCCGCTCTGTACGGCAACGAAGTGGCCTTGGTTGAGGTCAACCGCGCCATTCAGGAGCCGAGCCGCAAAACCTGGCGCGACTACAGCCTTATTGAAAGCGCTGGCACCGCGCCGTATCGCCGCGAGATTACCTGGTATGTTTTTGACGAAAAGGCCAACCGCTTCGCCAATCTGCTTATGCAGCGCGGCATCAAGCAGGGTGACAAAGTAGGCATCCTCATGATGAACTGCCTGGAATGGCTGCCCATTTACTTTGGCGTACTGAAGACC
>JAQXTF010000142.1 GCA_029219345.1 Eggerthellales bacterium
TTCTGCCCTTCGCGCTCAAGGGCATTAAGTTTTTGAGCCAACAGCTCTCTAATACGGGGTTGGGTAATACCGTTCAGCATCTGGGTAGCCTGCTCGCTGGCAAAAGCCGCAGCCGCCACTTCCCCGCGAATCACGTTGCCCTGAGCATCAAGCACCTGAGGGCCAAAGGCGGCGGCAAGCTCTTGCGCCACCACATCGAGGGTCAGCGCCTCATGACCAACAACATCCAGGTCAATCAGGGGAATTCCCTGACTTGCCAGCGCACGTGACGCCGTAGACTTACCGGCCCCCATGCCGCCAATAACGAAAATCGTTTTCATGCGCTCCACCCCTTTTTCATGCTCTCTACAGCATACCGCAAGGTATTCCCTGCGACTTGGATTTAATCGGATTAAACGTTAGAAAGGAGCACCCCGTGGAACTTCTTGAGACGCTGAAAAACCGCTACTCCGTTCGCAAATACGACACCGCCGAACCCGCCCGCGAGCAAATCGAAGCCGTGCTGGAGGCAGGCCGCCACCGACGCCGGCCTAGGCACCTGCTGGCTGGGCGCCTACAGCGAGGAATCGCTGCGCACTTCCTTCGGCATTCCCGAAGACATGGTGGTTCGCGCCGTCATCGACCTGGGCATTCCCGCAGAAGACAGCAAGCCTGCCCACCTGCACACCAACCGCCGTCCTCTGGAAGAGACGGTTGCCTGGCTGTAGCAGCATCGCTCCATTCTTACGGAACGGCAACGGGACGGCTACCATTTGGCCTGCTCCCAAAATCATTCAGCACATACGCCATAATGAGCCTCGACAGAACACGTCAGAAAGCGAGGCTCATCATGGCATCTGCATTCAACACTTCCGAGCCCCAGTACGTTAAGGCCACCATTATCGATGGACCAGGCCCATCCCGTCCGTACAATTTCAGCACGCAAAACGCCCGCACTGCTTCATCGCCCTTGCAAGGCATCGCAAAAATTGCCGGCGGCGCTGCAATTGCCATGGCGGGTATTCCCATGCTCATCTTGCCAGGCCCAGGCCTGCTAGCCATTGGTGGCGGCATCGCTCTTGCCTGGTCGGGTGTAAACGATCTGATGGGACGCTAAACCAAACTAAGACATCCTCCTTTCCATCCCATCAAAAGGCCCCGCTCGCATGAGTGGGGCCTTGCTTTTCTTCGAAAGGGTCTTTCCGAAAGGCTACGTTCAGAAATTCCGCAGCCCTCACTTCGCCTTCCGGAAAGACCCAGAAAGCGCTTGGGTGGTCCAAAGGGTGTAGCGAAGGCTGCGAAGCTTCTGAGCGAAACCCTTCCGATCGGCCAAACGCCTCCAGGGCAAGAGCGAGTGATTCGGGGAACGGGGAAATGTTAAATGGACGAGATTCGCCATCTGAGTGCCTCCGAAGGTCTCACAAGCCGCGTTTTGCGCACGAGAAGGGCGATTTCAGGGTGCATCAGGCACTCAAATGGCGGTTTTGCGGCGTTTTTTTCCACCTCGCAGGCACTCATTTCCCCTTTTCCATCCATTTAGGTTTTGCGGAACGAAGATTGCGAAAGGGTTTTCGCGGCAGCGCCCAGAAGGCGCTTTCTCGACAGCGCCCAAGGCAGCAAGATGAAGCCATGGATCCCGAGGCCCGCCCGCATTTGGCCGCGTGCAGCGCACAACACAAATAGGCCCCGCTCAATCGAACGGGGCCTTTCTTTTGCGGGGCGCAACCCCGCCAACTATGTAAGCAAGCGTTATGCCTTGGCGGCCTCGTGGGCAGCAACCAGCTTCTTGGTCACGTCAGCCGGAGCTTCTTCGTAGCCATCAACGACCATAGTGTACAAGCCTTCGCCGCGGGTCAAAGAACGCAGATCCTTGGTGTAGGAAACAACCTCGGCATAGGGAGCGCGCATCTTGATGATGGTGTGGCCCGGAATGTCGGAGGAATCGGTGCCGACGATGCGGCCGCGACGCGTGGAGATATCGCCCATGATGGTGCCAGCAAACTCTTCGGGAACATCAACGTCCAAAGTGGCAACAGGCTCAAGGATGACCGGGGACGCCTTTTCGCAGGCAGCGCGGAAACCGATGCGCGCAGCGGTCTTGAAGGCCATTTCGTTGGAGTCGACGGGATGATAGCTGCCGTCATAGCAAGCGCACTTGATATCGACCATGGGATAACCCGCCAGGAATCCTTCCA